>JACRPV010000047.1:18892-45399 GCA_016223015.1 Geobacter sp. | reverse complement strand
TTCGAGTTGCGCATCCGCGACCGGGAGCGCAAACTCATCAACAAGATCAAGGAAGCGCTGGAGAGGATCGACGAAGGGACATTCGGCATCTGCGACGTCTGCGGCGAAGAGATCAGCGAGGCCCGGTTGAAGGCCCGTCCCGTCACCACCCTCTGTATCGACTGCAAGATGGAGCAGGAGCAGAAAGAGAAGCTCCCTTAGCCATTGCCACCGAGCCGTACTTCCGCTCATTCCATTATCCGGGGAAGAGCCTCTGGTGTGACCATGCCTGGTAAGGACAGATATACCCTTCTGAGCAAAGCGGTCCGAATCGCCAATGCCGCCGACCTTTCCTACCTGCAGCGTCTCAAGTCTCTCGCCAAATTTCTCTGTTCTTCCTATGCCTGCACCTCGGCAACCATATACCTCGTCGACGAGAACAACCGCTCCCTGGCGAAGCTGGTATCTACGGCGACTGCCCGCGCATCGTCTGACTGTAATATCACGCTGGGAGAAGGGGTGGCCGGCCTGTGTGCTGCGAAACGCCAGCAGGTCTGCCTGTCGCCGACCGCTCTTCATCCCCAGGAGCCGCGCCGGGGGACGGAAAAGCAATTTTGTGCCTTTCCCATAGGGGATTCCCGGATGGTCTGCGGGGTCCTCATGTTCGGCCTCTCCGCAACCGATCCGCCGTCGGGCAGCGAACTGGAACCCCTTGAGGATATCCTCGTCGTCATTGGCGGGATCATCCAGCGGATCGGGATCTCCAGTGGATCGCAGCGGCGCATCGGCAATCTGACCATGCTGAGCGAACTGGGCGCGCTCCTCAACCGCTCCGTTCCCCCTGCGACCCTGATTCCCGTCATCCTCGATACCTGCCATCAGCAGAGCGATTCCTGTTGTACCGTTTTCCGGCTGATGGGGAGCGAGGGGATGCTGCCGCTTCTTCAGCACCGCATCAGTCACGCCATGCGCCGCCACCAGGAAACCCTGCTGGGGATCGAGGAGCTCTGCTCCGCAAAGGTCAGGCTGAGCGGCGTTCCGCTCCTGATCAGCGATCTTATCTCCGAAGACGAACTCCCCCCCTCCTATGTCTGTGTGCCGCTCAAATTCGAGAACAGGATATTCGGTACCCTGACCTTCTTCGGCAGACGCGGGCAGGCCGGGACCTGGCAGAATTTCACCGAAGAAGAGCGGGAACTTTTCGAGAGTATGGCCGTGCTGATTTCCAACGCCATCACCGGCGCCACGAACTACCAGCAGGCCGTCCGCCTGAGCCGCGAGAACGATCAGAAGCTCAAGGAGCTTTCCCTGCTCTACCGGCTCAGCAATACCATGCTCTCCACCATCCGTCTCAACAAGCTGATGCACCTGATCCTCTCCGCGCTCACCAGCGGGTCCAATCCGCTCTTTGAACGTTCCATGCTCTTTCTCATCAACGAGCGTGCCGGGGTCATGCAGGGGATGCTCGGGGTTACCCGCGAGTCGCCGACTACACCCCTTGTCGACGTGGAGAGTGCGCTGACCAGCCGCTGGGATATCTCCGAGGAAGAGATGCAGCGGCAGCAGCAGTCGGAATTCAGTACCCAGGTCAGGGCCAGCAGGCTCGAACTGAGCAAGGTGAAAAACATGTCCTCGCGGGCCGTCCTGGAGAAGCGCCTGGTCTATGTGGCGGACACCGGCCGCGAAAAGCGCGTCGACCGGGAATTCATCAGGAAATTCGGCATCAGCTCCTTTGCCGCCATGCCGCTTCTGGCCAAGGACAAGGTGGTGGGGGTTGTGGTCGTCGACAACCCCTGCAGCAACAAGACCATCAGTCAGGACGACCTCCGCTTTCTGGAGCTGTTCACCAATCAGGCCGGGATGGCCATCGAGAACTCGCTGCTCTACAACCGGATCGAGGATGCCAACCGCAAGCTGCGCGATGCCCAGGAGCGGCTCTTGCACGGCGAGCGCCTGGCAACCATCGGCGAGATGGCTGCCGGCATCGCCCACGAGCTGAAGAGCCCGCTCATCTCCATCGGCGGGTTTGCCCGGCGCCTGCAGCGGAAGTTCCCCAAGGCGTCAGAAGAAGGGGGATACGTTGCCACCATTGTTGGCGAGGTGAACCGGCTGGAAAAGATGTTGACCGACATCCTCTCTTTCTCCCGCAAATCCACCATCTGCTACTCGGTCTGCACCATGCAGGAGATCATCGACGAGGCCCTTTCCGTGGTTGCCCTCGGTTTCGAGGAGAACCGGATAACCGTCAGCCGAAAGTTTCCCACCAAGGTTCTCTCATTCCTCGGCGATTGCCAGCAGCTCAAGCAGGTCTTCATCAACATCTTCACCAACGCCCAGGAGGCGATGCAGGGACCGGGCGAGCTGAAGATCGCCGCATCGCCTGCCAGGCTCGCCGGCCGCGATGCCATCATGGTCAAGGTGGCGGACACCGGCGGCGGGATACCGCTGGAATCGCTCGGCAACATCTTCCATCCGTTCTTCACCACCAAGGAGAGCGGTACCGGTCTTGGGCTCCCCATTGCCAACCGGATCGTCACCAACCATGGCGGCAAGCTGCAGGTCAACAACTACCAGGGTGTCGGAGTGGAGTTCGTGGTCATCATCCCGCTGGAACCCCCGCCGCCGAGCCAGGGGGGCTGATTTCCCCCTTGCGCCGGAGGGGGTTTGAATGTATATTGCCTCCTGTTGTATCACGTAATTCATCTGTGGGGCTGTAGCTCAGCTGGGAGAGCGACGCGTTCGCAATGCGTAGGTCGTGAGTTCGATCCTCATCAGCTCCACCATTCATACTTCGTCATGCCGACGAAACGAAAAAAGGCCCTTGCCCGCGCAAGGGCCTTTTTTCGTTCAACTGCCCGCAATAGCTTAAATGTCGTCTGCTCTCCGCCTGGTATGGGGTAGTTGATTCAGTCAGTGTGCTCATATTGACATAGTTCCACTAAACAGCAGCTCTATACTGTATGTGCATACTGCAAGGACAGAGTATCAATTGATCTGTTCAGCAGATTTGCTGTTGCCAATTCTCGGGATGTCGTGTACTAATCCAAATTAATCGCAGCTCATGCCTGGCATATGAGCTGACAAAAATGGCATTTAACTCGGCTAAGTGTGTGGCATTTAGTTGTTTACAGGCTTTTTTGTGATTTGTGACCATTTGATTGATCCGATGGTTTGAATATAGGCAATCTTCGATGGACAAAAGGCGCACAGTCATGATCCACACCCATTCCCAGGACGGCTTCCGGCCGCATTCCTCGAAAGGACATTGCCATGAATCCGACGCCGCTTAACCTCTCGGTCCTGAAGACCAACAGCTATCTCCGTCTCGACGCATCCGGCAGATTCCTCGTTTCGCAATCGGGCGCAACCCTGCACAGGTGGGAGATCCAGCCGGGCCTGGCCGGTCATGTCGGCAATGTCACATTGGTGAGGAAGATCGTCCTCGGGACGGTTACGGTCACCTATACTTCAAGCTGGGTGACCCTGACGACCGGCAGCAGCGGCCACTGGGGTATCAACACCGCACGTTTCAGCGGCACCCCCAAGCTCAAGGTGGAGGTGAAGGCGAGCGGCGAAATCATCATCACCCTCACCGGGGCGCGTTTTCCAGGTCTCGACATCTCCGCCGATCTGACGGCCCGGCTCTTCATGGAAGGTGGCGTCGCGCAGATGGAGCTGGCGTTTGCCTTCTGCGGGTTCTCCAGCCGGGTGGGGCTGGCAGACTGGCTGAACGGTACTGCTCAGGCCACGGCCAAGGTCCTGCTCGACGATTCCGTCTGTCATGTCACAGGCGGCATGCATCTCAGGGTGGGCGGTTCCACCAATGCGGTCTTTCACCCGTCCTGGCTTTTCCTGTTCGGCGCCGGGCAGCCCTTTGTCGATCTGACCACGCAAGGCGATACGATCAGCTCCAGGGCATTGGCGCTGGCGCTCCTTGCGCCTGGCATGCCGAGCACGCTTCCAAACCCGGCCAAACGCCGCTCGGCGCTCTTCATCCCCGAGCAGGAGGCGTTCGACATGCCGCTCTGGCCGGAACGGACCGAGGGGTGGCGTTTCGTCAGACCCGTGCCGCCGTTCCACTGGCTCCTCATCGAGGCTGACGAACAGCTCGACGGCGATGTGCGCCGGGCGGTTGTCGCGGTCGGCCCGCCTGCCAGCGGGATACTGTTCCAGCCCGGTGCCGACTTGAAGAACGACTACATGGTGCCGTTCTCGATCCCTTTGCAGATGCCGGTCTATGCCGCGGCGTACAAAGGGGACGGTACCCGGCTCGGCGCGGCACTGCTCGCCTTTCGCACCCCGGTTACCCTCACGGCTCACACCGAGCGTTGCAGCCTCCTCTTGGGGCCGATGCCCGGCAAGCCCGGCTTCATGCTGCTCGACATCCCGGCACTGGCCGGCAAGCCCGCCAGCCTCTATGTCGGCCCCTTGCCCAATGGGAGCGGCATCCTCCAGCACGGCCCAACCTGGTGTCCGTCGAAGGCGAAATTGCGGTCTCCGATGCCGATCCGTACGCCCGCATCCGCCTGCCGGAGTGGGTCCTCACCCAGATCGTCCGTCCGCGCGACCTGATGGTCCTGGGGCTGCAGTTCCTCGGCCTGCGTCCAGAGTTCCACGGTACCGGACCCGGCCGTCTGTTCCGTTCGACCAAGGACGTCCCGCGCGTCGTCGTCTACTTCCCGCCGCAAAGCCTGGGCGAGCGCTCTTTCAAGGAAGACACCACGACCACCGCCGACTCCGTTCCAGCGACCCCCATCAACTACCGCAGCGCCGGGCTCTCGCGGCTGGTCTTCGATTTCAGGTCAGGGATCACCGAGATCCCCTACACCGTGGAAGCGCTACTCAACTGGAAGGACGGCAGCCTGAAGCCCAGGCTCGATGACCGTGCCATCAGTCCCTCGACGACTCTGGAACCGCACTATGCGGTACGCGGCATTGTTTCGGCCCGGCTCGCCCATGGCATGTTCATGCCGGTCGCCCCCCAGGAAAGCGCCGGCAGCGACCAGTACCCGCCATTTCTCGACAGCACCGCCATCGAGGCGCCCTACCGGCTCCTCCTCTCCCCGGACCAGTACGGCTACTGGGACACCGCAGTCTCGACCGCCATGGAGGCGAGCCCCCGCGCCGTGCTCTGGCACGCCAGGCTCAAGACCTCCGCTCTTGCCGCTTCCGTTCCCGACGTGCGCGCCATCTGGTCGGTCGACAACACCCCCGGCGTCTCTCCCGACCCGTTCGGCGAAAATGCCTCCCTGACCGCAGAAGACCGGGATCTCCTGGTCACGAACAGCGCGCTGAAGGCGGTCGATGCCAACCGGCTGATGCTTACCTCCCTCGGCGCCTGGCTGAACCTGGACGGCGACTGGTCGCAGCTTTCCGACGACCTGGTCACCCTGGAGAAATGGCTCCACCGATCCACCCTCGGCCGCGATCAGTTCGTCCAGGTGGTCAAGCGCGGCTACCTCTTCCCCTTCGGGCACAAGGCCGTGCTGATCGAGATCACCGAGCGGAAATTCGGCCAGAACCCTCCGGGCCGCGTCGGCGCCTGGCTGCGCAAGCGGAAGTTCCTCGTGGCAAAGGAATACGAGCGCAACTACGGCACCGACCAGAGCGGCCACAGCGTCTTCCCCAGCCAGGGGCGCGAGATCCCGTTTACGAGCGTGCGGCTGCTGACACGGATCACCCCCCTGCTCGACCAGCCGTTCGAGACGATCCCGGTCTCCACCTCGACCGCGGAGGAGGCTGCCTTCTGGCCGCGGGTCGGCAATGCCGACTACCTCTTCAATCTGAGCGCCACCGACAAGGCGGGGAACATGGTCGAGTTCTCGGCGCCGCTCGTCTTCGTTCGCAACGACGTGAGCAAAAGCGCCGCCGATGTCGCGGCGGTCATTGCCAATCAGGCTGACCCGGCCAATCCCGAGGGGCGCCGCCGTTATCCCTTCGGCGGCCAGAAGGTCGTCTTCGCCGATCCCCAGGGGGGCACAGACGAGGCGCTGGAGGCAACCGGCATCTCCTTCACCGCCTTCTTCCGGCAGAAGAACAGCGGCGAGACCTGGGCTCGCCCCTTCTACCCGGAAATGACCACGGCCGAGGTGGTGGTGCCGGCCATGCGCCAGTTCGCCAATGTGGGAACGGCCAATGCCATCAGCTTCTTCAGCGACTACCTCGCCAACGGCTTTGCCGGTACGAACAGCCAGGGGCAGGTCTTCGCCCGGTTCGAGAACAGCGTGCCGATCACCTACGGCGGCGGCAACGGCACCGACAAGGTGGGGGGGATCGTGTCCCCCGGCATGTTGGCGGGCGGTCTCTCCCGCGCCCACGGTATAGTCGGCATCACAGAGGGCGCCACCAGCGTCGACGATCAGCTCGCAAACTTCGGTGCCGGGACGTTCAATCCGGCAGATTTCTTCGGCGGCACCTCGGCAAAGATCCTCGGCGGCATCGACCTCTTCTCGATCCTCACCGGGATCGGCAACTTTGCCGGCGGCGGCGAGCTGCAGATACCGCGCTGGGTCAGCTCCGTCGCTGCCGACGGCACCCTTTCCCGCTCGTTCACCTGGAAGACCGACAAGCTGAAGGCCGCTGCCGGCGCCTTTGCCTCCGGCGACGCCCGCGCCCTGGAGATCACCTGCACCGTGCAGGTCGGCGCGGCCGGCGCGGACACGAAGGCAACCCTCCTCGCCAGGCTGGCCGATTTCACCATCACCCTGGCCGATGTCATTGCCATCCGCTTCAACGAATTCTCCATGACCATGGAGGCGGGACGCAAACCCGAGGTGAACGTCGATATCGGCAAGGTGGGGTTCTGCGGGGCACTTGCCTTTGTTTCCGAGATCGAGGACAAGCTGCACCTGGATCGTTTCGTCGATCCGCCCAGCATCGACGTGAGCGCCGAGGGGCTGTCCATCGGCTACGGGATCCAGATCCCCTCGATCCAGGTGGGCGCGTTCGCCCTGCAGAACCTGGCGCTGAGCGCCGCGGCCACGCTCCCCTTTACCGGCGACCCTTTCCGGGCGCGTTTTGCCCTGTCAGAGCGCCAGGACCCGTTCCTGATCTCTGTCTCGCTCTTTACCGGCGGCGGCTTCCTCGCCGTCGGCGTCGGGCTCGACGGCGTGGAGCTGCTTGAGGTCTCGCTGGAATTCGGCGGCAGCTTCTCCCTCGACATCGGCGTGGCCAGCGGCGGGGTCTATGTCATGGCCGGCGTCTACATCAAATACACGGCAGCGGCAGCCTCGCTCACCGGCTATGTCCGCGCCGGCGGCGCCGTCGAGGTCCTCGGCCTGATCACGGTGAGCGTGGAGTTCTACCTTGGCCTCACCTATGAGGCTCCCCCAGTTAACAAGGCTTGGGGCGAGGCGAGCATGACCGTGGAGGTGGAGGTGCTCTTCTTCAGCGCCGATGTCACCCTCACTGTCCGCCGCGAATTCGCGGGCGATGCCGCAGATCCGACCCTCGGGGATACCTTCAGCCAGGGCGAGTGGGACGACTACTGCGCAGCCTTTGCGGCATAAGGAGAGACAGATCATGAAACAGCTCATCACCTGGACACCCCTCCCGAACGGCATCGCTACCGCCACCGGCGGCACTGCCCCCGTGCTCAAGCTCTCCGTGCGCGTTTCCCCGCGGCTCACCCCCGATGGGGGAGAAACCCCGCTTGCCAGCTTTGCCGACTTCGTCGACTGGGCCGGCAAGCCCTGGTCGTTCTCGGTCCTTTTGGGCGATTACGTGACCAGCGGTCCCACCGTTCCGACCGCCACCGGGCTGAAGCCGGTCAACACGCTGCTTCCAGCGCTCTGGGCAAAGCTGTTCCAGGGCACGCCGCCCGTAATCGTTCGAGATCGCACGACCAAGGACTTCTCCAACCCCGTGGTCCGCTCGTTCCCGGCGGCGCGCGTGCTCGATTTCATCCGGCAGCAGTACACGGCCGTGGCGCTCGAATCCCCCACCGATCTCCCCACGCCCGGCTGGCTCTACGGCCGCAAGGGGGAGGTGGTCGCGGGTACTTCCTTTCCCCATGGCACGGCTGACTTCTCGCTGCTCGATCTCGGCGACCGCGAAAAAAGAAAGGCGCAGCTCGATGGGCTCATGGTGAACGGCGTCGCGCCATCCACCTATCCGTCATCAGTCTCCGCTGCCGATGCGACCAAGCTCGATTTCTTCCAGGCCGAATATTTCCACGCCCCCAAGGGTGGTACTTACGGCATTGCGCCGGTTCGGCCAGATCTCGATTTCCACCAGGTCATCGCCATGCTCGGCGATTACCCCGAGCTGATGCGGGCCCTGGGGCTGATCTTCGACATCGAGGTGCCGATCCCGGCGGGCATGGGGGGCGTCGACGAACGGATCGTGCGGGTCTGGCCGGAGAATCAGCTCCAGGACGGCGCAGACGCCAAGGTCGCCCTTGCCACCCGCTACGACTACAACGCCGCTGCCGGCCTGTTCAGCGCCGGGGCCGCGGGGAGCCTCATCACGAACGGGCATCTCGACATGTCCGGCCCGGACTTCTCCGTCGCCCAGGTCGATATCGACGGCTCGGCCATCAAGGCGATCGGCTTCACCCAGACGCTCGGCGACCTGGGCATCAAGAAGCCTGCCGTGCTCGGTACACCGCGGACCGCTGGCCTTCCCGCCCTCCGTTCCGGCGGCATGTCGGTCCTGATGAGCGACCGGGCCGCGGAGTTCGTCACAAAGCTCAAGAACGGCACCGGCTACGAGACGCAGCTCGCCGACCCGTTGACGCGCAACAGCATCAAATTCAGCGCCGAGGATGTTGCCCGCGGCTATCGCATCGACATCTACGACCAGGAAAAGGGACAATGGTTCTCCCTCTGCCAGCGCCAGGGAGACTATTCCCACGCCGGCGACCCGGCAGGGACCTTCATCCTGCCCCAGGGGCTGCGGGACGAGGGGACCGTTACCGTGCCCGGCATCAGCAGCAGCGACCCGGCCGGGAGCACGGACCTCTACCTTCACGAGGCGCTGTTCCACTGGGATGGCTGGAGCCTGGTCGTCGGTCTCCCCGGCCAGACCATCAAGAAGCCGGTCAAGGATGCGGCCGACAACAACGTCGGCTACGAACCGAGCGACATGGCCAATGCCATCGGGCTCAGAACCACCTTTACCGTGCCCCCCGGCACCCTGCCGCGGCTCCGCTTCGGCCGGCACTACCGGCTCCGGGCGCGCATCGTAGACATTGCCGGCAACAGCCGCCTTTTCGAGACCGACCTGGACGCCAGCGGTGCCACTGCCACCGCGCCTTACCTGCGGTTTGAGCCGGTCGCCTCGCCGGCCATGATGAGCGATCCCGCTCTTCGTCCCGGCGAATCCGTGGATCGCCTCGTCATCCGGAGCTGGGCCGCGCACGACACCACTGCCACCGACGAGACCACCCGCCGCCAGATCCTGCCGCCGCGCGCCTCGGTGCAATTGGCCGAACAGCACGGCATGATCGACGGCCCTGCCCCGGCCGGCGCGGCCTCCTGGTATACCGAGCTGAAGAAACGGGATGCCGCCCAGGTCGACCAGTTTCTCGATCCGGGCGAAAGCATGGCAGAGGTCCCCTACCTACCAGAACCTATCGCCAGGGGCGCCACCTTCGTGGGGCTCCCCGGTGCGGATGCGCCGCTCGCCCTTTCCGTGGATTTCGCCGGCAAGGCGTGGCCATCCGTCGGGACCTTCAGGCTGGAGCTGCAGGAAGGGGCTGCCGGCTATGAATGGCGGGAAGCGGAGCAACGCCTCCTCGTCAGCCTCCCCAAGGCCGAACGGGTCACCGTCCGGATGAGCTGTTGCCTCCCCGACGCCGCCACCCTCGAAAAGCTCGGCCTCTGGCACTGGATTCGCGAGGCTGCGCCCGCGCCCTGGCTCGGCAAGCTGGCGAAGATCGCCACCGAAGGCCGTCACTGGATGATCACCCCGTACCGCGAGATCACGCTCGTCCATGCGGTGCAAAACCCGCTGGCAGCCCCGCGCCTCCAGGGCGCCTCTCCCTGGAGAAATGCCGGCGAGACCTTCTGCACCCTCAAGGGAATCCTCCATCTCCATGGCAAGAGCACGGACAAGGTGGATTTCCGTGCGGCCTGGGAGGATCTGGAGCCGGCTCCCGCTGCGGCCGAAGGGTTCGTTCGTCTGCCACGGGCTGCCGATGCCTGCCGTTTCAACGTCAGTGACCCCGAGACCCTGCATGCGGGAATGGCAGAGCGTCACGAACTGGGTGACACCAGGCATCGCCGCATCTCCTACTGGGCAACGGCCGCCTCGCGCTTCCGCGAGTATTTCGAGGACGATGCCGACCTGACCCTGCCGAAGGGACTGGCCTTCACCACCCCGGCGACCCTCGACCGGCCGGCCGACTTCGTCCTCGACGTCCCCAGCTCGGCCCGGCCCCTGGCACCAAAGGTCGAGTACATCATCCCCACCTTTGGCTGGGAAGAGGAGCGGAACGACGACGGCGTCTCCCGCCGCCGCAGCGGCAACAGCCTCCGAGTCTACATGAGCGGCGACTGGTTTTCGTCAGGGGAAGGGGAGCTGCTGGGCGTTCTCCTGGCCCACGGTCCGCAGATCGTCACCTCCAACAGCCTGACCGACGAGGAGGGGATGGCGCTCGTGAGCCCCAGGGCGCCGGTGCCGCCGGAAAAGCTCCAGCCGTTCGTCACCCGCTGGGGGATAGATCCGATCTGGTTGTCGGGCCTTGTCCATCAGACCCCCACACTCCACCACTTTCCGGCTGCCGTTGCCCGCGGCACCGATCTCACCCTGGAGGAAAACCCGCCGATCCCGCCGGACGAACCGCGCTGGGGGGTTGCCGTGGCCGGCCACCCGGTCGCCTACGACAGCGAGCGGAAGCTCTGGTACTGCGACATCGACATCGAAGCCGGCCCGTCGTACTTCCACTTTGTCCGCCTCGCCCTGGCGCGTTACCAGCCCTGCTCGGTCGCGGGGACCGAACTATCCCGCGTCTTCACCGCCGATTGCGTCCAGACCGCGCCCGATCGCCTCGTCTGGGTGAGCCCCGA
Source organism: Geobacter sp. (assembly GCA_016223015.1). Taxonomy (GTDB): domain Bacteria; phylum Desulfobacterota; class Desulfuromonadia; order Geobacterales; family DSM-12255; genus Geoanaerobacter. The sequence goes on along the minus strand of JACRPV010000047.1, from coordinate 34,411 downwards.
TCCCAACAACCCGGCCGGGGTCCGCGTCTCGCTTTCCGGGGTGGCGCCGCGCGCCTGCTTCAACGTCATCTGCCCCAACCGGGTCATTGTCCGGGCCGAGGTGATGATGCCGGACACCGAGACGCCCGTCTGGGTGCCGGTTGCCGGCCCGTGGGTGCCGCTCGCCGAGATGCAGGTCTCCAAGACCGTCACGGTCTGGAGCGGCGGGATCACCCTGCCGCAGGTCCGCGACGCCCAGCGCTACCGGCTCGTGGTGGAGGAGTACGAGTTCCTCAATGCCGATCCGGGGCGCGGCTTCGACAACACGGCCGCCACTGAACTGCGCATGCTGGCGAGCGTCAGCAAGACCGCGGTCTGGCCGCGCCTGGTCTACTCCGACGCCATCGAACTCAATCCGCCTCCGGTGGAGTAACCAGCCCCATTGCAGAGACTTTTCCGATAAAAGAGACCCCTGGTCAGCCCTTGGTGCGAGACATCGTCTCGTGCCAAGGGCTGACTTCGTCATTTCTAGTTGCTAATATTCTCATTAGTTGTGTACATATAATGCTATAGAAGTAGTATCTGTTTCATGTTGAGTTATGCAATTGTCATAATTTGATATACGAAGGTATTATATTGAACTGTAAAGATATTTTACTGTGTAAATAATATTTACACAGGGATTTTATGGTTGCCAATTAGTAATATGTGGTGTAGTAATCCTTATTAATTCAGAAATATCTGGTAAGATAGGTGTGCGGAGACGGTGATGCGCCGATGGCTTTCCGGTGCCGATGTCCGGAGAATCGATGCCTGGGGAGGATATGTCTGAGGCTATGGTTTCACGGTATGGAAAGACCTGTTCCACGAACAGGTGCGGTATCATTCCCCGGATCTCCCTGCGGCCCGTTACCGACGACGATCAGGAGTTTCTCTTCCAGCTCTATGCTTCGACCCGTGCCGAAGAAAAGGAGCTGGTCGGCTGGCCGGACGAATTGTGGGACCAGTTCATGCGGATGCAGTTCGATCTCCAGCAGGCCCACTACCGGCGAAGCTACGACAACCCCTCCTTCGACATCATCCTGGGGGACGAAACCCCCATCGGCAGGCTCTATCTCGACCGCCGGGCCGACGAATACCGCCTGATCGACCTTGCGCTGCTGCCGCAGTTCCGTGGCCTGGGCATCGGCGGCAACCTCCTGAAGGCGGTCGTGCGGGAATCCGAAGAGCAGGGCCTTCCGGTCAGCCTGCACGTGGAGAAGAACAACCCGATCCTCGACTACTACCGGCGGATCGGGTTCCGGATCGCGGAAGACCGGGGCGCCTATTTCTACATGATCCGGACCCCGGCGGCAACGGCCTCCCCTGCCGGGGACGACATTTCCTGAGAACCGGGGAGAAAGCATGGCAGATTTCCGTAGAGAGGACTTCGAGCCTCATATTGCGACAGTCTTCGAGGTGGCGCCGGTCGGCATGGACCGGGTGCCGGTGGAGCTGGTCGAGGTGAAGGATAACGGTTCCGCGGCGCTGGAGAGCTTTTCGCTCCTGTTCCGGGGGAGAACGGGTCCGGTGTTCCGGCACGACACCCACCGGATGTGGCATCCCGCCCTGGGGGAGATGGAGCTTTTTCTGGGGCCGGTCCATATTGGCAGGACGGATGCGATATATTACCAGGCGATCTTCAGCGCGCCGAAACGATGACGATCGGGGGAGGAGCAGAGATGAGCGATTGCTATATCGGAGAGATCAGAATGTTCGGGGGGAACTTCGCCCCGATGAACTGGGCCTTTTGTGACGGCAGAATCCTGTCGATCAGCGAGTACAGCGAATTGTTCTCGCTGCTCGGGACGACCTACGGCGGCGACGGCATAACCACCTTCAAGCTGCCCGATCTGCGGGGACGTGTGCCGGTCCACAGTGGGCAGGGGCCGAACCTGACCAACAGGCAGACCGGCAGTGTCTTTGGAACGGAGACGGTCACGCTGGACACGACACAAATCCCGGCCCACAGCCATGTCGTCAGCGCAGGAGGGGACGGTACGGTTGCCGACCCCACCGCCCACTATCCGGGGAACAGTATCGGCTTCAACCTCTATTCCGCGGCAACTCCCGACAGCACCATGAACCCGTCAGCCGTTGGGCCATCCGCTACCGCCGGTGCCCAGCCCCACTCCAACCTGATGCCGACCCTGTGCATAAACTATATCATCGCGCTTACCGGCTACTATCCCCCGAGGGGTTGAGACAAAAGGAGACGATCCATGGCGGAACCATATATCGGTGAAATACGGCTGTTCGGTTTCGGCTACGCCCCTCAGGGGTGGGCCACCTGCGATGGCCAGACCCTGAACATCGTTCAGAACCAGGCGCTCTACGCCCTGCTCGGGACGACCTATGGCGGCAACGGCACGACTACCTTCAATCTGCCCGATCTCCGGGGGCGGACGGTGCTGCATCGGAGTGCCACCTACCAGGAGGGGACGGCAGGGGGAGCGGAAACCGTTGCCCTGTCGACAACCGCCCAGTTGCCGGCCCATACCCATCTGCTTGCGGCCAATGCCGCTGTCGGCGGCAGCAACGTGCCCCAGGGGAACCTGCTGGCAACGGTGCAGGACAGCAGCGGGACGAAGTTCGCATATGCTGCGGCAAAGGCGACCCCGGCCGCGACCCTGGCGCCCGGCACACTGACTTCGGCAGGCGGTTCCAGCAGTCACAACAACGTCCAGCCTTCGCTGGCCATCACCTACTGTATTGCCCTGACGGGGTATTTCCCCCCCAGGTCTTGAAAAGGAGAAACGGGATATGGCTGATCCATTTGTCGGAGAAATACGGGCCTTTGCCTTTACCTTTGCTCCCATGAACTGGGCGACCTGCGACGGGCAGACCCTGAGCATCGCCCAGAACCAGGCGCTCTACAGCCTGCTGGGAACGACCTTTGGCGGCGACGGGAACACCACCTTCGGGCTGCCGAACCTGCAGGGGCGCGCCCCCATGAGCTTCGGCAACGGTCCGGGCCTTACCCCGCGAACCTTGGGAGCTGCGACGGGCGATGCCTCGGTATCGCTGACGTCGAACCATTTCCCGCCCCATACCCATGCCTTGCAGTCGGTCTCCAACAGTACCGCGGATCAGAAGCCGGCTGCGAACCATTACCTGGCAAAGGTGCCGTCAGCAGGGAAGCCGCCCGTTACCACCAACACCTATCAGCCGCCATCGGCGCCTGGAGTCCAATTGGCAGCAGACGCGGTGCAGCCGGCAGGGACGGCAACGGGACAGATACCCCACGATAACATGCAGCCCTATCTGCCGCTGCTGCTCTGTATTGCGCTGTATGGCGAATATCCCGTCAGGGAGTAGGATACCGCATCCCGTCTTCACGGCATCTTTACCCCGGCCTCAATCGCAAAATACGTAGCCAATGCTACACTTGCGGTTTTGCTCAATCAGCCAGGTCAAATCTGCCATAAATCCGGGCGCGGCCTTTTACGAACAAGCTCTTAGGCATCACAATGGCGTCGGTAGCAGGCGGCGCGTGCACTCTGCCGAGACCGGACCCCGGCAACGGGCAACGGGTTGGGGACGAAACCGCACAGAAGGGGAGATACCATGTTCCGACGGCCGATCGCTTCGTTACTTGTCGCGCTGTTTGCGCTCTGTTTGTGCGGACCGGCAGTCGCCGGCATCTTTGGCACTACCGACGGCACCTACGATTTCAGCGACGGCAATACCGCCACCAACGGCAACATCGGTGCCGACAACTCGGCAGGGACCGGGTTTGCCACCTTTTCGGACAAGTTCTTCCTCAGTAACGGCATGCTCATCGACGACATCGTCCTGACTTCAATCTGGACCGGGTCGCAGCAAACGGCAGACACCTACGGGACGTTCAAGGTGAAGGCCGAAGGGGGATCGACCTGCAAGTCGTTCACCTTCAAGGACCTGGGGATCCACCTGTATGATAGTGGCTCCGGTGTCGGCGGGACTCTGAGTTATATCTCCGTCACCACCAAGGACCAGAACGGCGCGACCATCGCCGTTCACTCCGGCGATGTGAGTTACAATGCAACAAATAATGCCATAATTCAGCTCAGCACCCTCATCAACGGCGGCAGCCAGTTCAACGACAGCAACGTGGCGCTGATCGAGATCACCTGGCGGTTTCTCGGTTCTCCTAGCTGGCCGGCCCCGTCGAACCTGAATTTCGACAACATCACCATCGCCAACGTGAGCGCTGCGCCGGTTCCCACGGTCACTACCAACGCGGCCACCGGCATCGTCCCCGCCGGCGCCACCCTGAACGGCACGGTCAATCCCAACGGCTACTCCACGGTCGTCACCTTCGACTACGGCACCAGCACCAGCTACGGCAGCAGCGCCACGGCGAGCCAGAGCCCGCTGACCGGCAGCACCGCCACCGCCGTTTCCGCCGCCGTTTCCGGCCTCACCTGCGGCACCACCTATCATTTCCGGGCCAAGGGGGTAAACAGCGGCGGCACCACCTACGGCAGCGACGCGACCTTTACCCCTCCCTGCAACACCGCGCCGACCTTCGTCGGCAGCACCACTACCCTGAGTGTGGCTCAGAACGCAAGCGCCACGGATATCAAGAGCCTTCTGCACGTAAGCGATACCGACTCCAGCCAGACCGAGACCTGGAGCCAGAGCGTTGCCCCGAACCATGGCGGCAGCCTGGTCTTTTCCGGCGCCACGGCCTCGTCCGGCAGTACGGACATCACCCCCGGCGGAACCATCACCTACCAGCCCGCCAGCGGCTATGCCGGCACGGAAACCTTCACCGTCCAGGTCAGCGACGGCACTGCCTCGGCAACGCGAACGATCACCGCTTCGGTTGCCCCTGCTGCCGCCACGGCTACGGCAGCCACCTCCGTCACCGCCAGCGGCTTCAGCGCCAACTGGGGGAGCGTGACCGGCGCCAGCGGCTATTACCTGGATGTGGCAACGGACAGCGGCTTCACCAGCCTGGTCACCGGCTACAGCAACAAGGACGTAGGCAACGTCGTCACCGCAGCCGTCAGCGGGCTCTCCGCGAGCACCACCTACTACTACCGGGTCAGGGCCTATGCCGGGACCGTGACCGGCGCCGACTCCAACAGCATCACCGTCCTCACCCTGCCCGGCGCTGCCACGGCTACGGCTGCCACCTCCGTCACTGCCAGCGGCTTTTCGGCCAACTGGGGGAGCGTGACCGGCGCCAGCGGCTACTACCTGGACGTGGCCACTGACAGCGGCTTTACGAGCCTCGTTACCGGCTATAGCAGCAAGGACGTGGGGAATGTGACGACCGCTGCCGTCAGCGGCCTGTCCGCGGGCACCACCTATTACTACCGGCTGCGGGCCTACAATGCGAGCGGCACCGGTGCCGATTCCAACAGCATCACTGCCTTGACCCTGCCCGGCGCAGCCACGGCCACGGCTGCCACCTCTGTCGCTGCCAGCGGCTTTTCGGCCAACTGGGGGAGCGTCACCGGCGCCAGCGGCTACTACCTGGACGTGGCCACGGACAGCGGCTTCACGAGCCTCGTCACCGGCTATAGCAACAAGGACGTGGGGAACGTCGTCACTGCCGCCGTCAGCGGCCTTTCCTCAGCCACTCCATATTACTACCGGGTGCGGGCCTACAACGCCAGCGGCACCGGCGCCGACTCCAACACCATCAGCCAGACCACTGCCGCGACCCTGGTTGTCACCAGCGCCGGCGACAGTGACGCCGGGTCGCTGCGTCAGACCATTGCCGGCGCCGCACCCGGCGATGCCATTACCTTCGCCCCCGGCCTGAGCGGCCAGACCATCACCCTGGCCACGCCGCTGGTCATCGACAAGGACCTGACCATCAGCGGTCCCGGCGCAGGGAGCCTGATCGTCAGCGGCAGCTCGACCCGCATCCTCCAGGTAAGCGCCGGCAGCACCTTGATCCTGCAGTACCTGACCCTGACAGGCGGCATTGCCGACAACGGCGGTGCGCTGCTCGCCGACAGCGGCACCACGACCACCATCACCGGCTGCGTCTTCAGCGCCAATACCGCAACTGCCAGCGGCGGCGCCATCCTCTCCGGCGGGGCCATGACCGTCAGCGACACCCTCCTGAGCGGCAACAGCGCCGTGTATGGAGGAGCCATCTCCAGCAGCGGCACCCTGGCGCTCACCAACGTCACCCTTGCCGGCAACAGCGCCAGTTCCGGCGGTGGTCTGTACAATGCCGTCGGCGGGACCGCCACCCTGCTCAATGCCACCATCGCCGGCAACAGCGCCGCCGTCCGGGGCGGGGGTGCCGAGAACGCAGGCACACTCACCTTCAAGAACAGCATCATTGCCGACAACAGCGCTCCCACCGGCCCGGAGATCTACGGCAGCGTCACCTCCCAGGGTTACAACCTGATCAGGGTCACCACCGATGCCGTCATCGGCGGCGACACCACCGGCAACATCACCGGCCAGAACCCTCTGCTCGGCACGCTTGCCAACAACGGCGGGCCGAGCTTCACCATGGCGCTCTTGTCCGGCTCGCCGGCCATCGGTGCAGGTACCTGCACCGGGGCGCCAACTGCCGACCAGCGCGGCATGGCGCGACCCCAGAACGTCACCTGCGACATGGGCGCCTACGAGCGTGGCGCGGCAGCCGCCCTGACTGCAACCGCCGGCACCCCGCAGTCCACGGTCATCAACACGGCATTTTCCAGCCAGCTCACGGCCAGGGTGGCCGATGCGCTGGGCGGCCTGCTGGACGGAATCAGCGTTACCTTCACCGGGCCGGCCAGCGGCGCCGGCATCGCCGCCTTCAACGCCACGGCCAACGGTCTGGCCGGCTCGTACACCGTCGCGGCAGCGACCGGAGCGCTTTCCGCCACCTACAGCCTGACCAATGGCAAGGCTGCACAGGTCATCACCTTCACTCCGCCGGCCAGTGCAACCTATGGCGACGGTCCCATCACCCTTTCCGCCACCGGCGGGGCCTCGGGCAATCCGGTCACCTTCGCGGTCACCAGCGGGCCGGGGAGTCTCAGCGGCGGCAACATCCTGACCATCACCGGCGCCGGCACCATCGTCGTCACCGCCTCCCAGGCGGGGAGCGCCGACTACTTTGCCGCTGTCGATGTGGTGAGGTCCATCGTCGTGGCCAAGGCCACGGCCACGGTCACCCTGACCCCGGCAAGCCTCACCGTCACCTATGACGGCTCGCCCAAGGCGGCCGCCGTCACGACCGTCCCGACGGGTCTGACCGTCGCTGTCACTTATGACGGCAGCTCAACCGCACCCACGGCAGTGGGGAGCTACGCCGTGGTCGCCACGGTCAGCGACGCCAACTATCAGGGGAGCGCCAGCGGCACCCTGGTCATCGGCAAAGTAAGCCAGACCATCGGCGCCATCGGCATCACGCCATCGGCACCGGCTGTCGGCCAAAGCGCAACGCTCAGCGCCACTGCAACATCCGGCCTGACCGTGTCCTTCTCCTCCCAGACCCCTGCGTTCTGCACCGTCAGCGGCGTCACCGTTACCGGCGTGGCTGCCGGCGCCTGCACCGTTGCCGCGGATCAGGCGGGCGATGCCATCTACAACGGAGCCACTCAGGTAACGCAGAACCTCACCATCGCCAAGGGGAGCCAGACCATCGGCACCATCGGCATCACGCCGTCAACTCTCGCTGTCGGCGTTAGCGCCACATTGAGCGCCATTGCCACATCCGGCCTGACCGTGTCCTTCTCCTCCCAGACCACCTCGATCTGCACCGTCAGCGGCACAACCATAAACGGCCTGGCCACCGGCGACTGCATCGTTGCCGCCAACCAGGCAGGGGATGCCAACTACCTTGCTGCTCCCCAGGTGACCCGGACCATCGCCGTCGCCATCCCGCTCTCCCTGACCGTCTCGACCCTTGCCGACGGTGCGGTCACTGCCGCCGCCACCCTGAATGTCAGCGGCATGGTCTCCAATCCGTCACGGCTCGCAAGCCTCACCATCAACGGCGTAAACATCACGGTTGCCGGCGACGGCAGCTTCAGCTACCCGCTGCAGCTCCTGGCCGGGGCCAACACCATCGTCGTCATTGCCACCAGCACCATGGGCGACGTGATCAGCGACAGCCGGACCATCACCCTGGACGCCACGGCGCCGTTTCTCGCAATCACCTCTCCCGCCGATCAGGCCGTGGTCAACCTGGCATTTACAACCGTCAGCGGCACCGTGGCGGAGACCGCCACCGGGGTCGGCTGCAGCGTCAATGGCGGCAGCCTCCAGGCCGCCAGCTTAGCCGGCACCACCTGGAGCTGCACCGTCAACCTGACTGCCGGCATGAACACCGTCCTGGTCATGGCCACCGGGAGCAGCGGCGCAACGTCCCAGGCCAAGCGGACCATCACCTTCCAGCCCGCCTTCTCTTTGGCTGTCAGCGCGCCGTCCAGCGACATCCGCACGGTCATGGGGAGCTACCTGCTGCAAGGGGCCGTAAGCGGCAACAGCACGCCGGTAACTGTCACCGTCACCATGGACGGCCAGAGCTACACACCGGCCGTGGACGGCACCACCGGCACCTTCCAGCAGCAGCTCGTCTTTGCCACCAACAAGGTCTATCCGGTGATTGTCACTGCCATCGACCAGGGGGGGGACAGCGTGACCGTGCTGCGCAACATCATGGCCATTGCCACGGAGAGCGATCCGATCACCATTGTCGATGCCCTGCGCTCGCTGCAGACGACGGTGGGGCTGACCAGCCCGACACCCGGCGAACTCCTCCGCCTCGACGTGTCGCCGCTGGTCAATGGTGCCTCGGTCGGCGACGGCGTCATCGACATCGAAGACGTAATCATCATCCTGCGTAAGGCCGTGGGACTGCTTTGACACTTTTCACTCCATGGAGGATGCAGCTATGAAGGCAACCCTGAACCTGACCTTGCTGGCCCTGGCATGCATGACCCTGTTCGGCTGCGGCGGCGGGGGAGACAGCGGCGGCGCGGTGGACGACCGCTATCTCTTTCCGGCCGGCACGGCGACGTTCACCTTTGCGGCCATGAGCACGGCCACGCTCCCCGCCCCCATCAGCGGGATCGATTTCACCGTGACCCTCCCCCAGGGGATGAGCGTCACCACCACCAGCGGCAACTCCGGCCAGATCGCGGTCGCGTCGGTCACGGCCGGTTCGGCCCTCACCGGGACCAACCTGGCTTATGGCAGCTACTCTGCCTCGACCCGCACGGCCCACCTCACCATGGCCACCACCAGCAACACCTTTCGCGCGGGCGAGTTCCTCCGACTCTCCTGCAACGTAGACCTCGGCAGCACCATAACCCTTGCCGACGTGAAGGCGCTCAATTCGCCGGTCAATATCATCAGAGCATCCGGCTACGACCTGGTCGCCAAGAGCACGGTGAACCTGACCGACAAGATTGCAGTGGCGCTGGGGGCGATCAGGTAGTAGCTGGCTTCATACAGACATCCTCGCACTGGGCGACATCGAGGAGGGCCTCACCGGATCGATCAAGGAAAGGATCGACGGCTGGCTCTTCTGATGTCGTTTCTTATTGATACCCCTCATTTGACTACGTTTGACATGATTTTTGTAAATTTCCATAAGGGAGATAGAATATGGACAGACCTTTGAAACGGTCTAAGCTACATATAAGGACTTGTTAACGAATCCAGACAATTCATGAAGCGGGCACTGGGCCATTCACCTCTTGAAAGGCACCGAGTGATGCTACGTTTTTCTCTCGACAGGTTCATGCAGGCAATTCGGGCCGACGCAATTCCATCGCCTGCCGATTCGGGAATCCCCTCGCCGTATGCCGGCATTGCCCGGTTTTCGCCGTACATTGTCCTTTTCCTCTCCCTCTCGTTGACCATTTGTTTCTGGTTCCTCTACGATGCAAGCCTCAAAGCCCGTGAATATGCATTCTACAAAGACAAGACGCAGGAAATCACTTCCCATGTTCTCCGGAGGATGCGTCGGGATGAACAGGTGCTGCGGGGAGGCGTCGGCCTCTTCAATGCAAGTATCGATGTGACGCGTGACGAATGGCGGCGGTATGTGTCATCCCTGAAACTGAGTGAAAACTACCCCGGCATTCAGGGTGTCGGATTCTCCGCATGGCTGCTCCCGTCGGAAGTAGAGCAGAATGTCCGGCAGGTCCGGGCCAAAGGATTCCCCGAATATACCATCCATCCGGCGGGAAACCGCCCGGCCTATACCTCCATCATCTACCTGGAGCCCTTTGACTGGCGTAACCAGCGTGCATTCGGATACGACATGTTTTCCGATCCGGTGCGCCGAGCCGCCATGGAGATGGCAAAGGATAGCGGCGATGCAATCCTGTCAGGGAAGGTGCAACTGGTCCAGGAAACGAGCAAAGACATTCAGAATGGGATATTGATGTATCTTCCGGTCTACCGCCATGGAATCCCAACGGATACGATCGAAAATCGTCGAAAAGCCATCCGGGGCTTTGTCTATTGCCCTATCCGGATACGAGACTTCATGTACGCGACCCTGGGCAAAATGCCCCACGATATCGCGTTCGAATTCTATGCCTCTGAGACTCCAAACCCGGATTCGCTGCTGTTCAGCAGTGTCCAGGCGGAAAAGCTGGTTGTTCCTGATCCGTTTAAGCCGGATTACCAGAGCGTCGAAACATTTGACGCATACGGAAGAAAATGGGTCTGTGTCTTCAAGGCGCTTCCTCCATTCAGTGCCAATCTGAATCGGGCGTCTTCCGTTGCCGTACTGATCGGGGGAATCCTCGTAAGCCTTCTCTTGACCCTGATCTCCTTCATGCTCCTCTCTTCCCGCAACAGGGCGTTCGATGCAGCCATAACGATCAGGGAGAGCGAAAATCGCTATCATGCCCTCTTTGATCATTCCCCGGACGGGGTCGTGATCGTCGACCCGGAGACAACCCGGTTCATCGACTTCAACGATCAGGCCTGCAGGCAACTCGGCTATACCCGCGAAGAATTCGGCTTGTTCCACCTGGTCGAGATAGAATGCTCCGAGTCGGCGGACGCTGTCAGGGCACACATACAAAGAATCATCCGCGACGGTTCCGACGAATTCGACACAATGCTGATGACTCGGCAGGGAGATGCCCGGACCATCCATGTGAAGGCGCAATATACCAACATCAGGGGAAAATACGTCTATCACTGCATCTGGAGGGATATTACCAAGGAAAAGAAGGAGGAACAGCTCCAGCAAGCCCGGCTGCATCTGATCGAGTTCGGGTATACGGGCGGACTGGACGAACTCCTTACCGAGACTCTCGACAAGGTGGAAGAGCTTACCGGCAGCCAGATCGGGTTTTACCATTTCCTGCAGGACGATCAGCGGACGCTTACGCTGCATGCCTGGTCCACGCGGACCAGTAAAGAGTTCTGCAAGGCCGAGGGAGGCGGAAGTCATTACGACATCGATAAAGCCGGTGTGTGGGTAGATTGCATACATCAGCGCAAGCCCGTCGTGCACAACGATTATGCTGCGCTGCCCCATCGCAAGGGGCTGCCGCCGGGGCATGCCGGCGTGGTCCGCGAACTGGTGGTGCCGATCTTCCGCTCCGACAGGATCGTCGGCATACTTGGTGTCGGAAACAAGACAAGCGATTATACGGAAGAAGATACCGAAATCGTCTCCCGCTTTGCCGATCTCTCATGGGACATTGCCGAACGGAAGCAGGTTCAGGAATCTCTGCAGGAAAGCGACAGCCGGTTCTCAGCCGCCTTCAACAAGGCGCCGATCATGATTGCCATATACCGGCTCGAAGACGGCACCTGCCTGGACGCAAACCAGCGATTCTTCGATGTCACGGAATTCAGCAGGGATGAGGTCGTCGGCACGACCCCCGCCGGGTTAGGGGTGATGAGCGGGGCAGACTGGGAGCAGATAAAGGGGCAGATACTCCGGGATGGGGAGATAATCGAATTCGAGCTGAGCCTGCAGACAAAGTCGGACCGGAAACTCCTCTGCAAATTCTGGGGTGAGATGCTGACGGTTTCCGCACAGGCCTGCCTGCTTGCCATTGCAATGGACATAACCGAACATCGAAAAATGGAGCAGCAATATCTCCAGGCGCAGAAAATGGAATCGGTCGGCCGGCTCGCCGGTGGTGTTGCCCATGATTTCAATAACATGCTGGCGGTCATTCTCGGGCTTGCCGAGCTGTCGATGCAGAAACTGCCGAAGGACGATCACGTCCGGGAGCATCTGGAGATGATCTCCAAAGCGGCATCGCGATCGATCGACATCACCAGGCAACTCCTCGCCTTTTCCCGCAAAGGGTTGATCTCTCCCCGGCCGCTCAAGCTCAACAATCTCATTACAGAAGCCGAAAAAACGCTGCTCCGGCTCATCGGAGAAGATATCAAGCTGGCGTTCAAGCCGGCCCCCGATCTCTGGACAGTCCATCTCGACCCGTCCCAGGTGGATCAGATCCTCATCAATCTGGCGGTGAATGCCCGCGATGCCATGCCCAATGGCGGCGACCTGATCATAATGACGAGGAATGCCCATATCGATGCAACCTACTGCCAGTACGTGCTCGATGCCAGGCCGGGAGACTTCGTCCAGGTCTCCTTGAGCGACAACGGCATAGGCATGGAGAAAGAGACCCTCGATCATATCTTCGAGCCGTTCTTTACCACAAAAGAAGTCGGCAAAGGGACGGGGCTCGGGCTTTCGACGGTCTATGGCATCGTCACCCAGAATGGCGGGTTCATCAAGGTCTATAGCGAGCCGCGGCAAGGTACGACCTTTAATCTGTATTTCCCCCGATTGCTGGAAGAGGCGACTCCCGAGATAGAGAAACCGCGCACACCCCCCTCAGGGTCGGGGAGAGTCCTGGTTGTCGAGGACGACTACCTGGTGAGCTGTACGACTTCGCTGATCCTGCAGCAGATGGGCTATCAGGTACTCATTGCCGAATCGCCGCAGAAAGCGATCTCGATGTGCGAAAACAAGGATACCCTTATCGATATCATCCTGACCGATGTCATCATGCCCGAGATGAATGGCAAGGAGATGATGGAGCGGATTTCTACCATCCGGCCCGGCATCAAGGCGCTGTTCATGTCCGGCTACACAGCGGATGTCGTGGCACAGCGAGGCGTGGTCGCAGAAGGGATGCACTTCATCCAGAAGCCGTTCGACATGAATACCCTCTACAACAAGCTCACTATCGCCCTCGGAGAAAGAGGCGAAACCTGAGGGAATCTGCCGGCTGGCTATCTCACAACTTGCCATTTCCCGCTTCCGATATGCTCATTTATTTCTCGACCTGAGGGAATACCCCCGAAAAAAGATTGGCCGTATCATTTGTTGACAATACTTCGATTGATGACTTAGAGTGAAACAATCATAGGTCATGAAAACAGTATCCATCATATTGGTAGTGCTTTATCTCATCCTCCCGGTGGCATGTCTGGCACATCCGTGCTCATCCCTTGGCGAGGTAGCCCATCAGGATGTGTCTGCAGGTCTTGCATCAAGTCAATCGGATGAATGCCCTGTAAATCACGATCATGATGCTTGCGAGACAACGTGCTGTTGTGCTGGGCATATCCTGACATCAGCATTGCCGGAAATCCCATCTCCAAACGTGATGGACAGAAAGTTACCCCGTGAATCTCATCTTGCACTGCCTCGCATTATAGACAGGATATTTGTCCCTCCTCAGAATATGGTCTGATTTATTACCTTAGTAGCGCAATCTTAGTCAATACCACCAATATTTCAATGCGTTATCACCATGATGAATTGGCCGCTCAAAAATCAGAAGCGGTTGGCAGTGGCGGTTATCGGGATTGCCAAGGTATTTCTGCCAGGCCGGGCCATTATGGATATTCCGCCAGCACTCGACATCTTCGCAACTGAGTTTGCCTGAGCATGAAGACTGTTACATCTGATGCGGGAACGAATACAACGTTCAAACGATAATATGGACAAACAACATAATCAAAAGGAGATAAACTTATGAAATGTCCCATCTGTACTGGGGTAGATCTTAAAATCGCCGATCGTCAGGGTGTGGAGATAGATTATTGTCCCGAATGCCGTGGAATCTGGCTGGATAGGGGCGAGCTGGATAAAATTATCGAACGGTCTTACACTCAGCCAACGGCCCATGTTCAACCTGAACCCCAGAATGTCCACCCAGGTTACGCCCAACAGCCATACCCGCAGCAGCATTACGACAAACACCATGACAAGCATGGCTACGGTCACAACGGCCATCGCAAAAAATCATGGTTGTCGGAACTGTTCGACTAGATGGGATTCCTCATGGTGGGCGGCGGCCAGGCCGCCCACGTCATGCCACAGTTTACTATTTTAAGGAAACCACATAATGAAACTCATCATCATGATTGTACTTGCCAGTGCATTATTTCTGATATGCAGTTGTTCGTCCGAGAAGGCACTGGAGCCTGCAACAACAATCCCTCCAATCGTTCTCTCTATTGAAGATAAGGAGAAATTACAGGCATTCCAGAAAGAAGTTCTCAGTATTGAGAATCTCACTGACAAAACGCTCAAATTGGCTGGAGATGAACTGAAAAATGTATTCAAGGGAGGGGAAATTTCTGTTAATCTGCCCTCCCTTATCGACAAAGCAAAAGTGGAATGCCTGCGGTCCGGGGAATCTCTGGCAAAGAAGACGGTTCCCGATGCTCTACCGCCCGAGGCAAAAAAACTCCTGAACGAAGGTAAAACAGGCTTGATTGCCGCTTACAAGGCATATTCCGAATCATTTGATGCCATCAGAAGTTTTGTCAACGACAAGAATCCAATGGCACTGCTGGAGTACCGAAAAAAGAATACCGAAGCTCAGGAACTTCTTAAAGGGGCTACGGCAAAGCTGAATAATATTATGACCGCCGCTGGAGTGTCGCAATGATGCAATCGGGGAAAAGCTAGGGACACTTCCCGTATTACAGCTCAGAAAGTCGCGTTTCAATGTCCATACGCCCGTGCAGAACACGTACTATCTCTTCGTATCAGCACAACGTCTGGCGGTAAAAGGAGGTAATTATGAATCTATTTGCTCGCCTTCGCTCGGAAACGCTCCGCGCTGTGGAAGAAAACGAGTTGCCGGATCATCTTGCCGTGCGGTTGCTTGCTCTGGTCGATTTACCTGACTGTTACCATGATGCCGACGGCGAAATTCTGCAGCTCATAGAGATGCTCCCGTTGTACGACACCTATGCCCAATGCGGATATGTCGGGATGGGTGTGAGCAATTGCATTATCGAGGCGGCAATCCGGCGGCTTGAGGAGAGCATCGGGGCCGGGCGGGGGCAGGCTCCCACGACTTGTCGGGATTGAAGTTTTTAAGGTGATAAAAAGAAATAAAGCCGCATAAATAGCGGCTTAGATGGAACACATAATCAAGCGGATTTTCTCCGCTGCTCCTCTTCCCAGCCAAGACAGGCAAGCTGAACGGTACGCGGTATGGGACGCGCACCAGAACCATAGGCGCTTATTGTTCTTACTGTCACGCCAAGTTCACGACTTGCTGCAGCAAGGGAGAGACCGTTTCGGATTCG
>JACRPV010000047.1:854-18827 GCA_016223015.1 Geobacter sp. | reverse complement strand
ATATCAAGCTGAGGCCACTCGGCTTCCCAGCCGTATTCTCCTAAAACAGCACCGGAGAATGAGGCAGGATCACGAAGAGGAGCAAGGCCAGGTAAAGAAAAGATGGACTCCTTAAGGTTTACCATGCCGCCGGAACCATCGGCAAAGTGAACTTCGAGGCAATAATCGGTGGAAGGAATTACATTCGTTAATCTTGGGCGGGTTACCCGTGTAGCATGTGCCATTGTTTTATCAACTCCTCTCTGTTGTCGGCTATCCATTTCAATGCATGACGCAGAACCTTTGCTGGTGCAGAGCCGTCCATGATGTCCAGCGTCACGAGATTTATTATCGCTTCAAAATCAGGCCCCATGAGGTTATGAAATCCTGAAATTCGGAAAACGACATTTTGTCGTCATGCACTAAAGGTATAGAAATATTTTCTACATGTCAAGGTGGTTACAGAAAACAAGAATGCCCAGCCATCGGCAAAGCACGCCGAGGGCGGTCGGCCCCAGCTCCGTGTGCGCCAGGCACAAATGGACCACACTTGTCATGGAGCAGGTATTCGCACCCAGATCAAGGAGGTTTCCCATGAAACGCACACTCTGCCTCGCCGTTGCCGCTTTCCTCGCTCTGCTCTCCCCCTGCCAGGCCGGATTCCTGAGCGATTTTGCCGACAGGATCTTTACGCCGGCCCAGCCGCAGGTTTCGCTCGATAACACAACCATCGTCAAGGGGCTCAAGGAGGCCCTGGCCACCGGCACCGAGCGGGCCGTGGCCGAGGTCGCCAGGCCTGACGGCTATTTCGGCAACGAGATGATCAAGATCCTTCTCCCCGACAGGGTGCAAAAGGCGGCAGATCTCCTCGGGACGCTCGGCTACCGGCAGCAGGTCGACACGGTGGTGCTGACCATGAACCGGGCCGCGGAGAAGGCGGCGCCGCAGGCGGCCCGCTACTTCGGCGATGCCATCCGGCAGATGTCGGTGGAGGATGCCAAGGGGATACTCAGCGGAGGGGATACGGCAGCAACCGACTACTTTGACAAAAAGACCCGCGCGCAGCTCTTTGCCGCCTTCAAGCCGACGGTTGTCAAGAGCATGGACCAGGTCGGGACGGCCCGCGCCTACAAGGAGATGCTCGGCACGTACGATGTGACGCCCTTTGCCGCCCTGGCGGGCGTTCCTTCCCTCGACCTGGACGATTACGTGACCAACAAGGCGCTGGACGGCCTGTTCAAGATGGTTGCCGCAGAGGAAAAGAAGATCCGGACCAACCCGGCGGCCCGCACTACCGATCTTTTACGGACGGTTTTCGGGGGGAAGTGAGCCGAAAGCCTTCTCCCCAGGGGCTCGCGCAGCAACCGGCACGATCGCCCCGATCATCTCGATTTCGAACCGTTCGTCCCGGTTACCATGGTGGTGACCACGGACTGGATCTCTCCCGGTTCGATCTTTGCCCGCTGCAGGAGCGCCCCCCAACTCGTCTTCCGCCCCTTGACCTCACGATAGAGCTGGATTGCCGGCTGCCGGGTCTTTGCGCCAATAACCGCGGCAATGACCAGCTCCTGGTTGCCGGCACCGGCTTTTCGCAGTGCTGCCAGTTCTGCCTCGTTGTGGAAGCGGAAGCGGAGCAGCAGTTCGTCGACCACCGCATTTGCCAGGCGTTCGTCGGTCGTGGTGGTCTTCAGCGCCGCAGCAACCCTGTCTTTGCGCGACGTGGAGATGGGCAAAGGGAGCGCCACCTGCCGCCACGAGCCCTTGGTTTTGCGCTCCTGCAGCAGGGCATCCGGATCTGCCCCGGACCTGGTCGCCAGCCAGTAGGCGACCCAGAGGTCATCGCCGGAGACCCCTTTCTGTTTCTTTACCACAATGGTCCGCTTCTCGACGCCAAACGCAGCGGCGAAAAAGGAGTTCTGGGTCGTGGCCAGGAAATAGGGGTCGGCCACAGTGGGGTGGGCAGGATCAAAGGAGCGGTCGGTGAAACAGTGGCAGGTGATGGCGGGTACGGCCAGTGCCGGGAGCGGGAGCATGAGGAGCATGGCACAGGCGATCCAGGTTCTGTGGGCGATGCGACGCATAATGGGTCCTTTCTTCGGGTTACAGCCAGTGTTTGGGGTAGGAGCGGTGATATACCACATTGTTCGTGAAGATCGCCATGGCCAGCAGGACCAGGGTCCCGGCCAGTACCGGCAGCAGGATGAATGCCGGACCAACCGCTCCCTGCACCCCGATCAGGGCGGTGGCCCCTCCGGGAGGGTGGGTGGTGCGGGAGAGGTTCATGGCAAAGCTGGCCAACCCCACGCCGATGGCCATGGCCAAGGGCGTGGAGCCGATGAGGGCGACCACTGCCACTGCCACCCGCTGAGGAAGCTCCAGACGGCATAACGCAGCGTCATGGCCGGCCGTGCCCCCCGGATCGGGGCCTTGCAGCCCCGGTGCAGCCGGGCCAGCCTTTTTTTGATCGCTATGTTTCTCTGCCAGAGTATGGAGATGCGTCTTTTCATGTCATTTCCGGCTCTACCTCAGTGACTCCATGATCTGATCCTCCTGGGGCAGGTTGGTCCTGCCCCAGGAGAGGCCTACTTCCCGGCAAAGGGGTCTTTGATCTCATGCTGCGGCTTGAACATGAGCTTTTTCACCCCACGGTTGTTCACGTATTTGGCCAGTTCAAGGTCGATCTTGACCGGGACCGTTACCCCGGCCTTGGTCAGGGCCTGGCGCAGCAAGCCTTCGGCCTTGCCCGCCTGGTTGCCGGCATCGCCCAGGATGCGGAGTGCTTCGCTGGGGTTATGGAACCCGGTGGAGTTCTCGGCACCGATGAACACTACCCGGTAGAACGCCTCTTCGTAGTGGTCCCGTGCCTGGGCATAGAGACCCTGGTCGATCTGCCTGCCTGCCGCCTGGGCCTTGTTGGCCATCTCGAACAGCTTGGCTACGGTCGCCGTGGCGTAGCCGGAGCGGATGAACTGGGACATGGTCCGGTCCTGGATGGCGAAGATCTGGTTGCGCAGCCATTCCGGCGATTCGGTGTGGCACTGCTGGCAGGCCTTCAGGTCGTTTTTCAGCGGGCTCATGATCCGGTGGTCGGACACCTTCCGGCTCCCCACCTTGGTGTAGGGCATGTGGCAGTCGGAGCAGGCGACGCCTGCCTGCCAATGCACGCTGTTGTTGGAGAAGAGTTCGAATTCCGGGTGGCGGATGAAGGCCAGCTTGAAACCGGTGACGCTCTGGGTCCATTCGCCGCTGGGCGGGTTGTTGCGGAGCTTTTTGATGATGTCCTCGATGGTGATGTGCCCCCATTTGCTCCCCTCCCACGGGAAGAAGACATCAGTGGAGTGCATGGCGGCATCCTTGGGAATGCTGTAGGTGACGTGGCACTGGGCGCAGACCAGGCTCCGCTTATCCTGCTGGGTCATTTTCGCCTCATCGACGCCGAGCATCTGCAGCGCTTTGCCAAGAGTGAAACCGCGGGAGATTTTCAGGGACATGTCCTGGTTGTTGTGACAATCGATGCAGGCCACGCCGAGCGTCTGGTGCTCTTTCGGAATCTTGGCCAGCACCTCCTTGTAGGGCGCGGAGAAATACTCCTTCCCCATCTGCCTCTGCAGGATAGGGGCATAGGGTGTCTTGCAGGTCAGACAGGAGCCGCCTGCCTTGATCCGCCCAGGATCTACCTCCAACTGGTCCTCGATCATATGGAGGTGTCCCCGCGGCTCCCTGTATTCTATGCCAAAGCCCCAACCATTGTAGAGCAGCGCCAGGAACGGGTACTCGTCAAGCTTGTCGGGACGCTCTTCCCCTTGGTCGTAACCGCGTTTGTATTTGCTTTTTCCCGCCGGGGTCGGCTCCCCCGTCTTTTTCCAGAGCTCATACTCCACCGGGTAGACCTTTCCCCATTGCGCCGGATCGATCGTCCCGTCAGGGATCTCCCCGGCCCGCACCGGCTCCGTTCGTTTCGGGGCGCAACCCGCACCGGCCGTCATCACCGCCATCAGCGCCAGCAGGGCGCAGCCTCTTGAAATATTCATACCTTTCTCCTCTCTATCTGGCCGCGACGACGCCGGTAAGCCGGTGGCGCAGCTGCCGATGACATCCCCAGCATTGCCGGGTGGTATCCATCTGTGAAACCGCTTCTGCGTGACAGCGGATGCAATTGCGCTGCACGACCTCTGCCCCGTGGCCGGACAGGGTGATCCGCTCCGGGACCATCCCCGAGTGAAACGACACTACATCCTTCAGACCGTCGATCGATTTCCAGGCATAGTGCAGCAGGTGATTGCCATTGGGGAGGTGACAGTCTACGCAGCGGATGCGTCGGTGGGCGCCGGCATGGCTCCAGGCGGTGTGCTGCTCTTCCATGACGTGGCAGCTGGCGCAAAAAGCCGGGGATTCCGATCTGGCAAGGAGTTGGGGCGGGCCGACCAGCAGGAAGGCCAGGATGCCAAGGCTGGCAATGCCAAGTGAGACAAGGGCTATCATGCTCTTCGGGGATGTGGGGAACCGCATCTGTCCTCCCTCGTGATCGGATCTGTTGGTTGCCGGTCCGTTCGTCTGGGCACTGGCAATGACTTCAGACTAGCATCGATCGCGGAATTGCCTTTGACCCAGATCAAGGAATCGGCAATAGGGGAGAAAAGGCGCAGAGAGGGGGGGTAAAGGGATTGACAGCCAGGCGTCGATGCTCTAGCATGAAGCCGCTTATTCTCAGGGCGGGGTGCAAGTCCCCACCGGCGGTATCCCAGGTTTCCTGGGGAGCCCGCGAGCGCTTCCTCCGATGCGGAGGGGGGTCAGCAGATCTGGTGCGAGCCTGTCACCACATGTCGGCATTCCCTTCTCTTTCGCCCTGATTCCGGTAAGCCATCCCATCCTTTGGAGGTAGCACCATGAATCAGATCCCCGCACACAACCCCCACAGTTCCACGGAACGCATGGCCCTGGCGCTTTCTGCCATTCGCAGCGGCAGACGCGTGCTGGTGGTGGACGACGAGGAGCGCGAAAACGAGGGTGACCTCATCTTTGCCGCCGAGTCGTTGACCCCCGAGCAGATGGCCATGCTGATCCGCGAATGCAGCGGCATCGTCTGCCTCTGCCTGCCAGACGAGAAGGTCCGCGCCCTGGAGCTGCCGATGATGGTGGCGAGCAACACCAGCCGCTACCAGACCGCCTTTACCGTCTCCATCGAGGCGGCACAGGGGGTTACCACCGGCGTGTCGGCCGCCGACCGGGTCACCACGGTGAAGGCCGCCATTGCCGACGACGCGCAGCCCTGCGACCTCAACCGCCCCGGCCACATCTTTCCGCTGTGCGCCCGGCCGGGGGGCGTGCTGGAACGCCAGGGGCATACCGAGGCGACCGTCGATCTGATGCGGCTCGCGGGCCTGCGTCCCTATGGGGTGCTCTGCGAACTGACCAACCCGGACGGCACCATGGCGCGCCTGGCCGAGATCGTCCGCTTCGGGGAGCAGCACGGCATCCCGCTGGTGACGGTGGCGGATATCGTTGCCCACCGCCTGCAGGGAGCAGCCGCCACGGCGCCCGGTGCCGATCATGCTGCGGCATTCTTCCCGGCTGCGGGTTGATGGTGGCAATCCGGCCGGTTCTTTGTACACTTGTGACGAGGGAATTCAGACTGAAGAGAAGGAGGTTCATCCATGCAAAGCTATCTCTGCACCATCTGCGGTTACACCTATGACCCGGCAGCAGGAGACCCCGACAACGGGATCGCCCCCGGCACACCGTTTGCCGATCTGCCGGCTGACTGGGTCTGCCCGGTTTGCGGCGTCGGCAAGGAGCTGTTCGAGCCGATCGAGGGATAATATGCGACACAAGGCCGTTAATGCCCGAGCGGCCTTGTGCATCGGCACCAGCTCGGGCTTGCCGCAGTTGCCCTCCCGGTCAGGCAGGGCGATGGTGGTGCGGCCAGTGCCGGTCGCTTCCCCGCTGGAGATGGAGCGGCCGTTCCTCGTGATGACTGGCGCGGCCTCCATACATCCAGCTGAGAGCGATGATGACGATCAATGAAACGATCAGGTATGTCATGCCCATCACTTCCTCTCGTCTTCATTGTAGCACGGATGCTGCGACCGGGGCCAGGCCGGGCCGATGACGGCAATCGCCACGACCGCGTCTGCACCGAGAGGTGCTGCCGCGGACTGATGACAGGCAAGCCCTGTCTGCGCCAACGGGAAGGGAGGGAGATGCCATGCGCATAGCAACCTTTAATCTGGAAAACCTGTTCAGCCGGCCGGTTTCGATGAACTACCCGGACAATGCCACCGGGTTGCCGGTGCTCAGCGACTTTCACCGGCTCAACACCCTGCTGCGACAGACCGACTACACCGACAAGGTCAAGCGGGAGATCGAGGCGCTTGACGACAAATACGCGCTTACCGACCATGCTGCCGACCACGTGCAGATCATCCTGCGCGAGATCCGCGGGCAGCTCTGGCGGCGAAGCGAGAGCGGAACGCGGACCTGGCTCGCCAGGGGGGCAGGCGATTTCCTCGGCTGGGGCGAACTGGTGCGGGAAACCATCGACGACCGGGCCATCGACAATACCGCCTTGGTGCTTGCCGAGGTTGCGGCTGACATCCAGGTGTTGGTGGAGGTTGAGGACCGGGTGACGCTGCAGCGTTTTCACGACGACCTGCTGGTTCCGAAGCTGCAGGAGCGGGGCAGGGAGCCGTTCCGTCACGTGCTGCTGATGGACGGCAACGACAGCCGGGGGATCGATGTGGGGCTTTTGTCGCGGCTCCCGGTCGAGTCGATGAAGACCCACGTGGAGCTGCGCAATACCGCGGGCAACCCGCTCTTCTCGAGGGACTGCGCCCAGTTCGTCTGCACGCTGCCCGGCCGGGCGCCGCTGGTCATCCTGGCGAATCACTTCACCAGCCAGGGCTCGGACCGCTATGGCAAACGGCGAAAGGAACAGGCAACTGGGGTGGCCCGGCTCGTGGATGCTGCCCTGACGATCACTCCCCACGTGATTGTCGCCGGGGACCTGAACGAAGCGCCGGAAAAGGGGAACCTCGCCGCCCTGCTCGGCCATCCGCAGCTGAAGGACGCCATGGCGCTGGATGCCTACCCGGAAAAGAGCAAATTCCCCGGCACGTACCAGTCCGGGGCCAAGGCGAAGAAGCTCGACTACCTGCTGCTGTCGAAGGCGCTGCAGGGGAAGGTCCGAGCCGTGGGGGTCGAGCGGCGCGGCTACCGGTCATCCAAATGGAAGCCGTTTGCGAGCGTGACCAATACGCGGGAGCAGGCGTCCGACCATCATTGCGTCTGGGTTGATCTCGATCTGTAGCGGTCGGCAGGTGGGTCCGGATTGCAGCGGCGGGGCATGTATCGGTGCGGTGCGGCAGGGGGGCTTTGTCAGCGCTGCCTGGTTGTTACGGGTCTATCCGCAGCATCACGTAGTCGTTGAATTTTTCCGTGGTGACGTGGAAATGGATGTCTGTGGGCGTGCAGTTGGTCTGCTGCTTCAGGGTGGCGGGGACCCTGACGGCGCTTTTGCCGGTGGCATGGGTTTCCATGACGGTGCGGCGGATGGTGCAGCCGGAGCAGTGAACGGTGTTGCCGCACCCTTCGGGGAGCCGTGAATAGGTGCATTCGAAGACGTCTCCTCCCAGGCGGCCTTCGATCTCGGCCAACTGCTTGTGGAGCAGGATCTTGGCATTCCGGTTGGCGATGGTAACGATCCCCTGCGCATCGACAATGATGATCGGCGCCTCGATCTCGTCGAGAAAATCACGCAGCTTCATGGGGATCTTCATCATTTAGCTGTTTGCACAGGCTGAGCAGATGCCGTGGGACAGCATGTTGCGGGGGCTCTGTTCGTCAAAGAGGTTCAGCTTAACGCCACACCATGCACAGATCTGGTTCATCGTAGGTCCTTGCCTTTGAGTGGATATGGCGCGCGGCATGACGGGACGCCAGCCGATACCACGCTATTGGTGCACCTTTAGTTTGGCCATTTCCGCCTGCAGCAGCTCGATCTGCCGGGAGAGGATCTCTACCCCCTCCTCCATGATCCTGACCACCGCCAGATCGGCATTGGTGGCGCTGTCCATCTCATGCACCGCCCTGCTGATCCGTGAACTCCGTTGAGCCTGATCGTTGCGCAACAACTCGGTCCGCTTGATGATATCGCTCATGTTCCTGGTGGATTCCGCGATCTCTACCCCGAGGGAGCGCTGTTCCTGGCTGGACGACCTGACGCTGTCGGTCAGGTCTTTCATCTTGTCGACTGCGGAGATGATCAGTTCGCTGGTTGCGCCCTGTTCGCGGGTCGACTTGGCGATCTGCGCCACCATGTCCGACATGAGTTCCATTGCCTTGCGGATCTGCTGGCTTCCCTTGGCCTGCTCCACAGTGGTCCGGGCAATGTCGTGCACCTGCTGGAGGGCCACCTCCATGCCGCCGACGATCTTCTGCAGGGCCTCGCCCGATTTCTGGGAGAGGAGCACCCCGTCTTCCACCCGTTTTTCCGTGATCTTGATGGCGTTGACCGCCTGCTCGTTCTCTTTCTGGATGCCGGTGATCAGGTCGGAAATCTCCTGGGTGGAGTTGCGGGTACGCGTGGCCAGTCCCTTGATCTGGTCGGCGACCACGGCGAATCCTTTGCCGTGCTCCCCTGCCTGGGCGGCAATGATGGCCGAGTTGAGGGCCAGCAGGTTGGTCTGCTCGGCCAATTCGTCGATGACCAGGAGGATGTTGCCGATTGCCTTGACGCGGCGGGAGAGGCTGCCAATGGCGTCGAAGGTGAGCTGGGTGGAGTTCCGGATCTCGCCGATTCCCAGAATGGTGGCGGCAACGGTCTGCTGGCCGACCAGTGCATCGCCGCGCACCGCTTCGGTGATGCCGGTGGCACCCTGGGCATTCTTTTCCACCTGCTTGATCGAGGCGTCCATTTCAGCCACGGACGTCGCGGTGGCGGTGGCCGCACCCATGAGGCTGTTGACGCTGCTGGCGATCTGCTTTACCGCTGCGGCGACCTGGACGATGGAGGTGCTGACCTCGTCGATGGCACGTGCCTGGGCATCGACGTTCTTTCCCACGGCGTCGATGCTGGTGGACATGGTGCTGATGGCGCCGGCATTCTGAACGGCGGAGTGGGCAAGGGTGTCGATCTCGTGGGAGAGGCTCTCGATGGATGCGCTGATCCCGGTGATGGCCGTGCCGGTCTCCTTGACGGCTGCCGACTGGGTTTCTGCGGCATTCACCAACTGGTTGGCGGCACCCGTGGTATTGAGGGAGATGTTGCGGAGTTCGGTGAGCGATGCATTGACCCGCACGGCAAATTCCCCCAGCTTGCTGAGCATGGTGTTGAGGTTGCTCCCCAACTGCCCGATCTCGTCCGCCTCAGTCGGGACGCGAGGGGTGAGGTCGCCGTCCGCGCCCCGCTCCAGGGCATCGGCAATGCTGGTAACCCTGGTCAGGAGCTTGCGCTTGGTGTAGAGCCAAAGGGCGATCAGGGTGAACACGATATTGAGCGCGAAGATGGCGCGAATGGCGGCAACCAGCGGGTGGGTATCGGGGATTGCGAAAGTGCCGGCCATGCGGCCGGTCCCGATGAAACCGCAGAGGCTCAGGATGATACTTGCGCTCAGCAGGGTTTTGATAACCCGTGAGCCGAAGCTGAGAGTCATATCCGGTGTCCTTTGGGTGCGAGGTTTTGCAGAGCGGAAGGGCACTTGAAGCAATGTACCATTTTAACGGGTAATAGCTGATTTGCAACGATGAACTCCCGAACGCCCTCTCGTTTGTTGCATCAGCGCCGGGAGGGAGTATCATTGAGCTGATGCCGAAGGGCACAGAGGAGGTGCGATCATGATCATGGGGAAATTGCCGTTTCGCGGGGATCTGCTCCGGGAACTGAACAGGTGTGCCGCCGCACAGGATATCCAGGCCGGTACGGTGCAGGTGATCGGTTCACTTTCTCGTGCCAGGCTATCGTTCTTCGACCAGAAGATCCGGGCCTACCAGGAGCTGGATTTCGATGCTCCCCACGAAATTGTCTCCGGCTGCGGCACCATCTCCCTGCGCGACGACAAGCCGGCAGTGCACCTGCATCTGGCGGTGGCGGGGAGCGACGGCCGGGTCATGGGGGGGCACTGCCTGGAAGGATGCACCGTCTTTGCCGTCGAGTTTGTGATGGTTCCGTTCCGTGGCGAGGCGCCGCGCCGGGGCATCGATGCCGGCGATACCGGCCTGCTCTTGTGGGAGAAGCCGCTCTATACGGACTGATACGGGTGTTTTGGGCTACCGGGCGAGTGAATTGAAGACCGGGAGGGCATAGTTACCGTTGTGTTTCTGCGACAGATTATGTACCATGGAGCGGATTCCGAGCCCGCTGCTGCTGGCCGCTATCCGTCATTACCTTCTTCTGGCAGGGGGATTCCTTGCATGGCATGTAATCCGTTTCAACTGATCAGCAACATCGGTAACACCCCGCTCATCGAGCTGACCTCGATCAACTGCAACCCCAGGGTCAGGATCCTGGCCAAGCTGGAGGGGAACAACCCCGGTGGCTCCATCAAGGACCGCCCGGCGCTCTTCATGCTGACAAAGGCTGAGGAGAGCGGTGAACTGGTGCCGGGAAAAATCATTCTTGAACCGACTTCCGGGAATACCGGCATTGCCCTGGCCATGCTCGGTGCTGCCAAGGGATACCGGGTGAAGCTGGTCATGCCGGCATGTGTCAGCCTGGAGCGGCGCAGCGTCCTGGAGGCCTTCGGCGCCGAAGTGGTCCTTTCTCCCCACGACGAAGCGACCGACGGCGCCATCCGGATGGCACACCGCATCCTGGAGAACGATCCCGAGCGCTACTACATGCCCAACCAGTATGCCAACCGCAACAACGTCCTGGCCCATTACGAGACCACCGGCCCCGAGATCCTCCGGCAGGCAAATGGGGAGGTGGATGTCTTCGTGGCCGGAATGGGGACGGGCGGGACCCTGATGGGGGTGGGCGCCTACCTTCACGAGCAGAAACCGGGTATCAGGATCGTCGGGGTCGAGCCGACCCTCGGTCACAAGGTCCAGGGGCTCAAGAACATGAAAGAGGCGATCGTTCCCGCCATTTATCACGAGGAGGAGCTGGATCGGAAGATCACCGTGCTCGACGAGGAGGCGTTTGCCTTTGCCCGCGAACTGGCTACTCATGAAGGGCTTTTTGTCGGGATGTCCAGCGGTGCGGCCGTGGCGGGAGCCCTGTCCATGGCCCAGGAGATGGAGAGCGGCACCATCGTCACGATTCTCCCCGACCGGGGGGACCGCTATCTCAGTACCTCGCTCTTCAGGTCGATGTGTGCTTCCTGCCCCCCGTAGCCGACCGACCGGCGTCCGCTGACAAGAAAGAAAAAAAGGCCGCATCGATTCCGATGCGGCCTTTTTCATCCCCTGGAGGGACGGATTACTTTGCAGCAGGAGCTTCCGGAGCAGCAGCCGGTGCTACTTCTTTTTTCATTTCTTTCTTGGCCTTCTTGACTTTCTTGGCCTTTTTCACTTTCTTGGCAACAGCCTTTTCTTCCTTCATGATCGGCGGGTGTCCCGGCGGGAGAGCAGCCGGAGCGGCAGCGGGCTCAGAGGCGCATACGATACCGGCGAAGGAAACGGCTACCAGGGCGGCAACTACGGTGGTGATCATCTTTTTCATGGAGACTCCTCACAGAATGAGATTTTCCTACTATAACGCATAACGTATGCCAAATTGCCGTGAAGTTGTAAAGTCTGGTGGCGCAAGGGGTTACGGCCTGGGGGTTGTCGGAGGTCGATGATGCGAAAGCCTCATGTGCGGCAGTGAATACCTCATGTGCGGCAAAGCCTGTTGAGAGGTTGCCGAATCGGCAATACCTGCTATTAATTATTGATAATGAGCAGTCTGCCGCTCAAGAGGTCGGGTGAGATATCCGATACGATTAATTAGAGAGGCTCTCCCATGCAGAATATTCCAATCCTGCTTGCTGCTCCCGAAATGGTGCTGGCGCGTGATGTGCGACGCCCTGACAGCCAGTCGGGTCCGCCGATCTGCGGCAAGGGGGTAGTGTTGAACGAATCCCTCATTGAGCGGCTGAAATCGATGGGGGTTCAGAAGGTGACCGTGGAAGGGCATCCGGTTTGGCTGGAAGGGGACAAGACCATGCCGGAGCTGCTGGAACTGCTGGAAAAGCGATTCAGGAAAGTCGATCACGAGCCGTTGATGAACCGCCTCAAAGAGATCTACAAGGCGCAGTTGATCCGCTCGATGGATGGTGCCGACTGATGGGAGACAAGCGCCAGGAAATCCTCAGCATCATAAAGGACACCAGATCCCTGCCGATCCTGCCCGGCATTATCACCAAGCTCAATGCCCTGGCACAGAACAGCAAATCGTCCATTCAGGAGATGGCCCGGCTGGTCTCTTCCGACCAGGTGCTGTCCGCCCGTGTCCTCAGGCTGGTCAACTCCCCCTCATACGGCTTCTATCGGGTCTCCACCATCTCCAATGCCATGATCCTGCTCGGTATCGACGTGGTAAAGTGTCTCGCCCTCAGTACCTCCATCTTCGAGATCATGGAACAGAACATCATGGGGCTCTGGGAACACTCCCTGGGGACCGGCGTGGCGGCCAATGTCATTGCCTGCCGCCTGAAGCTGGCCGAGACCGAGGAGATCTCCACTGCAGGGCTGAACAAGGCCGAACTGGAACTCCTGGGCATCGACCATTCGGAGGTGGGGGGGTGGCTTGCCAATGCGTGGTATCTGCCCGAGAAACTGGTCGAACCGATCATGTACCATCACGATGTGAGCAAGGCAAAGAACCACCAGGTAAAGACTGCCGTGGTCCATCTTGCCGATGTCCTGGTCAAGGCGAGCGGCTTCGGCTTCAGCGGCGACGACCTGGTTCCCCAGATTCAGCCCCTTGCCTGGCAGCGGCTCAACCTGAACGAACAGCTCCTGGAGGAGATCGTCGAGGAGATCGAGGACCGGCTGATCGACACGAAGAACTTCAGCATGGAGCTACAGGAAGGCAATGAAACCCGGACTTAGGATCTACCTGATCGCCAGTACGCCGTCGCTGGCATCGCAGATGGAGATCCGCCTGCAGAGCAAAGGGTGCCAGGTATTCACCCTTGAAGGATTCTGCAATCTCATCGGGTTTGCCTATAACGACCCTCCGGACCTTTTCATCCTGGATATTTCAGCGGGTGACGAGGCTACCTTTTCCATAATCCGGGAGCTTAAGAGGGACAGCTACTTCAGTGTCGTCCCGATCATCGGCCTCATGAGCGAGTCCATGGCCCGCGGTTTCGACTGGACAGAGACGCCTCTCGACGATTTTATCTTCCTGCCGGTGAGTTATCCCGAACTCTTCACCCGCATCGATCTGTCCGTGCAGCGGATTCGCCGTGTGTTCGACAACAATGCTCTGACCCGCCTGCCGGGCAACACCTCCATTCAGCATGCCGTCGAACGGGTTATCGGCAAGCCGATGGCCATCTGCCACGTGGATATCAATCACTTCAAACCTTATAACGATGTCTATGGTTTTTCCCACGGCGACGAGGTCTTGCGCATGCTGGCCAGGATCATATTCAATTCGGTCAAGGAGTCGGGAGGGGGATTCACGGGGCATATCGGCGGCGACGATTTTGTTTTCATCGTTCCGATCGAGCGGGCAGAGCAGGTGAGTCAGGAGATCATCCGCAATTTTACCTCCATTATCGCCGACCTCTTCGGCGAACAGGAAAAGACCTGCGGCTACTATATCGGTTACAACCGGCGGGGGCAGAAGGAGCAGATTCCGCTGCTCGGGCTTGCCATTGGCATTGTTCATGGCAATAACCCCAATATCCGTCATTACGGCAAGGTTGCCGAGGTTGCCGCCGAGCTCAAGGCCTTTGCCAAGAAGTCCGAGAGCAGCTGCTATGTGGTCGATAAGCGAACCAGACCGGAACGGACTGCAAAGGTAGAAGAATAAACTGTTTGGCTTGCTAAGGTTGTGGCTGATCTGCTATAAGGAGATGCAGCCGGAGCGGCTGGCGCATGTCGTCGGCTGTTTTTCCGGATTACCGGATTAATTTCCTCAAGATATTCCCCACGACGACGATAGAAAGCTATAAATCGAACCTGGGAAAGGAGGAGACACGCCCTTGGACAACAGGAAGTTCAGAAGAATGTCGTTTAACGCACAGGTTCTGGTCAGTCACGGCGATGTGTCCTTTGTCGGGACGGTGGAAAACCTCAGCCTCAAAGGGCTGTTCGTCAAGACGGATCAGAAGATTCCCCTGAACGAGACGGTGAATGTCTCCCTCTCATTCAAGGGAAATAAGGGAAATCTTTCCCTGGGGCTGGATGGACGGGTCGTTCGGGTGACCGAAGAGGGGATCGGGCTCAAGTTTGGCAAGATCTCCATCGACTCGCTGGAAAGCACCCTGAACGGCGGCGAAAGCTGTGCCGGCAGCGACTGCCAGGTGTCGCACGGACTCTGCCAGGCTGCCGTCTAGTCCGGCCGGTCAGATTTCCCCACCTATAAATCGCCAAAATCAAAAGCCGGGCATCTGTCCCGGCTTTTTTCATCCCCGCCCTTCTATCTTTCCGCCAGCTCTCTCAGTCGCTTCAGGTCGTAGACGATCACCCTGCTCCCCTCTACCTCGATGATCCCCTCTTCCCTCAGCTTGCGGAGCGTACGCGAGAGGGTTTCGCTGACTGTTCCCAGCCGCGAGGCCAGTTCCCCCTTTTTCATCTCCAGTTCCAGGTAGGTCTTCCCCTGGAAGGTCGTTGATTTGCGCTCGATCAGCTCGCACAGGTAGGCGGCCAGGCGGGCCGGGACCTCGGCAAAGGAGAGCTCCTCGATCTGGCGCGCAAACCTGCGCAAAAGCAGCGACAGGGAGACGATGAGGTTCAGCGAAAACTGCGGATTGCGCTCTAAAAGCCCCATGAATGCCTCGCGGGGGAAGAAGAGCGCCTCCCCCTTGTCGATGGCCCTCGCTTCGGCCGGATACCGTCCATCGCCGAAGAATGCCGCTTCGGCAAAGGTTTCGCCGGGGTGCACGAAATGGAGCACCTTCTCCCTGCCGTCCGGCGATATCTTGCAGAGCTTCATCCCTCCCGATGCCAGGAGATAAAAGCCATTGGCCGGCTCACCCTCGCTGAAGAGGGTTTCTCCCTTGGCAATGCTGCGCCGGGTGGCGATTGCCGCCACCTCTCCCAGGTTTCCATCGTCCAGACCGGAGAAGAGCAGCGATTTTTTGAGAATGTCGGCGGTTTCCACAGAGTACCTCACAGATGAAGAAAGATGCGAATCCTGGCAGCAACCTGCTGCGGGGTGAAGCCGAACTGCTCGGCGATTGCCTCCTCCGGAGCCGACGCACCGAAGGTCTCGATGCCGATGAACAGGTCGTCGTGAGCAAGGATCTGGTGCCAAAGGGCGCCGCGCCCCGCCTCGATGGCGATGCGCGGGATAGTGGGCGGGATCAGCCGCTCGCGCTCCTCTGGCGACAGCGCCAGCAACCGCTCCAGGCAGGGGACGGAGATGACGCGGGTCTGTACGCCGTCTGCCTGCAGCAACTGCGCTGCGGCCATGGCCAGATGGACCTCGGAGCCGCTGGCCAGAAGGATCGCCCGGAGGTCATTGCCGGCGGTGTCGAACACGATGGTACCGGCCAGGAGTTGCAGATCGGTGCCAAAGGCGGGATCACGCTGGATGCGGGGGAGTTTCTGCCGTGACAGGATCAGGGCCGTGGGGCCGTGCCGGCGCTCCAGTGCTGCGCCCCATGCCAGGGCGGTCTCTATGCCGTCGGCCGGGCGGATCACCTGCAGGTTGGGGATCATCCGGAGCGCTGACAGGTGTTCCACCGGCTGGTGGGTCGGGCCGTCTTCCCCTACGAAGATCGAATCGTGGGTGAAGAGATAGATCGTCTGCAGTTTCATCAGGGCAGCCAGCCTTACGGCAGGGCGGCAATAGTCGGAAAAGACGAGAAAGGTGGCGCCGAAGGGGATGAAGCAGCCGTAGAGCGCCATGCCGTTCTGGATGGCGGCCATGGCATGCTCGCGGATGCCGAAATGGAGGTTGCGGCCGAGGAAGGAACCGGCGGCGATGGCGTCGCTCTCCTTGATCCAGCTGTTGGTCGACGGGGCAAGGTCTGCCGACCCGCCTGCCAGGGAGGGGATCGCCGCGGCTGCCGCCTGCAGGACGGCGCCGGAGAGGGAGCGGGTGGCGCCGTCGTTTGTCCCTGCCGCCTCCAGCAAGGTGGGGATGAGCCCCTCGGGAATCTTCTTCTGCCACATCCGGTCCCAGAGCCGGGCCCGGTCGGGGTTGCGCTCCTGCCAGCGGGCGAATGATTCCCGCCAGGATGCGGATTGGGCAGTCAGCTCCTCGACCCGCGCGCCACAGAGCGCACGGACCGCTGCCGGGACATGAAAGGGCTCCTCGGGCCAGTCGAGCGCCCGACGGGTCGCTGCCGCCTCGGCAGATCCCAGCGGGCTGCCGTGGGCAGCAGCGGACCCTTCCTTGCCCGGACTCCCCTTGGCGATGCGGGTCCGGGCCATGATCAGGGAGGGGCGTTCCGTCTCTTCACGGGCGCTTACAAGCGCTGCCGCCACCTCGTCCGGTGCGTGGCCGTCGACCCGCTGCACCTGCCAGCCGCAGGCGCCGAACCGCTTCTCCACATCCTCGGAAAAGGCCAGGCCGGTCGCACCCTCGATGGTGATGCAGTTGTCGTCGTAGAGATAGATGAGGTTCCCCAGACGGAGATGGCCGGCCAGGGAGGCGGCCTCGTAGCTGACCCCTTCCATCAGGTCGCCGTCGCTGACAATGGCATAGACCCGGTGGCTGATGGGGGAGAACTGGTCGTCCGCAAAACGGGCCGCCGCCATCCTGGAGGCCAGCGCCATGCCGACACCGGCGGCAAAGCCCTGGCCGAGCGGCCCGGTCGTCATCTCCACCCCCGGTGTGTGGCCGTACTCCGGATGCCCCGGCGTCCTGCTCCCCCACTGGCGGAAACGCTGCAGCTCCGCGAGCGGCAGGTCGAAGCCGAACAGGTGCAGCAGGCCATAGAGGAGCATGGAGCCGTGCCCGGCAGAGAGGATGAACCGGTCGCGATCGGCCCAGGAGGGGTCTGCCGGATCGAACCGCAGAAAGCGGTGCCAGAGGAGGAAGGAGTAATCCGCAGCCCCCATGGGAAGGCCGGGGTGGCCCGATGCTGCCTGCTCGACGGCATCGACCGCCAGCATCCGGAGGGTGTTTGCGCCAAGAAGGAGTTCCTGGGCCGGGGTAAGGGTTTTCGGCATCTGCAGTGGCCTTTCGGATGGGTAGTGGGGAAGCCGGTCAGTCGTCGCTGTCACAGTAACGGGTGGTCTCCATGGCGATCAGCCGGTTCTTCAGGTCCTGCTCCCGTTTCCAGCGATCGGAAACGTCGCGCAGGACAGCCGCGCAGCCGACCGGGGTCCCTGCGTCGTCACGGACCATCAGGATGGAGAATTCCGTGGAGATACGGACCCCGTCGCCGCGCAGGGCGGGAACGGACAACAGCCCGGTCTGGTAACGGGTGACCCCGCTCGCCATCACCTGGCGATAGCCATCCCAGTGCCGTTTGCGCAGGTTTTCGGGGATGATCAGGTCCAGCGGCTTCCCCAGCGCCTCGTCGGAAGGGATGCGGAAGATCCGTTCTGCACCCTCGTTCCAGAGGCGGATGATCCCCTCCCGGTCCGTATAGAGAATCGCGTCGGGGCAGTGCCGGATGATTGCTGCATGGAGCCACTGGTCGTGAGCGTCTCTGGTCATGGCCGTCTCCTGCCGTGGAATCGTCGGTTATGCGGGTAGGGTGATATTTTCTCACAGCCTGAAGGGAAGTCCAGTCGAAAAATGAGGGAAACCGGCTGACGGTCAGCCCATGCTCCCCATGCTGGCAAGGGCGTAGATGGTTTCCGGGTGAAACGGTGGGAGTGTGCCGCGGCACATGAGGAGGGTGCTGCCGATGGTCGAAAAACCGGACCGGCCGAGCAGGTCGG
>JACRPV010000047.1:0-792 GCA_016223015.1 Geobacter sp. | reverse complement strand
GGTTGCGTGGCGGTTCCCTTCCGGCAGATCGAGCACCACCGGCGAAGCAGAAGGGTCGGGGCTGAACGATGCCTCTAGCAGCCGTGTTGCGGTATCGGCTGTCATGGCGCTCCAGGGGCCGATCTGGATGCCGTCGGGAGCGGGGCGGGTCACGATGAATCCGTCGCCAAGGGAGCGGCAGGCGCCTGCCACCAGGGAATCGCAGAGGATGCTGGCGCGCCGGTCCCCCCAGCCGTGGCGGTCGATGCTCACCATCCTGCGGTAGGCAGACTGGGAAAGCTTGTCAGCCGATGCCGGTGCAACTGCCCCCTTGCCCTGCCAGCGGCGGATGGTGTCGACCGTGGCAAAGCCGAGCCGGGCATAGAGCGGTGCACCCTGCTGCGAGGCGGTCAGCCAGACGGATTTGGCCCCTGCCTGCTGCAGGGCCGCCATTGCGGCCTCCATGAGCTGCCTGCCGACGCCCTGCCCCCGCAGGTCAGGGGCGACGATCAGGTTGCCGATCCAGCCGCTGGTGCCGTAACGGATGGAGGTGATGAACGCCACGGGGATTCCCTCCCGGCGGACGGTGCAGCAGCCCGCCGGGAATGCCCGCAGCAGGAAGTCGAATTCCGCCGGCGCGCAGATCCACCCCTCCTGGTCGGCCATGGCGAGGAAGGCGGGGATATCCGCAGCAGTGAACCGGTCGAGCTGCATCATGGCGCGCTGCAGGCTCCGGTTGCCAGGGAGAGGTCCTGGCCGATCAGCCCGACGGCGTCGGCCCGGCACTGGCGGCAGTGCTTGAACTGGCCGATG
>JACRPV010000107.1 GCA_016223015.1 Geobacter sp. | reverse complement strand
GCCCGCTGCCGGATTTCCTCCTGCAGCGACTGGTTGGCATCGGAGAGCTCCCTGGTCCGCTCCAGCACGCGCTGCTCCAGCTCGTCGTTGAGGCGCCGGACCTCTTCCTCGGTCCGGCGGCGCCCGGTGATCTCGCGGACCAGTTCGATCCCTGCCACGATGGTCCCGGTCCCGTCACGCAGCGGAGAGGCGGTGATCTCGAAGTAGTGGTCGCCATCGTCCATAGAAACGCGGCGCTCCAGGGTATGCACCTGCCCGTCGGCATAGGCGCTCGCTACGGGGCAGTTGTCGCAGACACGGTCGCTCTTCTCGTAGACCTCGTAACAGAACTTCCCGTAAGCCTCCCCGATTATCCGCCGATGATACTCGTTCTGCAAGATGACCCGGAATTCCCGGTCCTGGATGGAAAGGCCGTCCCCCATGCAGGCCAGGATGGTCTCCAGCTTGTTCTTTTCGGACAAAAGCTCGTCCTGGCTCTTCAGGTATTCGTCGAGCTGCTGGCGCAGTTCCTCCTCCACCATGGCCAGTTCTTCGTTGCGGTCCTTGAGTTCGTGTTCGCGCTGACGAACCGCATGGGCCATGGCATGAAACGAGTCGCTCAGGAGGGAGATCTCCTGATAATCCGCCGGTATCGGGGCAATGTCGTAATCACCCGCGGCAAGGAGCTGGGAATGGGCCTGGAGCTGTCCGAGGGGACGGGTGATCCGGGCGACGACCAGGAGCGAAAGCCCCAGGGCAACGGCAAAGGCGACCGTGAGGCCGACCAGCATCAGCAGTTCGGTCTTGCGGAGAAAACCGAAGACCTCGCTCTCGTTCTGGCTGACAACGACCAGCCAGCCGGTCTCGGCAATGCCGAGCACGCTGCCGATCTCCCTTTTGCCGTTGACGTCGTCGGTGTAGGTACCGAACTTCCCCTGCAGCCCCTGGCGCACGACGATAAGAGAGCTGGCGCTGGACTGCTGCCGGACCAGGGAGATATCGGGATGGGCGATGATCCGCCCGTGCCGGTTTACGAGGTAGGCATAGCTGGTGGGACTCATGCGGGTCTGCTTGACGATGCGGCTCAGACCGGCAAGCGGGATCTCGCCGATGACCAGGCCTTCCTCCCAGGGGAGGCAGAGGTTGATGGAGGGCTCGCCGGTCGAGGCCGAGATGAAGGTATCGGACCAGACGAGCCGGCCTTTCTCCCTGGCCTGCCGCACATAATCGGCTGCTGGGAAATCCTTCCCCAGCAGTTCCGGGCGGGCACGGCCGGGGTTACCGGCGCTCCAGAAGGCGATCACCTTTCCCTGCCGGTTCAGCACCATCACCGAACTGAAGTAATGATCGGGGATGATGACACTCCCCACGATGGCGGCGAATTCATCGGCGGCATACCCACGCATCCTCACCAGGTTTTTCGTCCCTTCGAGGACATCCACCGGCTCATGGAGGAAATTGGCCACCGCAACCGCTACGGTTCTGGCCACCTGCATGTTCTGCTTCTCAACGGCAGCCCTGGTATTGGCATGGTTGACCATGAGCACGAGCAGGGTAACCACCAGCATCGGCACCACCGCTGCCAGAAGAAAGCCGCTCACCAGGGCCCGTGGTATGCTTCGGCTCCGCATCACTGCCTGTTCCACCGTGGTAATTGCACGATTGTCCCGATCACGAACACCTTCTGTCCGGCATCGCCCCGGCAAAAGGAGTATCTCCCCCTCATACGGACATACGGGTATTTTGGCCGATTATGCACTAAGTTATACCTGAGAGTTGACGGCTTGACTATGGTATACACAAAAAAACCATACTTCTGCCCGGTACCCCTTGCAAAATGCAGACACAATCATTAGCTTTACAGAGATTTCACAACTCAACACCTTACGCAAAGGAGAACCGATCCCACATGTCCAAAACCACCAAGCAGTTCCAGACCGAGGTCCAGCAGCTTCTCGACCTGGTCATCCATTCCCTCTATTCCAATCGCGACATCTTCCTTCGTGAGCTGATCTCAAACTCTTCGGACGCCATCGACAAGGTTCGCTTCGAGTCCCACTCCAACGAGGCGATCCTGGAGGGGAATACCGACTGGAAGATCAAGATCATCCCGGACAAGGCAGCCGGGACCCTGACCATCCGCGACAACGGCATCGGCATGTCCATCGCCGAGGTCGAGGAAAATATCGGCACCATTGCCCGCTCCGGCACCAAGGCCTTCATGGAGAACCTCAAAGGGAAGGATCTTGCATCCCACCCTGAGCTGATCGGCCAGTTCGGGGTCGGCTTCTATTCCTCCTTCATGGTCGCCGACCGCGTCACCGTCATCACCCGCCCTGCCGGTTCCCCGACAGAGGGTTGCCGCTGGGAATCCACCGGCGACGGCACCTACAGCGTCGAGGAATGCGAGAAGGAGAGCCGCGGCAGCGATATCATCCTCCATCTGAAGGAGGAGATGCACGAATACCTGGACGAATGGAAGATCCGCTCCATCGTCAAGAAATACTCGGATTACGTCCAGTATCCCATCGTGATGGACGTGACCCGGAAGGAACCGGCCAAAGGGGTTGACGGCACAGTCATCGAAGGGGGCGGGGATATCGAGAAGACCGTGGAGGAGACGCTCAACTCCATGAAGGCGATCTGGACCCGTCCCAAGAGCGAGGTCACCGAAGAGGAATATGAGGAGTTCTACAAGCATATCTCCCATGACTACGACAAGCCGTTCCGCACCATCCATTACGCCGCCGAAGGGACCAGCGAATTCCGCGCCCTGCTCTACATCCCGGCCCACAAGCCTTATGACGTCTTTGTCCGCGACCAGCGCAAGGGGGTGCACCTCTATGTCAAGCGGGTCTTCATTACCGATCACTGCGAGGAGCTCCTCCCCGACTACCTCCGTTTCATCAAGGGGGTAGTCGACTCCAGCGATCTGCCGCTCAACGTCTCCCGCGAGATCCTGCAGCAGGACGTGGAGATCCGGCGGATCCAGAAGAGCCTGGTGGGCAAGATCCTCTCGACGCTCGGCGAGCTGCAGGAGAAGGAGGCGGACGAATACCTGAAGTTCTACGCCGAATTCGGGCCGATCCTCAAGGAGGGGATCCACTTCGACCATGCCAACAAGGAGAAGCTCCAGGAGCTGCTCCTCTTTGAAAGCTCGCGCACCGAACCGGGCACCTATGTCTCGCTCAAGGGCTATCTGGAGCGGATGCCCGAAGGCCAGAAAGAGATCTACTTCATCACCGGAACATCGCGCCAGGCCGTGGAAAACTCTCCCCACCTGGAAGCGGTGCGGAAGAAGGGGTATGAGGTCCTGTTCCTCATCGACCCGGTGGACGAATGGGTGGTGCAGTCGCTCACCGAATACGACGGCAGGAAACTGAAGGCCATCGACCGGGGCGACCTGGAGCTGGAAAGCGAGGAAGAAAAGAAGGAGCTGGAGGCAAAGCAGGAAGAGGCGAAAAAACAGTACGGCAGCCTGCTGAACTACATAAAAGAGACCCTGGCCGACCAGGTCAAGGAGGTGCGCCTCTCGACCCGCCTCACCGACAGCGCCTGCTGCCTGGTGGCCGACGAATTCGGTATCGGCGCCAACATGGAGCGGATCATGAAGGCCCTCAACCAGGACATGCCGGAATCGAAGCGGATTCTGGAACTGAACCCCGATCACCCGATCATGGCAGCCATGACCCGGCTCTTCGAAAAGGACCAGAAGAATTCCCGGCTGGCCGACTACTGCGAACTCCTCATCGACCAGGCCCTGCTGACGGAAGGATCCCCCATCAAGAACCCGCTCCGGTTCACCCGACTGGTCAGCGAACTGATGGTCACCGATGCCAAGGGCCTGTCAGATTGACACTAACCTGCTGTTTGTAATGACTATTGCGGCACATGCTGCATTTTTATGCTTGACTCTTTGCTCTCATTAAGATAAAGTCGCAGCATATTGGTCAACAAATAGCAGCCGTAGGTAGACGACAATACTAAACCACCCGCGAGGGTGGGACGGAAAGCCCACAGGGTCTCACCGAGACAGCCGGGTCGCCGAAATATCCTAACCGATATGTGCGGCGACCCGGCTTTTTTTTGTTTGTTCCGACAACGACGAACAGGTCGCCGCCAAAGGATGACAGACATGAACCTGAAGAAGAATCTCTCGTACATAGCCATCTTTGTCGAATTCATCGCCGGTTCCGGCCTGGCCATCTTCTTCCACATGGTGCTGAACAACGAAAGCGCCGCCTACATCACCTTCGGCATCGGCATCCTGCTCTCGCTCGTCACCTACCTGGTGCGGGAGGAGATCGAGAAGAGCACGGACCGGCTCCTGGAGCAGTACCACCAGGCCCACGAGATCCCCTTTGCCATTGCCCGGATCGGCAATCCAGAATGCCAGCTCAAGGCGCAGGAGCTGATGGCCGGCACCAAACGGACCATTGCCATGCTCCAGCAGGGCTATGAGGCCGAGATCCAGAAGGTACTCCTGGCCCAGCACCGCGACGACATCGACGTCCGTATCGTCTACCGGGAGGAACTCCCCACGGCCAGCGACTTCAGCAGCCGGGATATCGACAACCACTGCGACTTCGCCATATACGACGAACGGGTGGTGACCGAGATCTTTCCCCAGAGCGGCAAATTCTTCGGCCGCAAGACCAACGAACCGGTGGAGGTGGCCAAGTATCTCCACCAGTACGATCTCATCGAGCATAGCGCCCACGCAGTGGCAGAGGAAAGCGACCGGATCATCCTCGCCACCGATGCACTGGCCCTGGCCTGCTGAACAGCAGCCATCACCCGTAAGGAGGTTTTCCGGGATAACGAAATTTCTAACACAGGCACGGTACGGGCGTCTTTGACGACACACAACCCGTACCCAAAACCATGGTAGACGATAATGCTAAACCATCCGCGAGGATGGGGCGGAAAGCCCACGGGTCTCCACGAGACAGCCGGGTTGCCGAAATACCCTCACGATTCGGCCCCGGCTCTTTTTTTACGCTGCGCGGGCCAGGAAAGGGGGCAACAACGACATCCTGTTCTGATCCGTCAACGAGCTTCACAACCATAGGACATCAGCAGCACGAAACGCAGCACAACCAAGGAGGAAACATGCAGATCAAACATATCATAAGCACATGCGCTCTCATGATCGTCACGATCATTCTGGCAGGCTGCGGCGGCGGCTCAGGTTCCACAACACCGGCAGTATCCGGCGTCACGGCCGGCGTCATTACCGGCGTCGACGGCAGCGCCAGCGGCAAGACCATCGCCCTCACCGGGGCCGCCGGTTCAGGCAGCATCCAGATCAATTGCGAAGAGTATTCCCTGAACGGCACCAACATCATCAAGGACGACGATGACGACCAGCTGTCCACCGGCATGGTAGTGACCGTGAAGAGCCACGATGGCGGCGCGGGGAGCGGCAA
>JACRPV010000093.1 GCA_016223015.1 Geobacter sp. | reverse complement strand
CGGCGACTTCAAGATCAGTTTCGGCAGCCTGCTGGACGGCAGGCCGGACAAGGAAAAAGGGAGCCTGGTCATCTCCCCGGCCTGGCGGCCGGACGGCATAAGGAATGTGGAGGTGAAGTGAGCACGCCAATAAAGGTAAAACGATGCCATTAAGAATGAAATAATCGCGCAATACCGACATCATGGCTTACATAAAAGGGCTTGACAGGTGGCCAGGCCTATGACAATGAACATCAACTTTTGTCATTAGTTGCCCGGAGAGAGATATGCTTGTACTCAAACATGCATCAGCATAGAGGAACCTGCCTTCTGGCAGGTTTTGTTGTTTTCTGCTCTGTGTAAAATTATTTTACATTGCAAGTTTTTATATATTGTGTGATTCAGAGATGCTACCAATACGCCGATGAGAAGAAAAAGCTGGTCGCCCGCAAAAAACTGATCGATGAGCTGCAACACAACGACACAGCCTTACCCTCGGCACAAGGAGACAGCAATGCGGCACATGAACCCGGCAAACACCATGAAACAACTCCTCCTGCTCATAACCCTCCTCGTGACCAATCTTTCAATCGCATTGGCCGAGCCGATCCCGGAAGCCGACATCCCGGCCCGCTGTACCAGCTGGCACATCGTATATGACGTCAATGCGGACGGCTCATTCATCGAGAGTCAGAAGTGGTCCATGCTCGTCCTCAAAGAAAGCGCCATGGAGAGTCAGAAAATGGCATCTATGACCTTCAGTACCAGTGTGGCCAAGGGCGAAATCCTTGAGGCATACACCCTGAAGAAGTCGGGACAGCGGATCGATACACCGAAGAACAGCTATCAGGTCACAGCCAATGACGGCTACAAAAGCGCTTCTCCCCTTTATTCCGACGAGACAACGATCAGTGTAGTTTTTCCTGACCTGGCCGTAGGCGACACCATCGTTTTTTCCTATCGGATCACCAATACAGAGGGGATGTTCCCCCATCAATTTTCCATTGCTCACGGTTTTTCGCGTTTTCAGGCATACGACGATGTCAGCGTTAAGGTTATTGCTCCTAAGGCAATGAAACTGCACCACGAAGTATTTTCCCTCACACCTTCCCAAAAGCAAGAGATGGATGGTAAGCAGGTTCTGGAGTGGACCTACCAGAACAAAAAACCCGAAAAATGGACTCCTGCAGACAACGGCATTTCATTCGTGGGCGACGAACCGAGCCTGTACGTTTCCACCTTTGCCAGTTATCGGGAGATCGCCGAAGCGTACGGCTCCAGAGCCACTCCGAAAGCCGCTGCTTCTGCGCGGGTAAAGGCGCTTTCCGCGCAAATCGTTGCCGACAAGACCACACCCGTTACACAGGCTCATGCACTGTACGACTGGGTGGCCAGAAACATATCGTACGGCGGCAACTGTATCGGAATCGGCGCGGTTGTCCCGCGCGATTTGGATGTGGTGCTGGACAACAAAATGGGGGACTGCAAGGACCACGCAACGTTGCTACAGGCGCTGCTGGCAGCCCAAAACATCGAGAGCGAGCAAGCCCTGGTGAACGCCGGTAGCCGATACGACCTGCCGAAAGTCCCTGTGGTGGCAACGATAAACCATGTGATCAACTACCTTCCCGGCCTGAAGATCTACCTGGACTCCACCGCGTCAACCCTTCCCTTCGGCATGCTCCCCATGCAGCTGGGCGAAAAACCGGTGCTGCTGGCCTCCCATTACCAGGAAGGGGCAAAAATCCCATCGACGGCACAATACGGTCACGAACAGGTCATGCGCACGAAGATCCGGATCAATCCAGACGGAACGGCCACGGGGACAGCCCACTTCAGCCTTAAGGGCTTTCCGGCAATCGGCATGCGGGAAGCCATGCGAAACTTGCGAGGCGATCAGGAAGAGTTTGCCGTCAAAAGCCTCTTGGAATCGCAGGGGATCCATGGCACCGGCACCTTGCAGAAGGACGACCCAAAGGAACTGCTTGACGTTTATAATTTCAGCATTTCCTTCAAACTTGAAGACTTATTGATTGTTGCCAGCACAACGGGGATGCCGATAAAACCTGTAGCATTCAGCTTTTTCCCTATCGGGATGCTCATAGCTGGCGCGTATGAGCCACCCCCCAAGAAGGCAACGATATGCAGTGGTGGACGGAGCGTGGAAGAATATGTCTACGAATTCCCCTCTTCGATGACGATTGTGGGTTTTCCCAAAGATTTCGAATATTCCAGCCCAGCCGTCGATTATCGGGCAACGTACAGGAAATCTGGAAATGAGCTGACCGTAACCAGGGATTTCCGCGACAAGACGGCAACCAATGTCTGTTCGTCTACATATGAGGCAGACTACCAGAAAATCGCCCGTAACATCCTGCGCGACCTGCAGTCGCAGGTGATGATCAGCAACTGAAAAGACCCATTCGGCCGGTTTAAGGGGAGGCTGTTGTATGGGACGACCACCTCTAAAACAGGCCGCTACTGAATAACCAGTGACAAGGTCTCTTTCAGGTTATCCAGCTAATGGAGATGAATCATGAAAGAGTATCGCGATGCGTCTGGACGGCTTGCGATTGACCTGGATGCAGTTGGGGATCGAGTCGAAATCAGCTATAGACCATCATTGCTAACTCGATAATTCCCCTTGCATTTTCTCCCCACACTAGCTATAAAAGTCTATAGGGTTTATCGACAATGCTTTCCAAAAAGACCAAATACGGCCTCAAGGCCCTCTTTGCGCTGGCTCGGATGTACAACCGGGGGCCGGTGCTCATCGCCGACCTGGCAGAGGCGGAGAAGATACCCAAAAAGTTCCTCGAATACATCCTCCTCACCCTGCGCAACGGTGAGATCCTTGCCAGCAGGAAGGGAAAGGGCGGTGGCTATTACCTGGCCAGGGAGCCGCGCCAGATCACCATCGCCGCTGCCGTCAAGGTGCTGGAAGGGTCGGTTGCACCGGTTGCCTGCCTGGACGGCTCCCCGGCAGCGGTCTGCGAAGAGTGCGTCAAACTGGCCACCTGCGGGATCAGGCTGGCAATGAAGGATGCCTGGGACGCCATGTCCGCTGTCATGGAGAAGACCACCCTGGCGGATGTGCTCGACCGGATCGACCTGGCGGAAGAAAACGAAAAAGAGCTGTTCAATTTCGTGATCTAAGAGCTTGATCGTAAATAAGCTTTGCGGTACCGCATCCCGTCTTCGCGGCAGTATTTACGAACAAGCTCTAAATTTTTTGTTGATTTTGTCTATTTGCTTGATAGACTTTAAATACTGATAAGCAGAGGCCACGCAGTTCCACACCGACGACAACAACCGAACACCCATAGGAAAGGAGCATAACCATGTCCCGCATCTACGAAGACAATTCCCGTTCCATCGGCAACACCCCGCTGGTCAGACTGAATAATCTCACCAAAGGGGCCGGGGCAACGGTCCTGGCCAAGGTGGAGGGGCGAAACCCCGCCTACTCGGTCAAGTGCCGCATCGGCGCCAGCATGATCTGGGATGCTGAGGAACGCGGCATCCTCAAGCCGGGGGTGGAGATCATCGAACCGACCAGCGGCAACACCGGCATTGCCCTGGCTTACGTGGCTGCGGCCCGCGGCTACCGGTTGACCCTGACCATGCCCGAAACCATGAGCATTGAGCGACGGCGGGTGCTGGCCGCCCTGGGGGCAAACCTGATACTGACCCCCGGCAGCGAGGGAATGAAGGGGGCCATCGGCAAGGCAGAAGAGATCGCCGCGTCCGACCCTGCCCGCTGGTTCATCCCTCAGCAGTTCAAGAACCCGGCAAACCCGGCAATCCACGAGAAGACCACCGGCCCCGAGATCTGGAACGATACCGACGGCGGCATCGACGTGCTGGTTGCGGGCGTGGGCACCGGCGGCACCATCAGCGGCATCTCCCGCTACATCAAACGGACGCGCGGCAAAGAGATCCTTTCCGTTGCGGTGGAACCGAAGGAAAGCCCGGTGATCAGCCAGCAACTGGCCGGCGAGCCCTTGAAGCCGGGTCCGCACAAGATCCAGGGGATCGGCGCCGGCTTCATCCCCGATACCCTGGACCTCTCGATGGTTGACCGGGTGGAGCAGGTGACCGGCGATGAGGCCATCGAGTTTGCAAGACGGCTGGCCAGGGAGGAAGGGCTGCTGGTTGGGATATCCTGTGGGGCGGCAGTGGCAGCCGCGATCAGGCTCGCCTTCGCCCCGGAGTTCAGCGGCAAGACCATCGTGGTGATCCTCCCCGACGGAGCGGAGCGGTATCTGTCCACCCCCCTGTTCGAGGGGATCTGATCCGGAGAGACACAGCGCCTGCAGTGGGGGGAAGATCCCCCCCTTGCGGGAATTGCAGAG
The DNA here is from genome assembly GCA_016223015.1 of Geobacter sp. Classification (GTDB taxonomy): domain Bacteria; phylum Desulfobacterota; class Desulfuromonadia; order Geobacterales; family DSM-12255; genus Geoanaerobacter. The sequence continues at coordinate 6,958 of JACRPV010000093.1, read as the reverse complement.
AATAGCCGGTTGCTCAACTGCAGAATGCTGTTATGATTAATTCTGGTTAAAGGAGATCACGACAACGCGACATAACATACCTGACGGTCGGGCCGACCGGCAGAGCAGGATGCATCAATGGGAAGCAGAAGAAGACCGCTGTACACAACCGCCCTCCTCACCATGGGCCTTCTTGTCCTCACAACCGTTGCGGCAACCGCTGAACCGCATATCGATCTGACTGTGGTGCGCGGAGACACCCTGCGCACCCTCTGTCGCCAGCTGCTGGAGAATCCGTCGCGATGCCGGGAGATCTATCGATTCAATAATCTGAAGAACCCGGACCTGATCCTGCCCGGCCAGAAACTGCTCGTGCCGGCAGGGCTGCTGAAAGGAGTCCCCGACGACGGCGTTGTCACCTTTGTCAAGGGAGAGGTAACCCGTCAGCAGGGAACTGAGCAGCATGCAATCATGCTGAATGAGACCCTGAGAGAGGGAGAGCGGGTCGTAAACGAAAGGGGGACAGCTATTTCCTGCGTGACATGCTGCTCTCCTCCGGACGGATCCTGACCAAGATCCGCCGGGCAACCGGGCGGGAACAACGCTTCAATATAAAGACCCCCTCGGCGGTTTCCGCGGCACGGGGAACCGTTTTCAACGTGTCGCTGGATCAGGATGACGCAACCCGCACCGAGACGCTGGAAGGTACAGTCTCCGTGACCGGCGGCCGGCGGGAGGTCCTGCTCCATGGAGGAGAAGGGACCATAGTCCAGATGGGTGAACCGCCCCTCTCCCCCCGCAAGCTGCTTCCTCCACCGTCACCGCTGGCATTCCCCGCTATGTTCAGATTCGCACCTCTTCGCATCAGTATCCCGCAGGTGACGGGAGCGGTCTCATACCATGTCATGCTCGCCAGGGAGAAGGAGATGAAGGATCTGGTCCGGGAACAGGTACTGCCGCTCAAGGAGCCGTTTGTGGTCGACACCCTCGAAGACGGCCACTATTTCCTGCAGGTGCGGAGCATCGACGACATGGGGATCGAAGGGCAGCCGTCACCCGCCGTACCCCTTACCTTCAGGGCAAACCCGCTCCCCCCGATCATCAACACCCCGGCCCATGGCAGCGAAACAAGGGACAAAGATGTGGTCTTCCGCTGGCTCAAGGTGCGCGATGCAGCCGCGTATCACCTGCAGGTCGCCACGGACGATGTTTTCTCCCGCTTCGTCCAGGATCTGCCAACTCTGGAGGGCACTGAATACGAGGTTGAGGACCTTTCACCTGGTAACTACTTCTTCCGGGTAGCCTCCGTGGCAGCGGACAGGTACCAGGGAGAATGGTCTGACAGGCTCAGCTTCACGGTCATCCCCACTCCACCGACGCCGGCTGTCGCCCCTCCCGAGGAAGAGAAAGGGAAGATGCGCCTTCGGGTTCGGGACGCCGGAACGGGCCTTTCCTACCGGTTCCAGACAGCCAGAGACAGCGGCTTTGCAAAGCCGTTATTCGACGGCACCAGCGAACGTCCTGAAATCACCATTGAACGACCTGAAGAACCTGGCATTTACTATGTCCGTAGCGCCTGTATCGACGGGAAAGGCTACCAGGGCTCCTTCTCACCGCCGCAAAGCTTTGAGATCAAGCGGAGATTCCCCTATGGCCTGATGGGGATTGTGGGGGGGGTACTGGGGCTGATCCTCGGCCTGGCCCTCTGATGCTCTGCACTGAACGGCGGAATTCCCTGAAATCCGGTCTCAACCGGAAAGGCGTGCGAAACATCCTGATCGCCCTGGCAGGCCTGTTCGTCATCTTCGGGGCCGAAGATCTCGGCTTTTTCGAAGGCATCAACCGGTATTGCTACGATCTGGCCTTCCGTCTCAGGGGCACCATCAGACCGGGCAATGACATCGTCATCGCCGCCATCGACGAAAAAACCCTCCAGGAGCTGGGGCAATGGCCCCTGCACCGAAGCCGCTACGGGCAGTTGCTAGACACCCTGCGCGAGGCACGGGCCGTAGGATTCACCGTGATCATGGCGGAACCGACCGCAGATGACCCGGTGCTTGCCGCAGCTGCTGCCCATTATGGCAGGACTGTCTTTCCGCTCTACATCGACGAACATCTCCAGGTAACCGCACCCGCCCCGCAGCTTTCCCGCTTCCCTAGCTGGCACCTCCACATCGAGCAGGGCATCGACGGGGTGACCCGACGGGTCTTTCATACCCTCAAGGTCGGCGGCTGGATAGTCCCCTCATTTGCGGCCGCAATCCAGGAGGTTGCGGCCGCTCCCCCTCTGCCCGCCACAGACGGCAAGCCTTCTCAATCGGACAGTGAGATATCCATCGGCATCACCCAGCTTGCCCCAATGCATATCAACTACCATGGTCCGCGAGGGACGTTTCCGACGATCCCCATGGCCGACATCGTCAACGGCAGGGTCCCGGCCGGATTCTTCAAGGGGAAGATCGTGCTCGTCGGACCGACGGCGGCAGGGCTGGAAGAACAGGTGTTCACCCCCTTTTCCCAGCAGCGGAACAGGATGCCCGCGGTGGAGGTGCAGGCAAACATCCTGAGTAACCTGCTACAGCACGACAACATCAGGATCAGCGACACCTCTGTACGCTTCGCGGCCTGTCTGCTCATCGCCGTTATCTTGTTCGTTCTCTACATGAAACTGACCGAAACCGTTGCGACGCTGGTCTGGCTCACTGCCAGTATCTCCGTCCCCGTGGTCGTCTACCTCCTCTTTGTCCGCTTCGGTCTCTGGGTCGATCCGGCGGCCTTCATCTTCACGGCGGGCTTTCTCTATCTCCTCACTTTCCTGTTCAAACTGGAAATCGCCACCGGCAAACTCCAGCAGGAATACGCCGCCGTTGCCGATCATCTGAAGGCATCGGGGCATGCAACGGGAGGCCGGGGATACCGGGGTCTGGCGGACTACCTCTCCATCGGCGGGATCAACGCCCGCATAGCCATCCTCTCCGAGGCAACCTGCCAGATCATGGAACAGACCAGGCAGCTGGCCGAAACCAATGAGGCATTGCACCTGGAGATCGAACAACGCATCAGTGCGCAAAAGGAAATATCGGCGCTGAACGAAGACCTGTTGCGGCAGAAACATGCCCTGGAAGCGGTCAACAACGAGCTTGAGGCGTTCAGCTATTCGGTTTCCCACGACCTTCGCGCCCCCTTGCGCTCCATTGCCGGTTTCTCGGCCCTGCTGATCGAAGAGTGCCTCGAATCCATGCCCCCCCTGGGCAAGGAGTACCTGGAGCGGATCAACAACAATGTGGTGCGGATGGAGTCGCTGATCACGGCATTTCTCACTCTGTCCCGGCTCTCCCGCATCGACATCTCCCGGCAGCGGATCGACATCGGCGCAATGGCCCGCGAGATTGCAGAGGAACTGGCCGCATCCGACCGGCAGCGGCAGGTCAGTTTCACCATTACCGAGCCGGTGATCGTTAATGCAGATCCCGCGTTCATGCGGGTCGCCCTGGACAACCTGCTGGGGAACGCCTGGAAGTTCACCACCAGAACCGCAGCCGCCACCATCGAATTCGGCATTGTCCAGCACGATACCCTCCCCTGTTACTTTGTCAGGGACAACGGTGCCGGTTTCGACGTTACCCATGCCAGCCGCCTTTTCGCCCCCTTCCAGCGACTCCACCAGCAGAACGAATTTTCCGGCACCGGCATCGGGCTCGCCACGGTCCAGCGCATCATCCAGCGTCACGGTGGCGTGATCTGGGCAGAAGGAACCCCCGGAGAAGGGGCCACCTTTTATTTCTCCCTGCCATAACCGCCAAGAGCAAAAAAACGGTACCTCTGCTCCGGCCGGCAGTTTTTTCACTCTCCCCCAGGAAAGTTTCTTTCCCGTGTAAAATTATTTTACACACGTCTTAACATCCCATTTCTATTACGTTTTCAAAGCATTCATCACCAAGTGTAAAATTTTTTTACACTCCCGGCTTTTCGCCCCTCCGAACGCACACCATATTTACATTTATATTTCAACAGGTTGCACAATGCACACTTGGCACACATCCTGATTTAGTGAAGGGCACCTGACCGGCGCCCCATTCGCATGCTTCACTCATCCGGCTGGCTGTAAAGGTGGTCCTATGAACAGGAAAGGGATGTCCCCATGGTCGCCTCCCCGGTACCGCCAGTGTCTCGACAGAGAGTACCGGTCTTTCCTTGTCATGCTCCACTACTGTGACAGAGTGGAATTGCTCCCCATGTCAGGCCGCGATATGGTGGCGTTCCCCCACGCCCTCTTTACCGAGCAGATCGCATCCTGGACACCCGAGATGCCTTATGGCCCGTAACCCCGAAAGGAGAGGCCAATGACCATCCCGATTGTCGTGGTCGACGCATTCACAGAACAGCCTTTCAAAGGGAGCCCGGCAGCAGTCTGCCTGCTGGACCGGCCCCGTCCTCCCTACTGGCTTCAGGAAGTAGCCCGGCAGATCAACCTCCCTGAAACCGCCTTTCTCCTCTCCGAGCAGAACGGCTACTATCTGCGCTGGTTTACCCCGACCCAGGAGATGGAACTGAGCGGGCATGCCACACTCGCCAGTGCCCACCTCCTCTGGGAACGCAGGCTCATACCCTGCGACCGGGAGGCGCGCTTCTTCACCAGGAGCGGGCTCCTCACCGCCGTGCAGCATGGCGACCTCATCCAACTCGACTTCCCCGTCGAACCGCCCAGGACTCTGACGCCCACCCCTGACCTGGAAAGGGCTGTGGGAGCTCCCATCATCAATGCAGGGAAGAACCGGCACGACTACCTGGTCGAGGTGGCGGACGAAGGAACGGTCCGGGACTTAAAGCCCGACCTGGACGCCCTGGCCCGCCTCGATTGTCGCGGGCTCATCGTCACCAGCCGCGCGGAGTCCGAGCGATACGACTATGTCTCACGCTATTTCGCACCGCAGATCGGCATCCCGGAAAACCCGGCCACCGGCTCGGCACACTGCTGCCTTGCCCCCTACTGGGGGAAAATACTGTGGAAATCTGCCATGATCGGTTATCAGGCATCGGGACGCGGAGGGATTGTGCGGGTAGAACTGGCAGGAATGCGGGTAAAGATCTCCGGAAAAGCCGTAACGATTCAGCGCAGCAAACTGGATCACGCTCCTCGAATGTTCAGCTCCTGAAACCCCATCGATCGTAGTGGTAATACAACCCGGATTTGCGAGGAGGCGGTAAATACGCTGACTCGCTGGCAGGCACCAGGCAGGTATAGTGAGAAGCGGCAATTTTCCGACTGATGCCGTCGCTGAACTGGATCGTCACCCTGTTGATGGTTACCTCAAGGACCTTGCCAGCCCCCCACTCCTGCGCTTCGGAATGGCTCACAATGTTCCCCGGCTTGAATGTCATTTTCATCTCCTCTTGCAGCTGGACTTTTACGCAAACTCCCCGTAACCTTTATCAGGCTGCTTCTGTATAGTCGAACCCTCCCAAGGGAGTCGAATCCCCTCAAAATTGGGGCACGATCCGTGTTCGCAGCTATTACTTTGACAGAACCTGTCTTACTCAAGTATATAGCATTATGCTTATAAAACAAGAAATCATGCTAAAATACCTACACTTTCCCGTTCCCTGTCATTGACCTTTATAATCGGCACGTTGAGTGAGTCATGGCGCAGGTCTACAAGCAGTCGCCAAAAAACCTGTGTCAATGGCAGGCTCCATAACATGATGGAATCACTGATGTGCCGGAGCAGCATGCACATTCTCTGCACTGCACGCGTTCTGCACCTGCCCGTCTTCATGAGAAAACCACCAGAGAGAGTATGCTTTCCAGATCGACGCTCACCATCAGCTGGGAAAAACCCGACCTGCACGGCGAGGAATGGGAGTTTTCCCGGCACCCGGCCAAGCAGGACTTTTACCAGCGCCACGGTATCGACTGGGAACGGCTCCTGGTTGCCTTCGAGCAGGGCGGCATGGCCCCCTACCCCCGTTCCGGCGATCTGCAGGGAGTGCCGGTCAGTCTTTCCTACGCCACCTATGACGACTACACCATCTATCTTGCCAGGGCAAAGCGTGGCTACCGGAAGAACTACACCAGGATGGAAGAGATGCTGCAACGAGCTGGCAACCTGACCCTGCCGGCACCGATCGTCCTTTTCTCTGCAGGCGAGGCGCTGCTTTTTTCCGGCTACCGCCGGCTCTGCCTGGCCTGGAACTACGGCATGGTGCCGCATGTGTGGCAGGTCACCCTCAACGCGCCAAGGGATGCCCGTAACGATCACCAGTCACCGGAAGGAACTTACAACAATGGCTGATCAGGTTTTATTGCAGAAACTGTTTCAGGAAAAAGGTATCCACGATTTCCACTGGATGGACCCGTCGGAAATCGTGGTTGGGCAGTGGGTGCGAATGAAGTGCATGTTCGGCTGCGGCGACTACGGCAGAAACGCCTCCTGCCCCCCAAATACGCCGCCCGTGGCCGAATGCCGGAATTTTTTCAATGAGTATCGCCTGGGAGCAATCTTCCGTTTCAGAAAGAAACTGGACGATCCGGAGCAGCGCCACGCCTGGACGCGAGAGGTGAACCGGGAGCTATTGCAGGTGGAGCGGGAGACCTTCATCGCCGGATACCAGAAGGCCTTTCTCCTCTTCATGGACAATTGCAAGCTGTGCAGGGAGTGCGCCCACACCCGCACCTCCTGTCGCAACCGCCAGCACTCGCGCCCCACCCCGGAAGGGATGGGTGTGGATGTCTTTGCCACTGTGGCCAAGTTCGGCTATCCGCTGGAGGTGCTGGCAGGCTACGAGGAAGAGATGAACCGCTATGCGTTTCTGCTGATCGAATAAGGAGAGCCTCACCCTCCGCCCGGCTCCCGCAGTTTCTCGCCGAACTCTTTGCGCAGCTTTGCCAGCTTGGGCTCGATGATCATCCGGCAGTACCCCTGCAGTCGGTTGTTCCGGTAGTAGTCCTGATGGTACCTTTCGGCAGCAAAGAAGGTGC
>JACRPV010000092.1:3188-8307 GCA_016223015.1 Geobacter sp. | reverse complement strand
ACCGACCGCTTCCTGCCGGACAAGGCCATCGACCTGATAGACGAGGCGGCCTCGCGCCTTAGGATCGAGATCGACTCCATGCCGACGGAGATCGACGAGGTGGAGCGGAAGATCATCCAACTGGAGATCGAGAAGCAGGCTCTGCTGCGGGAGCAGGACCCCCACTCCCAGGAGAGGCTGCGCAAGCTGGCGGACGAGCTGGAGGTGCTCAAATCCCAGTCGATGGAGCTGAAGACCCACTGGCAAAAGGAAAAGGAGCTCCACTCCCGGATCAGCCAGCTGAAGGTGAGCCTGGAGGAGAAGAAGGAAGAGGCCAAGAAGAGCGAACGGGAGGGGAACCTGGCCAGGACCGCGGAGATCCGCTACGGCGAGATCCCGGCCATCGAGAAGGAGATTGCGGCGCAGCAGGAGGAGCTGGGCCTGCGCCAGCAGGAAGGGAGGATGCTCCCCGAAGAGGTGGACGCGGACATGGTGGCGGAGATCGTTGCCAAGTGGACCGGGGTGCCGGTGAACCGGATGCTGGAGACCGAGGCGGAGAAGCTGGTGAAGATGGAAGAGCGGCTGAGGAGCCGGGTCGTCGGCCAGGACGATGCCCTGATCCTGGTGGCAAATGCCGTGCGCCGGGCCAGGGCCGGGTTGTCCGAGAGATCGAGAAAGCGCATTCTGACGTCTGGAACGCGCTGTTGCAAGTGCTGGACGATGGCCGTTTGACCGACGGGCAGGGACGCGTCGTCGATTTCCGCAACACGGTCATCATCATGACCAGCAACCTGGGATCGCAGTGGATCCAGCAGTACGGCAGCGAGGATTACGGCCGGATGCGGTCCATGGTCATGGAGACCCTGAAGGAGAATTTCAAGCCCGAATTCCTCAACCGGGTGGACGAGATCGTCATCTACCACGCCCTGCCGCTGGAGCAGATCAAGCGGATCGTCGGCATCCAGCTGAAAAACCTGGAAGGCCGTCTGGCGGAACGCCACCTGTCGCTCCATGTCACCGACAAGGCACGGGAATTCATCGCCCACGAGGGATACGACCCGGCCTACGGCGCCCGCCCCCTGAAAAGGACCATCCAGCGCAGCCTGCAGGACCCGCTGGCACTTCTGCTCCTGGAAGGGAAGTTCCAGGAGGGTGAAACCGTCAAGGTCGACATCGACATGCAGGGCCAGGGGCTGGTGATCCGAAAAGAGGAATAGCGGCATCCCCGGCAGTCGGCGCGCCGGAATACCGCCATGGTCCGTCGATGATTTGCCTTGATTTTCCGGATAGCTTGCGGTAGAACAGCCCCGGTCAAGGGAAAGGACGATCGGGGACAGACCATGAACAAAACGAGCGTTACCCATTATGCGCCCGCCAAAGTCAACTACCGCCTGGACGTGCTCCGGCGGCGGCCGGACGGCTACCACGACCTGCGCATGGTCATGCAGCGGGTGGACCTGTGCGACACCATCGAGATCGCCCTCTGCGACACCCCCGGCATCAGGGTCACCTGCGGCCGCGAAGGGGTTCCGGACGGGCCGGACAATATCGCCTGGCGCGCAGCCGATGCGCTGCTGGCCCTGTCGGGAAAACAGGCAGGGATTGAGATTGCCATCAGCAAGCGGATCCCGGTGGCAGCAGGCCTGGGCGGCGGCAGCAGCGACGCGGCCACGGTGCTGATGGGCCTGAACGAGCTGCTGGAGCTCGGGCTGTCCGACGCGCGGCTGATGGAGATCGGCGTGAAGCTCGGTGCGGACGTCCCGTTCTTCATCTTCAAGAATACCGCACTGGCCGAGGGAATCGGCGAACAGCTCACCGCACTGGGCCCATTGCCACAGGCCTGGATCGTTCTGGTGAACCCCAATGTCCACGTATCTACAGCCTGGGTATACCAAAATTTACAATTGACAACCACTGCGGAACTCCATACAATACCTTCCTTCTTCGGAAGCGTTGCCGACGTTTGCGCGATCCTCGGCAACGACCTGGAATCGGTTACCATCAGCAGTTTCCCGGTTATTCGCTCGATCAAGGAGCGGCTGGTATCCCTGGGAGCCCAGGGTGCCCTCATGTCGGGAAGCGGTCCGACGGTATTCGGCGTCTTTGCCGATGAGTCGGTTGCACGCCTGGCAGCAGAGACCATAGCCGGGGAAAGCGACTGGTTCGTAACGGCAGTAAAGACATTGTAGCATCTCTCGTTTCTTGGATAGCTGCCGACGTTTCAACACAGCTTTACTATTGGGGCGTCGCCAAGCGGTAAGGCACCGGATTTTGATTCCGGCATCCCCAGGTTCGAATCCTGGCGCCCCAGCCACATTTTCTGAGACGGCAGTGCAAAGCGCCCCTTCGAGGGGCGTTTTGCACGAGCCGTCAGGGTATCCGACTCCATGGAAGACAAGATCAGAGTATTTTGCGGGAACTCGAATCCCGCGCTGGCCGAACAGATCTGCGCCAGCCTCAGGGTCCCCCTGGGCACCGCCAAGGTCAAGACCTTTTCCGACGGCGAGATCATGGTCGAGATCGGCGAAAACGTACGCGGCCGGGACGTCTACATCATCCAGTCCACCTGCGCCCCGACCAACAACAACCTGATGGAAATGCTGATCATGATGGACGCCTTGAAGCGTGCATCCGCAGCCACCATCACCGCGGTGATCCCCTATTACGGCTATGCCCGCCAGGATCGCAAGGTCGCGCCCCGCACCCCCATCTCGTCGAAACTGGTGGCCGACCTGATCACCACTGCCGGTGCCGACCGGGTGGTAACGGTCGACCTGCACGCCGGCCAGATCCAGGGCTTCTTCAACATCCCGGTGGACAACCTCTATGCCGCCCCGGTCCTCCTTGCCCATCTCAAGTCCCGGTTTGCCGACAGCAGCGAGATGGTCATGGTCTCCCCCGATGCCGGCGGCACCGAGCGCGCCCGTGCCTTTGCCAAGCGGCTGGGCTGCACCCTGGCCGTGATCGACAAGCGCCGTACCGGACCCAACGTGGCAGAGGTCATGCACCTCATCGGCGAGGTCAAGGGGAAAACTGCCATCATCCTGGACGACATGATCGATACGGCCGGCACCCTGACCCAGGCTGCCAAGGCGCTCAAGGAGCACGGCGCCAAGACCATCTACGCCTGTGCAACCCATGGCGTCCTTTCCGGACCTGCCATTGAACGGATCAACACCTCGGAGATCGAAACCGTCATCATCACCGATACGGTCCCCCTGGGGGACAAGGCAGAGCAGACCTCGAAGATCAAGGTGCTGACCGTTGCCGAGCTTCTCGCCGAGGCCATCCGCCGCATACACGAAGACGAATCGGTCAGCTCACTGTTTGTCTGAGCAGGCCGCAACCGACACAAATAAAGATCTGACTGGAGGATCTATGGAACAGAAACAGATAAGCGTTGAACTGAGGACCCAGACCGGCAAAAACAGCTGCCGCCAGATCAGGATGACCGGTCTCATCCCCGGCATCGTCTACGGCAAGGGGATCGAACCCGTGCCGGTTACCCTGAACCCGAAAGAGCTGAGTGCGGCTCTTGCCGGTGAAGGCGGGCGGAACACACTGCTTGCCCTGAAAGGTGGCGGAAGCCTGGAAGGCAGCATGGTCATCGTCTCCGATATCCTTCGCGAGCCGCTCAAGCGTGCCATGCTGCACGTCGACCTGCACAAGCTGAGCATGGAAGAGAAGGTGCGCGTGCATGTCCCCATCAACATCGTCGGGACCGCGATCGGCGTCAAGGAAGGCGGCATGCTGGACGTGGTCATGCACTCCCTGGATATCGAGTGCCTTCCCGGTCAGATTCCGGACCATATCGACGTCGATGTCACCGACCTGACCATCGGCCACTCGATCCATGTTGCCGACATGAAGCTCCCTGCCGGCCTGAAAGCCCTGATCGACAGCCGCGCATCCATCGTCAGCATACTCGGCAAGGCCAAGGACGAAGGGACTGCTGCCGCTGAGCAGTAATCACCCGTCCGGCGGCAGAACAGATCATGCCTGGAAAGCTGCTTGCCGGACTGGGAAACCCCGGCACTCAATACATCAGGACCCGGCACAATGCCGGATTCATGGTTGTGGATCGCCTCGCCCAGCTGCTCTGCACCTCCGTAACGCAAAAGGCCTTCAATGGCCTGTACGGTAACGCAGACAGCTGGGGAGAGCGGCTCCATCTCCTCAAACCCCAGACGTACATGAATCTCTCCGGCCAGTCGGTGGCCGCTGCCCTCCGCTACCACAAGCTCACTCTCGACGACCTGATCGTCATCCACGACGATCTGGACATCCCCTTCGGCAGGATCAAGATCAAAAAAGGTGGCGGCCATGGCGGCCACAATGGTCTGCGTTCCCTGCTCAAGGAGCTCGGCTCCGGCGAGTTTGTCCGCATCCGGGTCGGCATCGACCGCAAGACTGCGGGCGATACCGCCGATTACGTGCTAAGCCCCTTTTCGAAGGACGAGTTTGCACGGGTCCCCGAACTGCTCGACCAGGTCGTCGAAGCGTTGCACCTGCTGGTCACCGAAGGTTTTGCCAAGACCATGAGCCTTTACAACAATCGAGATCTCCTTTCCGGGTAAGACCGGGCACGTTGACGACATTTTTCAGGAGTTACCCATGGGCCTCAACTGCGGCATTGTCGGACTTCCCAACGTCGGAAAGTCGACTATTTTCAACGCTCTCACCTCGGCCGGCGCCGAATCCGCCAACTACCCGTTCTGCACCATCGACCCCAATGTGGGGATCGTCCAGGTTCCCGACCCTCGCCTGCAGCAGTTAGCGGCGATCGTCAACCCGAAGCAGACACTTTCGACAACCATAGAATTCGTCGATATTGCCGGTCTGGTGAAGGGAGCGAGCCAGGGTGAGGGTCTGGGCAACCAGTTCCTCGGCCATATCCGGGCCGTGGACGCCATTCTCCATGTTGTCCGCTGTTTCGACGATGAAAATGTGGTGCATGTGAGCGGCAGCGTCGATCCGATCCGCGACATCGAGATCATCCAGACGGAGCTTGCACTCTCCGACCTGGACAGCGTCGAGAAAAAGCTCCTGCGGGTGGAGAAGCAGGCAAAGAGCGGGGACAAGAAGATCAAGGACGAGGCCGACTTCTACGTCAGGGTCCGGGACACCCTGAGTGCGGGGG
>JACRPV010000092.1:0-3154 GCA_016223015.1 Geobacter sp. | reverse complement strand
GTGCGGGGGGGCCGGTGCGAGGCATGGCGACCGGGGACGACGAACAGCTCTGGCTGCGGGAACTTCATCTCCTGACCGACAAGCCGGTGCTCTATGTGGCTAACGTTGCCGACGACGATCTCGACGGCTCGCACCCTGCCGTGGCAAAGGTCAGGGAACTGGCTGCGAAGGAGGGGGCACAGCTGATCATCATCTGCGGCCGGATCGAGGCGGAGATCTCCGAGCTTGCCGGCGACGAAAAAAAGGAATTCCTTGCCGACATGGGTCTGACAGAATCGGGCCTGGAACGGCTCATCCGCACCGCCTACGACCTGCTCGGACTGATCACCTACTTCACGGCCGGGGTCAAGGAGGTCAGAGCCTGGACCATCATCCGCGGCACCAAGGCGCCGCAGGCGGCCGGCGTGATCCATAGCGATTTCGAGAAAGGGTTCATCAGGGCAGAGGTCATCGCCTTCAACGACTTCATTGCCTCCGGGGGCGAATCCGGCGCCAGGGAAAAGGGGCTCCTCCGCCTGGAAGGGAAGGAGTACGTGGTGCAGGATGGGGATGTCATGCACTTCCGTTTCAACGTTTAGACAGCTACCTCCGGAATCCGCATTCCTCGCAACAAAAAAGGGCGATCTCAGATCGCCCTTTTCTCCCCATGCCGATTGTACCGGCCGGGGACAACGTACCGTGCATCTTGCAGATCAGGCAGCCAGGCTTGCCGATCTCCAGTCCTGCCTCCGTCTTTCGACTCCCAACACGGCAGGTCGCCGCTCCCGAGGGGTAACCCACTCTCCGTCGCGCAGATACGCGGTAACAAGCCCCTCCATCACCAATTCATCAAGACGTGATTCCATTGCCACCGAGTACGTGTCATCACTGCAGCGTACCAGCACCACCATCGCCATCTCCTCTCCTTGGGAATAACTTGAACGTGTCTCGTTACTGTTGCAGAAGATTCTTTCATTGCCAGGTAGGTACCGGCACTACGAACCAGCGGAAGAGGATTTCACTATAGCGTAAGCAAAAAGGCGCTGCAAGAGTTTTTTTTAGTTAATCCATTTTAACTTTGATTTGATTGAACGACGCATCTTCCGAAGACCAACTGCGGGGAGGGAATTTCGCCATATCCTCCTGCACCCGTACAATTCGCACTCCTGCCATGGGGTGGGACGAAAAACACCTCGACTGCAACGATGGATTCTCGAGCTCCATTATGCCCTGCTCCCTCACTCTTGCTGCAGAAGTGTCCGATACGGGAACTACCGGCTAATATGTGTCTTCTGCCTCGTCGTGAGCGGGTTTACGCCGCTCCGGTCCGGTGTAGGTCTCCGAAGCGGGCTTACGAAGCGGATCGATGCCAATGGTCACCCATTTATTGGAACGCTCGAAACCGATGATCTTGTTTTCGGAAATCAGGCTGCCAAGGTGTCGTTCCAACACCATGTCGTATGTACCGTCAAGGTAGCGAACCAAGATCATCATAGGCACCTTCTCCTTTTTCGTAACTCCGCACGACAGAACCGGCACACAGAGCACCAACCATGAGATATCCTTATCGTCACACTGTTACGCATACTCTTCGGCGCGTTTCGGTGTTTCCAGCTCCTCAATGTAAAACATCCCAACGGAAAAGCAAGGGGAATTTTCACTGCCAGCAGATGGTGATAACGCAAAATCGGCGCGATAACTGCGCGCAATCCTTGCAACTGCACGGCATACTGTTAAAATTTATCAATACACGCCTCCTGGTTCGCGGCATACCTGCAGAAAGCGAGATCGACATGTCTGACGTAAGGACCCTGAGTCTGTCGGAAACCGTCCTCACCCTGTCGGCGGCCCTCGATCTGGTGAGCCCGCTGCTCGTGAACCATCATCGGCGCGTTGCCTATCTTGCGGCAACCCTGGCCCATGAGGCAGGGCTCCCACCGAACCGGCAGCATGACGTTGTCCTTGCCGGACTCCTGCACGATGTCGGCGCATTTTCCCTGCAGGAGCGGATGGACACCCTGCATTTCGAACTCCAGTACCCCCAGACCCATGCCGAACGGGGCTACCTGTTGCTCAAGACCTTCACACCCCTGGGGACCATCGCAGACTATGTACGGTATCACCACCAGCGCTGGGACGAGCGCGACTCCCTGCCAGGACCCATCCCCCCGGAGTCCCTTCTACTCCACCTGGCAGACCGCGTCGCCGTACTGTTGCGCGACGATGAACCCCTACTCAATCAGGTGGGAGGGATAACCGCTTCCATTCTCAAGCATGGCGGCGACATGTTTTCTCCCGACCTGGTGGAAGCCTTTCAGGCCGTTTCGAAACGGGAATGTGTCTGGCTCGATGTTACCTCTCCGGGCATTGAGACAATTATCCAGGAAAAGCTGGCCAGAACCGAGGTCGCACTGCCGTCGTCAGCACTGGCTGAGCTATCCAGGCTCTTCGGCCGGATCATCGATTTCCGCAGCTCGTTCACGGCGCTCCACTCGAACGGCGTTGCCGCCATTGCCGAGCGGATAGCCCAACTGCATGGCTTTACCCAGGAAGAGTGCACGCTGCTCCGGATCGCCGGCAATCTCCATGATCTCGGCAAGCTGTCAGTGCCGCGGGAACTTCTGGAAAAGCGGCAGGATCTCACCCCGGCAGATCACAATATCATCAAGACCCATTCCTACTACACCTATCAGGTGCTCTCCCCTCTGCGGGGTTTCGACTCGATCAGAAACTGGGCAGCTTTCCACCACGAACGGCCCGATGGCAGCGGCTACCCCTTTCATGTGAAAGACGACACCTTCGACCAGGGGTGCCGGATCGTTGCCCTGGCCGATGTCTTCACCGCTCTGACCGAAAACCGCCCCTACCGGCCCGGCATGGCTCCGGAAGCGGTACGTCGCGAGCTCAAGGCCATGGGCACACGGATGCAACTGGACCAGCAGTTGATGGCCGCCGTCAACGACTGCTTCGACGATCTCACCGTTACCTGCCTGTCGGCAAAAGAACAGGCGCTTTCCGAGTATCTCAGATTTCGCGGGGCATTTGACAGCTGGAGCCGCCAGGGAAAGGCATAAACGAAGAACCGGCGCAACAGCGTCAGAAACATTCATGATGGAAGGCGAAGCGGGGATGCTATCTGCCGGCAGGAAAGGACGTCGTTCAGTACGCGGAAAGC
>JACRPV010000064.1 GCA_016223015.1 Geobacter sp. | reverse complement strand
GTTGCCCAGGCCCGTGAGCTGCTGATAAAGGCGCCGGGGTGCAAGCTCTTGGACGATCCGGCCAAGGGGGTCTATCCCATGCCGATCCATGCGGCCGGGCAGGACCTGACCCTGGTCGGCCGTATCCGCGAGGATGCATCGGTGGAGAACGGCCTGAACCTCTGGGTGGTGGCGGACAACATCCGCAAGGGCGCGGCCACCAACGCGGTGCAGATTGCGGAGATCCTGGTGGAGAAATATCTGAAGTAGGCGCGACCACGACTGCGACCGATGAGAACAAGCCATCGTGTCGAGGAAAAGGGGCAAGCCATGAAAATGATCGTCGTTTGTGCACTCGCACTGCTTCCGTTTGTCGGCGGCGATTCCTCTGCCGGGGAGTACCGGAACACCATCACGATCTTCGTCGAGAACAAGTCGGGGTTTCCGAACCGGGTCCAGGTGCAGGATGCCGAATTGCGGGCCGAATTCCCCGAGGATTGCCGCATCGCCAGGAAAGTGTCCACACTGTGCAAAGGGGACAGAAAACGGGTGCTCAGGCCGCCTCCGAGGGAGAACATGACCTGCGCCGTGGCGCTCGCCCTGCTCGACGAGCCGCGCTGCACCTTCAAGGATCTGATCTTTGATGACTGGATCGACGGGTGGATGAAGGCCCGGCTGACCGTGCACACCAGCCGGGGCGGGCTGGGGATGGTGAAGGTGCGTGCCCTGAACAACACGGAAAGCTGGACGACCAAGCCGGGTCTGAGGGACGGCGATACCGTGGGCCACCAGTAGCCGGTCGCCATGGCACGGGGCCGGACCGCCGTCGCCGGCCCCTCCGCCACAACGGGAATGAGAGGGATTGCCTTGAAGGATTGAGTGATCCCTGTCAGGGACGGGGCGCGGTCATTCGCCCAGCCTGAAGACGCGCAACTGGTTGGTCGTGTTGCGGGCCGCCAATGGCGCGCCCATGGTCATGATCACCATATCCCCCAGTCGGAAGCCGTTTGCCAGCAGGAGCCGGCCTGCCTCGGCCACCATGGCGTCGGTATCGCTTTTCATCTGCATCACCAGGGAGTTTATCCCCCAGTAGAGCGAGAGCTTCCTGCGCACCCGCTCGTCCGGCGTGATGGCAAGGATGGGGGCATTGGGGCGGCAGCCGGACAAAAGGGCGGCAGTGTGGCCGCTTTCGGTCATGGCGATGATCGCCTTTGCCTGGAGGGATTCGGCGGCTTCGGCGGAAGCACGGGCAATGGCGATGTCGATCTCGCCCCCTTTCGGGGTGAGGTGGTGCGAGTCGAGCAGGGTGGAGCGCTCGATGGTGAAGGCGATTTTGGCCATGGTTGCGACCGTTTCCAGCGGGTAGTTCCCCACGGCCGTCTCGCCCGAGAGCATGACGGCATCTGTCCCGTCGAGAATGGCATTGGCCACATCGGAGGCCTCGGCCCGCGTCGGCCGGGAGTTGTCGGTCATGGACTCCAGCATCTGGGTCGCGGTAATGACCGGTTTGCCCGCCTGGTTGCAGGCCCGGATCATCCTTTTCTGGATCAGGGGGAGCTGTTCCGGCTCCATCTCTACCCCCAGGTCACCCCGCGCCACCATGAGCGCATCGACAACGGCGATGATCTCGTCCAGGTTTTCCACGGCCTCCGGTTTCTCGATCTTGGCGATCACGGGGATCTCGCTGTTCAGGCGGGCCAGCTCCACCTTGATGTTCAGGATGTCGTTCCGGGTCCGGACAAAGGAGAGCGCGACCCAGTCGACGCCGATCTCGACGCAGAAGCGGAGGTCTTCCAGGTCCTTGTCGGTGAGCGATGGCGCTGAGACATTCACCTGGGGGAGGTTGATCCCCTTCTTGTCCTTCAGCACCCCTCCCTTGACCACCAGGCAGCGCACCGTTGCCGCACTCGTATCGATCACCCGCAGCTCCATGCGGCCGTCATCCAGAAGTATCCGCGACCCAGGCTGCACGTCGCGCACGAGCCCCTCGTAGATCGTCGGAATAATGGCCGGATCGACCTGGGTTTCGCCGACCGCTATCACGACCTCGGCCCCGTCCGTCAGGTGCATGGCGCCGTTGTGCAGGGTTCCGACCCGGATCTTGGGCCCCTGCAGGTCGGCAATGATCCCCACCGGCACAGAGCATGCGGCAGCGGCGCTTCGGATGGTCTCCAGGGCCGCGCGCTTCTCCTCATGGGTGCCATGGGAAAAATTGAGCCGGAAGAGATCAACCCCTTCGGCTATCAGCTTTTCCGCCATCCCCGGCAGTGCACATGATGGTCCCCATGTCGCCACGATCTTGGTCCGCTTGACTTCCCGCATGTAATCAACCATCCACAACCTCCTCTTTCATGTTTTGAGATCCCGTATCGTAACCCGGAAAGTCGATTCTCATTTCAGTCTTGTCTGCCACGTGTCCGCGGTTTCCGGGCAGGGGCATGCCGCACAGTACCGCACCATGTTGCCGGGTATTTTCATTAAGGCCGGGTAGCAATAATTCGGCAAGTTTAATGATCATAGCGGGTTTATCTGTGAACGCAATTCCGGGGACTCCTTTTTCTGCAGGAAGCGAATGGAACTGGTATCTCCCCGTAATCATATAATTTACCGGATTATATATAGAAATTAATAAACAAAATTAAATATTATCCGATACGGAATATGAGAGATGATCAAAAGTCTATGTGCAAGTCTAGCCTGATTGGTTAGAAAACCTCACTTTGTCCTGGGATTGGCAGTAGCATTTGCATGCCGCGCCAGGCAGGAAGCCTTCAATCATGACAACCATTTACAGAGCTCTTCATGTATGTGCGATTGCCGTTTTCGTCCTTGTTCTTTTCGCGCTTCCTGCCCGTGACGCCTATGGGGAGATCCTGGCGGCCAGCACCATAACCTTCACGAGCGGTGCGGGATTTACCGGCGTGCCGGTGAACACCGCTGCCGATGGGCAGGGCGGTTCGACGGACATTGCAGGCATAACCGTCGAGGTGTACGGGATTTTCGACAGCGACGGCACAAAGCTGACGGCTGACGGAGTTCTGGAGTTCCATAGCGACTGGTCAGGTGTTCCGCCAATAGTTACCTGGAATGGCAGCGGTGCTACCTATGGAATGGCAATAAAATCAACGGGGGATACGCATTTCAAGCTGACGTCGCTTAATTTCAACGATTGGGGAGAATGGGAAGGGGATGAATGGACGATAGAAGCATTCTACAACGATATTTCTCAAGGCACACGCACCTTTAACGGGAGCACTGACGGCACCAATGTTCCGTTGGCGCAAGGCGGCGTTCTGGATGGACAGTTCAACAATATCGATGAAGTCCGGATCTATAAAACCGATGGCACTGGTTCGTGGTTCGGCATCAATGATATCGTGATCGACAACCCCGTCGTCAACACGGCACCGACCTTTGTCGGTGCGACCACCACCCTGACGGTCAGCCAGAATTCCGGCGCCGCCGATATCAAGGGCCTGTTGCACGTAAGCGATGCCGACGCCAGTCAGACCGAGACCTGGACCCAGAGCGTCGCCCCGAATCACGGTACCCTCGGTTTTTCCGGCGCCACGGCTTCTTCCGGGTCCACCGACATCACGCCCGGCGGCACCATCACCTACCAGCCAGCAGCCGGTTATATCGGTACCGACTCCTTTACCGTGCAGGTCAGCGACGGCTCGGCCACGGCCACCCGGCAGATCACGGTGACGGTAATCCCACCGCTCACCGTTACCTCCATCGCCCGCAGAACCCCGGCAGAAGCCGTTACCAACGCCGATAGCCTGGTGTTCCGGGTGACCTTCAGCACACCGGTCAATAACCTGAGTACCGGCGACTTCGCCGTTTCCGGCACCACCGCCATAGTCACCGGCGTGACCTCTTCTGACTACATGGTCTGCGATGCCACCATCTCCGGCGGAAACCTGGCCAGCCTGAACGGCACCGTCACCCTTGGCTTTGCCGCCGGTCAGAATATCACCGACACGGCGGGTAACGCCTTTACCAACACCACGCCCACCGGGACCAACGACAATACCTACACCGTCGACAACACCGTGTCCGCGCCTTCCACGCCGGACCTGGCAGCGGCTAGCGACAGCGGCAGTTCCAGCACGGATAACATTACCAGTGTCACTACGCCCACCATCACCGGCACGGCCGAGGCGGACGCCACGGTCACGCTGTACGACACCGACGGCACCACCGTGCTCGGCAGCGCCACGGCCACGGGAGGCAACTGGAGCATCACCAGCAGCGCCCTCAGCGCTGGCGCGCATACCCTGACGGCCAAGGCAACCGATACCGCGGGCAATACCTCCGCAGCTTCCAGTGGCCTGAGCCTTACCATCGACACCACCGGCCCGGCCACCACGGTCGCTACAGCCGCCTTTTCCGCCGATACCGGCACCAGTGCCACGGATTTCATCACCAACACCGCGGCCCAGACCATCAGCGGCACCTTGAGCGCCAACCTTGCGGCAGGTGAAATGGTCGAAGTCTCCCTGGACAACGGCTCCACCTGGACCGCCGCGACGGCAACCGCCGGCCAGAGCACCTGGTCCCTGGCCGGCCAGACCCTGATCGCCAGCAACACCCTCAAGGTGCGTGTCGCCGACACGGCGGGCAACATCGGGACAGTCTACAGCCAGGCCTATCTGCTGGATCAGGCAGCGCCGACAATAACCTCTGTCGGCGTACCGGCGGATGCCACCTATGCTGCCGGGCAGAACCTGGACTTTACCGTGAACTTCAGTACAAACGTCACGGTCACCGGCACCGACTCGACCCTGAGCCTCACCATCGGTGCTGTTTCCCGACCGGCGGCCTATCAGTCGAAGAGCGCCACCAGCATCACCTACCGCTACACGGTTCAGGGCGGCGATATCGACAACAACGGCATCACCGTTGGCACCCTGACCCTGAACACCACCACGATCCAGGATACGGCCGGCAACAGCGCAATACTGACGCTCAACTCGGTAGGTTCTACGACAGGAGTGCTGGTGGATACCCTGACCCCCACTGCCACGGCAGCCACCTCCATCATCGCCACCGGGTTCATTGCCAACTGGGGTGGCGTCACCGGTGCCACCGGTTATTACCTGGATGTCGCCACGGACAGCGGCTTTACCAGTCTTGTCACCGGCTACAGCAACCTGGATGCAGGGAACGTCACCAGCCTGAGCGTCACCGGCCTCACTGCCGGCACCCCGTACTTCTACCGGGTCCGTGCCTACAGCAGCGCCGGCACTGGCGACAGTTCCAACACCATCGCCCTGACCACGGCCACGACCCGCATCGTTATCACCACCAGCGACAGCGGCGCCGGATCGCTCCGTCAGATCGTCGCCGACGCAAATCCCGGCGATATCATTGCCTTCGACAGCAGCCTTGACGGCCAGGTCGTCACCATTGCCAGCGATCTCATCATAGACAAAGACCTGACCATCAGCGGTCCCGGTGCGCCAAACCTGATCATCAGCGGCGGCGACATGACCCGGATCTTCACGGTGAATTCGGGCAGAACCGTGCATATTTCCGGGTTGACCATTTCCCATGGCAAGTCCTTCGATGGTCCTGCCATTTTCAACTCTGGCGTGCTCACCGTTGCCAATTCCACAATCTCCGGGAATTACGCCCAGAGCTCTTCCGGGAGCGGCATCTACAACAATCCGGGCGCCACGCTCACCGTAACCGGCTGCACCATTTCCGGCAATACGGCGGATGCACTCGGGGGCGGCATTTACAACAACAACGGCACAGCCGCCATAACCAACACCACCATCTTCGGCAATGCGGCATTGTCCGGTGGCGGCGGCATGCTGAACAACTCGGCCGGCACCTTGACGGTAGATAATTCGACCATCGCCGGCAACTCCGGCGGGGGGCTGATCAACCTGTCAGGTGGCATGGTCACCATCCGGAACGCCATATTCTGGGGCAGTGGCTCGTATATCTCCGGCGTGGCGACCATCAGCGACAGCATCGTTACGAACGGCTGTTATCCCGGCAGCACCTGCACGAATGTCAGCAGCGCTGATCCGCTTCTGGGCGTTCTCGGCAACTATGGTGGCAACACCGGTACGATCCCCCTGCTTGCCGGCAGTCCGGCCATCGACTCCGGAAGCTGCGCCAGCGGTCCGGCCACTGACCAGCGTGGCATGAGCCGTCCCCAGGACGCCACCTGCGACATGGGCGCCTATGAACGCGGCGTCCCGGCTGCCCTGACGGCAACCGCCGGCACCCCCCAATCCACGGTCATCAACACTGCCTTTGCCACGTCGCTCGCGGCCAGGGTTGTCGACTCTCTCGGCAGCGTGCTGGACGGCATCAGCGTCACCTTTACCGGTCCGGGGAGTGGTGCCGGCATCGGCGCAGCCGGCAGTGCCGTCACAAACAGCTCCGGCATAGCCACCTATGGCGTCAGCGCCAACGGCACGGCCGGTTCATACACGGTCACGGCAGCGGTCAGCGCACTGAGCGCTACGTATAACCTGGCCAATAACAAGGGGACTGCCACGGTCAGCCTGGGAAATCTGACGGCAACCTACGACGGCACGGCCAAGGCAGCGACTGCCACAACCACACCGGCCGGCCTGACAATGGCTCTCACCTACGACGGCTCGGCCAGCGCCCCGACGAACGTCGGCAGCTACGCGGTTGTCGCTGCCGTGAACGACAGCAACTACAACGGTACGGCCTCCGGTACCCTGACCATTAACAAGGGCAGCCAGGCCATCGCCTTCGGCACCGCTCCAGCCGTCGTTGTAGGCGGCACCGGCACGGTCGGCGCCACGGGCGGTGCCTCCACCAGTCCCGTGCTGTTCAGCTCCACCACCACCTCTGTCTGCACCATCAGCGGCACCACTGTTACCGGCATGATCGCCGGTACCTGCACCATTGCCGCGAATCAGGCCGGCGATGCCAACTACGACGCGGCACCGCAGGTCACCCAGGATATCACGGTCGGTAAGGAGAGCCAGAGCATCACCTTTGCACCGCTTCCGCCAAAATATTTCGGTGTTGCGCCTTTCACCATCAGTGCCACGGCAACCTCCGGCCTGCCGGTCGCCTTTGCCAGCTCAAATCCGGCCGTGGCCACCGTGAGCGGCAGCACCGTAACCATTGTCGGTGCTGGAGAGACCACCATCACCGCCTCGCAACCCGGCAATGCCAACTTTGACGCGGCCCTGCCCGTCAGTCAGAATCTGACGGTGACTATCAGTACCGCACCTCCGACCCTGACCGTTTCGGCCCTTCCCGATGGCGCAGCCACTGCCCGGACCACCCAGAACATCAGCGGCACGGCCTTAGATCTCAACGGCATCAGCTCGCTGACCGTCAACGGCACCAGCGTCACGGTAAATACGGACGGCAGCTTCAGTTTCCCGGTACAACTCGTGGCCGGGGCCAACAGCATCACCGTGACCGCCACCAACAACGTCGGCGCCGTTACCAGCGACGTCCGCACCATTACCCTGGACATCACGGCCCCGTATCTGACCGTCACCTTCCCGCCGGACAATGCGGCCGTGGCCCAGAACTACGTTACCGTTACCGGCACGGTCGCAACCATTCCCGGCATGATTGTCACCTACACGGTTAACGGCTCTTCCCCGCAAACGGCAACCCTGACCGCTGCGACCTTCTCGTTCACCGCGAACCTCACGCAGGGGATGAACACCATCCAGATATCGGCGGTCGGCAGTGAAGGGAAAACCGCCCAGGCGAAACGGACGCTCAGCTCCCTCTCTCCCTTCTCCCTGGCCATTACCTCGCCTGACAGCGATATCCGCACGGTACGGGATACCTGCCTCCTGACCGGCACCGTGGAGGACAATACGACTCCGGTTGCCATTACCGTGGACATGGATGGACAGAGCTACCACCCGGCCGTGGTTGGCGGTGTGTTCCAGCAGCAGCTCAGCCTGAGCGATGCCGGGGTATACCGGGTGAGCGTAACCGGCATCGACGAGAACAGCTCCAGTCAGACCGTGCTGCGCAACATCGTCCGCACCTCGGGTGTATCCAATCCCTTCACCATTGTCGACGCTCTGCAGGCGTTGATGATGACGGTCGGTGTAGTCCCGCTGCATGCCGACCAGATCCTGCGACTCGATGTGGCACCGATGGTCAATGGTATCTCAGTCGGTGACGGTTTTATCGATATCGAGGACACAATCGTGATCCTGCGTATGGCGGTCGGTCTGCTCTGAACGGACCCAGGGCGGAGATCGAGGGGGCACAGGCAGACCTGGCGGGGCTGAGCCAGCACATCGTTGCCATTCGTAAGTGGTGAAATCAGAGGGGGGGACGCGGACCGCGCCCCCTCTTTCACTTTCAGGAAACGGTTCGTATCCCCGGTAACGACATGGGCAGCAGAATGGCTCTGCATTACCTGCCAGCCATTCCTCCATAATCGCATGGTATTTCCCTTTCAGGCACTTGCCTCGCAACCGGAAACGTGCAAGAATACCCGACTGGTTCACTGACCGGGTGCGGGAGGTTCAGGTGTCGTTCAAGGAGATCCTCAAGGAGCTCGTGGAGTCGGTTCCCGGTGCCAGCGGGGCCATTCTGGCCGATTGGGAAGGGGAAGCGGTCGAACAGTACTGCTATTTCGACGAGTTCGAGATGAAGGTTATCGGCGCCCACAAGGGGATCATCCTGAGCCAGCTGCGCGAACTGCACGCCCGCTATCCGCTGGGTGAACTGCAGGATATCGTCATAACCACGGAAGAACAGCATCACGTCATCCATACCGTTGGCCCGGATTACGTGCTGGTGATGACCATGAAGCGGGCTGCGCTGCCTGCCCGAGCCGTGCAGGGGCTTCGCCGGGTGGCGCATCTGTTTGCGAAGGAGATATACTGAGATGGCTGAAGAGAACAAGGGCTTTTTCAAGGGGTTATGGGGCAAGCTGACCGGCGCTGCGGCGGACGTCGCGCCGGTCGAGGCGGACCGCGAGGAAGAACAGCTTGCAGAGCCTGCCAAAGAACCGGCCCCGGAACCTGTCAGTGAGCCTGTTGCGGCCCCGGCCCAGGAACCGGCCAAGGAGCAGGCCAGAGAGCAGGTACCGGAGGTCCCTCCCCCGCCCCCGGTCGAAGCGCCGGCGAAAGTGGGTTTTTTCGAGCGGTTGAAAAAGGGGCTGGCCAAGACCCATGAAAGCCTGGTCGGTCGCATCGACACGCTGCTCCTGGGGAAAAAGCAGATCGATGCCGACACGCTGGAGGAGCTGGAAGAGATCCTGATCACGGCCGATATCGGCGTTGCCACGACCGTGGAGCTGATCAGGACCCTGGAAGGGCGTCTCAAGAGGAACGAGCTGCAGGACGGCGGGGCGATCAAAAAGGCGCTGCAGGAGGAGATCCTTGCCCGGCTCCAGCAGTATGCGTCGCCGCTGGATGTCTCCGCGGCCAGGCCCTACGTGATCATGGTGATCGGCGTGAACGGGGTGGGCAAGACCACCACCATCGGCAAACTGGCCAGCCGCTATACCGGCGAAGGGAAGAAGGTCCTGCTGGCTGCCGGCGATACCTTCCGCGCCGCGGCGGCGGAACAGCTGGAGGAGTGGGGCCGTCGGGCCGGGGTGGACGTCATCCGCCACAAGGACGGTTCCGACCCTTCGGCCGTGGTCTTCGACAGTTGCAAGGCCGCGGTGGCCAGGGGGAGCGACGTCCTGATCGTGGATACTGCCGGCCGGCTCCATACCAAGGTCAACCTGATGGAGGAGATGAAGAAGATCCGCCGCGTCATGTCGCGGGAGCTGCCAGGTGCGCCCCATGAGACCCTGCTGGTGCTGGACGCCGCCACCGGGCAGAATGCCATCTCCCAGGCCCGTCTCTTCAAGGAGGCTGCCGGCGTGTCGGGCGTGGTGCTCACCAAGCTGGACGGCACGGCAAAGGGGGGGATCGTGGTGGCGGTGAGCAATGAATTCCAGCTTACGTAATTGCCGAAATCAAGAAAACGCCTTGACTTTTGCGGGGTTGTCACATAAAATTTCTCCGCGAAACAAGGGGGCTTGCATGGACGGCGAACTCTTGTCGGTTCTGGAAAAGCGGATCGAGACCCTGCTGGATGGGTATGCCACCCTGAAACAGGAACATGCACGGCTTTCGGAAGAAAACCAGCGCCTGCTCCTGGAGCGGGAAGGGCTCAAAGGCCGCATCGATGCCATTATCAGCCGTCTTGAGACGGTCTGATGGGCGGTGTGCTGTCCCACCGCGTGAAGGTCATGGGACGCGAGCTGCAGGTCAGGAGTCCGGCGTCCCCGCAAAAGGTCTTCGAAATAGAGCAGTTCGTCAATGCCCGGCTGGCCGAGGTTCCTTCTTCGGCGTCGGGGGGCGACACCCTGGCGGTTGTGAGTCTGGCACTGCTCAACCTTGCCGGGGATTTTCTGGCGCTGGCCGAAGAGCATGACCGGTTGAGCCAGGAGTACCATGATCGGCTGATTCGGCTCCTCAACCGTTTGGACGGGGGGAATCCGTAGCCGTACCGTCTCTCTCGGGAGATTTTAATATATGAGTATGTCGGATTGGAAATTTACGTCAGTTCCAGCAGGGGCCTTCCGCACCGCTTGCATCCTTGCCCCTGTTTCGCTGATAGATGGCTCTGCAGCCATCCTTAATTTATCAGAGGTCAAGCCAACGGATAGTGCATTGCAACGGGATGCCGCGTGCACTGGTCCGCAGCAGGTTCAGGCAACTCTGTAACCCTTCCTCCATACTCAAAACCTCTCCCCGAGAGCCGGCAATGTCCGAGCCTGGTCCGCTGACGCGGCAGGCCGCAGCCCGGCCGATTTTCCATTGTGCAATACTGTACGGTCGGCAGTACCCATGGGTGGCGCGATGCCCAAGCGGGATCTCAGGCGTCTGATGCTGGAGCGGCGGAACAGCCTCGCCCCGTCCGAGTGTCTGTCGGCCGGTCGGCGCGCGCAACAGCATGGTCTCGCGTTGGCGGCGTTTGCCGCGGCTCGTACCATCGCCCTCTACGCGCCGATCCGCAACGAGGTCGCAACCGGGATGCTCCATGATGCGGCCCTGGCGGCCGGGAAGCGGGTCGTGTTCCCGGCGATGGTGGCGGATCTGCTGGAATTCAGGGTCGTCCGTGTCCCGGAGGATCTGGTCTGCAGCCGCTTCGGCATCTGCGAACCGTTGCCCGGCTGTCCGGTCATTGCCCCGGAGGAGATCGACCTATTCTTCATTCCGGGCGTGGCCTTCGATTCCGCAGGGCTGCGCGTCGGCTACGGCAAGGGCTTTTACGACAAGACCCTCCATCGTCTGGAGGGGCAGGGGCGCCTGGTCGGGCTCTGTTACGATTTCCAGCTGGTGCAACCTTGGACATGACAGTGGTAGTGCTGTTGCTAGTGGTCGCTGCAGTGGCCGGAGGGGCCATCGGAGTCCTGACGCGCCGCAAGGGGGCGGAAAAGGGTGGGGCTGTCCAGGAAGATGCGATCAGGGTCCTGGAAGATGCCAAACGGGAGGCCGAAACCATCATCAAGGAGGCTTCGCTGAAGGCCAAGGATGAGGTTTTCCAGGCCAAGGCAGAGGCAGAGCGGGACGCAAAGGAAAAACGCAAGGATCTCCAGGCACTTGAAAAGCGGTTGCAGCAGAAAGAGGAGAACCTTGACAAGAAGATGAATCTGTTCGATCAGCGTGACGCCGATTTCGTCAAGCGCGAGCAGGCATTTTTCAATCGTGAGCAGGCACTGGGGCAGAAAGAGGAACGGATCAACCAACTCATCGAGGAGCAGCGGCTCAAGCTGGAAAACATCTCCGGGATGACCGCGGTCGAGGCGAAAAAGCTCCTCATGGACGAGATGGAGAACGAGGCCAAGCTCGATGCGGCCAAGCGGATCAAGGCGATCGAGGAAGAGGCACGGGAGACCGCCGACAAGAAGTCCAAGGAGATCATGGCCCTGGCGATCCAGCGCTATGCCGGCGAGTACGTGGCCGAACGGACCGTTTCGGTCGTTGCCCTGCCGTCCGACGAGATGAAGGGGCGGATCATCGGCCGCGAAGGGCGGAACATCAGGGCCCTTGAGGCTGCCACCGGCATCGACCTGATCATCGACGATACCCCGGAGGCGGTCATCCTCTCCGGGTTCAACCCGGTCCGGCGGGAGGTTGCCAAGATCGCCCTGGAGAAACTGATCACCGACGGCCGCATCCATCCGGGGCGGATCGAGGAGGTGGTTTCCAAGGCCGAGGCCGAGGTGGAGCAGTCGATCAAGGAGGCAGGCGACCAGGCCGCCTTCGACCTGGGGGTCCACGGCATCCACCCGGAGATCCTCAAGCTGATCGGCCGGCTCAAGTACCGGACCTCCTACAGCCAGAACGTCTACCTCCATTCCCTGGAGGTCGCCTTCCTCTGCGGCATCATGGCGGCGGAACTGGGGATCAACGTCAAGCAGGCCAAGCGCGCCGGCCTTTTGCACGACCTGGGCAAGGCCGTGGACCACGAGGTCGAGGGCTCCCACGCCGTTATCGGCGCTGATCTGGCGCGCAAGTACGGCGAGTCCCCCAAGATCGTCCATGCCATCATGGCGCACCACGAAGACGAGAAGCCGAACTCGGTCCTGGACGTCCTGGTCCAGGCAGCCGATGCCCTGTCGGGTGCACGGCCGGGCGCCCGCCGCGAGATGATGGAGACCTATGTCAAGCGGCTCGAAGACCTTGAGCGGATCGCCACATCATTCGGCGGCGTGACCAACTCCTTTGCCATCCAGGCCGGCCGCGAGATCCGGGTCATGGTCTCCAGCGACCAGGTCAGCGACGAGCAGGCCGTGGTGCTGGCCAAGGACGTGGCCAAGAAGATCGAGGCCGAGATGACCTATCCGGGTCAGATCAAGGTCCACGTGATCCGGGAGACCAGGGCTGTCGAATATGCCCGTTAAACTGCTGTTCATCGGGGACATCATCGGCAAGCCGGGACGCCAGGCCATTGGCCGGATGCTGCACCGGCTGGTGGACCGCCACCGGATCGACCTGGTGATCGCCAACGGCGAGAACG
This sequence comes from Geobacter sp., assembly GCA_016223015.1. Classification (GTDB taxonomy): domain Bacteria; phylum Desulfobacterota; class Desulfuromonadia; order Geobacterales; family DSM-12255; genus Geoanaerobacter. The sequence continues at coordinate 4,652 of JACRPV010000064.1, read as the reverse complement.
CCGCCGGCGGCTTCGGCATCACCGCGGAGACGGCTCAGGAACTGTTCCAGCTCGGCATCCATTGCTTCACCAGCGGCAACCACATCTGGGACAAGAAAGAGGCGCTGGAGTACGTTACCCGCGAAGAGCGCCTCATCCGTCCGGCCAACTACCCCCCCGGCACGCCGGGGCAGGGGAGCACCGTGCTCAGGACCGCCGGCGGGATCAAGGTCGGGGTGCTCAACCTGGAGGGCCGGGTGTTCATGAACAACCTGGAATGCCCTTTTCGGGTTGCCGACCGCGAGGTCGAGCGGCTGAGGCAGGAGACGCCGATCATCCTCGTCGACTTCCATGCCGAGGCCACCTCGGAAAAGACCTCCCTCGGCTGCTACCTGGACGGCCGGGTGAGCGCCGTGGTCGGCACCCATACCCATGTGCAGACCGCGGACGAGCGTATCCTGCCCGATGGGACCGCCTACCTCACCGATGCCGGCATGACCGGGGCGTTCGAATCGGTGATCGGGGTACGCAAGGATGAGCCGATCCGGAAATTCCTGACCCAGATACCCACCAAGTTCGAGGTGGCGAAGAAGGATATCCGGCTGAACGGCGTGGTGATCGAGATCGACGACGTGACCGGCAAGGCGCTCGCCATCGAGCGGGTCAACATCGCCTGCGAATGAACTGATAACGGCAATTAACCGCAGATGCACGCGGATGAACGCAGATAACTACGAATAAAGACAAACCTTTCCGGCCGACAAACATGCACTGAGGCGTGAAGTATTTTTTTGCTTTTATCCGCCTTTATCTGCGTTTATCTGCGTTTATCTGCGGTCGAATGCTTTTTTCAGGATTTTACCGAGCGGTAGTTTATTGGAGGGGATGCAATGACAGTTTCCGTAGCCGAACAGTTGGAGCTGATAAAGCGGGGTACGGTTGAGATCCTGGTGGAAAAGGAGCTGGAGGAGAAGCTGGCTAAATCGGCCAGGACCGGCGTGCCGCTGAAGGTCAAGGCGGGGTTCGATCCGACTGCGCCCGATCTCCACGTGGGGCATACCGTGCTCCTGCAGAAGATGCGGCAGTTCCAGCAGCTCGGCCACGAGGTCTATTTCCTCATCGGCGACTTTACCGGCATGATCGGCGATCCCACCGGCAAGTCGGAAACCCGCAAGGCCCTGACCCGCGAGGATGTGCTCAGGAATGCCGAAACCTACAAGGAGCAGGTCTTCAAGATCCTCGACCCGGAGCAGACCAGGGTGGTGTTCAACTCCGACTGGCTGAGCGCCCTCTCTGCCGGCGACATGATCGGCCTGGCCGCCAAGTACACGGTGGCGCGGATGCTGGAGCGGGACGATTTCGGCAAGCGCTTTGCCACCCAGATGCCGATCAGCATCCACGAGTTCCTCTACCCGCTCATCCAGGGGTACGATTCGGTGGCGCTCAAGGCCGACATCGAGCTGGGGGGGACCGACCAGAAGTTCAACCTGCTCATGGGGCGCGAGCTGCAGCGGGAATGGGGGCAGGTCCCCCAGACCGTCCTTACCATGCCGCTTTTGGAAGGGCTCGACGGCGTCAACAAGATGTCCAAGTCGCTGGGCAACTACATCGGTATCAACGAGTCACCCGACGAGATCTTCGGCAAGGTGATGTCCATCTCCGACGAACTGATGCTCCGCTACTACGAACTCCTTTCCGACCTCTCCCTGGCCGGTATCGAGGCCATGCGCCAGGAGATCAAGTCCCACGCACTCCATCCCATGGATGCCAAGAAGCGCCTCGGCCGGGAGATTGTCGGCCGCTACCATGGCCAGGCCGCAGCCGGCGAGGCGGAAGAGCATTTCGTCAAGCGTTTCCGCGACAACCAGACCCCCGACGAGATGCCGGAGTTCTCATTCCCCGTGGAAGGGGAGCCGGTGGTGCTCTACAAGCTGCTTGCCAGGGCAGGGATCGTGACCTCCAACAGCGAGGGGCGCCGCGCCATCCAGCAGGGGGGGGTAAAGGTCAACGGCGAGAAGGTCTCCGACGAAAATCTGGAACTGGCAGCCACGGGAGAATACGTTCTCCAGGTCGGCAAACGGCGGTTCGCCAGGGTCAGATTCGCAGGCTAGCCGTTTCCGGCAGATATGCCGCGGTTGGCCGATGCCAGCGGAGGGTTGCCAGGCGGGATTGCTTTTGCGGGGGATCGGGGCTCAGAATTCCAGGGCGGAGAAGGCCATCTGGTAGGCCACGATGAGGGTAAAGAGCAGGTACAGAACCAGGGCTATCGCCGCAAGCTTCCGCTGAAACAGCATCACCGTCCGGGCAAGGCTTTGCCGTTTTCGGGCCGGCATCAGCGCCCCGACCCCCAGGCCGCAGATACCGGCACCGAGCAGCGTCGCGTACAGAGGATAGCCGACATAGCCGTATTCCTTCTGGAGAATGCAGAACGGACAGTGGTGTGTCGGCAGTGCATAGATATACAGGCTGATAAACGAGATCAATGACGCAATCGCGATGACGAAGGTCAGCGTGCTTACCCCTGCGAAGAGATACCCCCCCTTCCCCTTACTCAGAAAAAAGATGTCGTACCCCTTGCCGTCGGCGTGATTGATGATCAGCCAGGCCCCGGCAAAGAGGCAGGTGACGATCTTGAGGATCAGGACCGGGTAGCCGAAACCGTTTGCGTTCAGGGAGCCTGCCGCGCACATCGCTCCCACGAACTGGCCGTGCAGGTAATCTGCCGTGAATATGTAGAGAAAAAGCGAGAGGATCTGGAAAAAGAGACTGTAGCCGAGGATGGTGGAGATCAGATAGGTTGTCCGCTCCAGGCGCAGCTGTTTTTCGCTTCCGCTTGCCAGGTCCCAGCTCCTGACGATCCGGAGCCCGTGCCAGCCTGCATAAAGGATCATCAGGCTGATGATGACCGACGATACCAGCAGAGAGAGGATTGCCGGATGCTGGATCACGCCTTGTCCCCCTGTGCCGTTATCCGGCCGTCCCGCATCTCCACCACCGTCTCGGCCAGGGGCGAATCGAACACCAGCGGGTCGTGACTGGCGATCAGGATGGTCTTCCCCTCGGCCTTCAAGTCGGCAATGATCTCCATGAACTCCTGGGAAAGCTTGGTGTCCAGGTGCGCGGTCGGTTCATCGGCAATGAGAATGGACGGGTTGTTTATCAGCGCCCTGGCTATGGCTACGCGCTGCAGCTCTCCGCCGGAAAGCCAGTCTGTGCGTGACGCTGCGTGGCGCTTCATGTTGAACAGCTCCAGCAGTTCTTCCCCCCGCTTTTTGAACTCTGCATGGCTTTCGCCCGTAGGATAGGCCGGGAGCAGGATGTTTTCAAGCACCGATATCCCCTTGATCAGGTTGAACTGCTGGAAGATGAACCCGAAGGTGGTGCGCCGGATCTCGGTGAGAAACCGCTCGGGGAGGCTGGTGATGTCGAACAGTTCCTTGCCGTCTCCCTCCTGGCTGAATGACGTCCGCATGTTGTGCAGGACGATCCTGCCGGAACTCGGCCGGATCATGCAGCCGATCAGCGACAAGAGCGTGGTCTTGCCTGAGCCGCTCGGCCCCTTGAGGACGGTCAGTTCCCTTGGCCGGATATCGATGCTGACATCGTCCACAGCCGTAAACTGGTTGGATTTGCCGGCATTGTAGGTTTTCGTGACATGGGCAAGGCTGATCACGGTCAGGACCTCATGGCAGCATCGGGATCGACCGTGGCGGCCAGCCAGGACGGGATGATGGTGGCGGCGGTATAGGGGAACACCGAGAGAAAGAAGAGCATGGAAAGCTGATAGACATCTATGACCGGTGCCAGCCGGAAGTGGGGGTAGAGAACCGACCACCCCTTGAGGGCGCTTCCGAAAAGCGGCGCGGATAAGATGAAGACGTGAACGTATGCCAGAATGCCTCCCACCAGGAACGCGGAGAACGAGATGGCGATCCCTTCCCAGAATTTCAGCAGGAGCACGTCCGCTGTTTCCCAGCCGATCGACTTCAGGATGCCGATCTCCTTCCTCTCCTCGGCCGACAGGCCGGTGGCCTTGTCCCAGGCAAAGATGACAAAGGAGATGATGGCGGAGAAGAGCACTACCGTTATCATGCCCCCCCGCCAGTCAAAAAGGGAATCATAGGTCCGCAGGATCTCGCTTTTCAGGATGGGGCGGGCATCGGGGAACTCCTCCACGATCTTCGTCGCCACGGTTGTCAGTTCGCGGGGATTCCTGACCGTTACCGCAAGATCGGTCGCAACGCCGGCAGGGAAGTTGAACATCTCGTGAAAATCCTGCTGCGACATGAGAATCAGGTCCGATGCCACCAGTTCCGACTCATAGGGGAGTATCTCCTGGATATTGAGGAGCAGAGGGGTTTTTGCATAGCTCCTGAACGTTACCAGGTCGCCGGTGGCAATCCGCAGGATTCTTGCGACCCCCTGGCCGATGATGATATTCCCCGGCTCGACCTTCCTGGCAGCAGGGACCATGAGGGTGAAGTTCGCGCCGAAAACCGGATCGTAGTAATACCCCCACCAGCGGGGTTCAACGGCTGTCACCCCCAGGATCGTGGTGATCTTCCTGGCGTACTCGAGCGGGATGAGGTCATGCCTGCCTGCTGTCTGACGCTGGACCACCATGTCCGGAGCATTGGTAAGAATGCTGGTGTACTCCTTTTTCAGCGCCTGCA
>JACRPV010000027.1 GCA_016223015.1 Geobacter sp. | reverse complement strand
GTGCCACTGGGCGCCAGGTGGATGACGGCAAGGAGATCAAGCATGCGGTCGAATCGGTCGGCAGAATGGTGCTCGGCATCTTCGAGGACCTGGAGAAACGCCGCGATGACAGTGCCGCCGTTGTCAAAGAGTTGGAATTAATGAAAGAGTTCGGCGAATAAGATGTAAAATTAATCTGGACAAACATAAACCTGATATGTTACATCCTCAGGCAGATGGGGTTTGGCCCGCTACATGAGCGGAGCAGCTACACGACCCCAATCTGCCTTTTTTCATACATACCGCCTGGATTCGTAGAGAACCGGGACGGACGGCAATAGTCAGCGCTTTTTCCGGGACATCGAGTGTCCCGAGCGTGTGGAACAACGCCCTCCGTTTTTGGTGGGCGTTTTGTGTTTATGGGGTTCAGATGCGCAAGCAGATAACCATTCTCGATATCCAGAAAATGAAGGTTGAAGGGACCAGGATCAGTGTCCTGACCTGTTACGACTATCCCACTGCCCGGATACTCGACGGTTGCGGTCTGGATGTCCTTTTGGTCGGCGATTCGCTCGGGGTGGTCGTTGCCGGTCATGAGAATACCCTGCCGGTGACCCTCGACGAGGTGATCTACCACACCCGGGCCGTGATGCGCGCAGAGCCGCGGGCCCTCGTGGTGGCTGACATGCCGTTTCTCTCCTATCAGGTGGATGTCGGGCAGGCGCGCCTGAACGCCGGCCGGCTCATCAAGGAGGCCGGAGCCGCAGCGGTAAAGCTGGAGGGGGGCGCCAACATGGTCGACGCCATCCGGGCTATCGCTTCCATCGATATTCCGGTCATGGCCCACATCGGCTTGACCCCCCAATCCATACACCGCATGGGCGGTTACCGGGTGCAGGGAAAGAAGGAGGAACACGCCGAGCAGCTCATGGCCGATGCAATGGCAGTGCAGGAGGCAGGGGCCTTTGCGGTCGTACTGGAGGGGATCCCCCAGAAACTCGCCAGGAGGATCACCGAGCAGCTCTCCATCCCGACCATCGGCATCGGTGCCGGGCCGGGATGCGATGGACAGGTCCTGGTGCTCCACGATATCCTGGGGCTGTGCGAGAAGTATTCGCCAAAATTCGTCAAGAGATATGCGGATGCCCGTTCTCTCATTGCCGATGCAGTGAATGCCTACATTACCGAGGTCAAAAGTGGCGAGTTCCCCACGGAAGCCCACTCGTTCAACTGATATGCGTATTGTCACGTCCATAGCAGAGATGCAGTCAATTGCCCGCACCGCCCACGGGGCAGGCAAGACCATTGGCCTGGTGCCAACCATGGGGTTTCTGCACCAAGGTCATGCCTCACTCATGCATGAGGGCCGAAAAAGGTGCGACCTGCTGGTTACGAGCATCTTCGTCAATCCGACCCAGTTTGGGGTGGGCGAAGACTTCGAACGGTACCCACGGGATATGGAGCGAGACTCGGCACTGGCACAAGAGGCGGGTGTCGACCTGATCTTTGCGCCGGCGGCGACCGAGATGTACCCTTCGGGGTTTGAGACGTACGTCGACGTGGAGCGGCTCACGCTCCCTCTGTGCGGTGCCAGCCGTCCCGGCCATTTCCGGGGCGTCACCACGGTCGTCTGCAAGCTCTTCAACATCGTGCAGCCCGACGTGGCCCTGTTCGGCAAGAAGGATTTCCAGCAGCTTGCCGTCATACGCCGGATGACGGCCGATCTGAACATGGCTGTGGGGATCGTGGGGATGCCGATAATCCGCGAACCCGACGGACTGGCCATGAGTTCGCGCAACAGCTACCTTTCACCTGCAGAGCGCCGGAGTGCTCTCTGCCTGAACAGGGCCATTACTGCGGCCCGTGCAGCCTTTCGCGCTGGCGAGACCTCGGTGGCCCGTCTCCGCGAACGCGCAGAAGCCATCATTGCCGAAGAACCCGCAGCTCTCATCGACTATCTGGAGTATCGCGATGGCGACACTCTGGCGGAATGCAGCCAGGCAGATCACCGTACCCTTCTCGCGTTGGCTGTGAAAATTGGACAGACCAGACTAATCGACAACGGAATTATGGGGGAGGATGACTGACATGCAAAGAAAGATGCTGAAGAGCAAGATTCACCGCGCAACCGTTACCGGTGCCGACCTGCACTACGAGGGTAGTGTAACCATCGATCTCGACCTGATGGAAGCGGCCGATATCATACCCTACGAGGCTGTCGCCATCTGGAACGTCACCAATGGCAGCCGTCTCGAGACCTACGCCATCGAGGGAGAGCGCGGTTCAGGGGTGATCTGTCTGAATGGAGCTGCTGCGCGCCTGGTGGCACCTAAGGACCTGGTGATCATCGCCAGTTTTGTCGACATGGAGAATGAAGCGGCGTTGAACCATGAGCCCAAGCTGGTCTTTGTGGATGACAAGAACAGGATGCTGCCGAGCCGCAAAGAGGACGCCGGCCAGGCAAAACTGAAAAAGGTCGCCTGGTAGCCACAGGGGCGGGATCGAAAGACCGGGGACACCGTGACCGGGGCACTATGGCATGTTTCCTCGGGAAAACGACTCAGGGCAAACGGGAGGAATCCCCTTTGCCCTTTGTTTTTCCCCCTGGTACACTTTGAGTAGAACAGGAAGGGGACGTAATGGGTGCCATGAAGATCATTGCCGCTTCTATTCTCTACACCTCGGGCAGGCCACCTCTGGAAGGTGGCGCGGTTGTCGTGCGAGACGGAAGAATCGCTGCCGTCGGTTCGCTGGATGACGTGAGGTCGGAGTTTCCCCTGCCGGTAGAGGGATATCCCGGTTGCGTCATCATGCCGGGGATGGTCAATGCCCATACCCACCTGGAACTGACCCACTTCCCTGCCTGGAAGCTGCGCAAAGGCCTGGATTATGCCCCCAGGACCTACGTTGACTGGATTATCCAGGTGATAAAGCTGCGGCGCGGCCTGGACAGGAGCGAACTGGAGCACTCCGTACGGGAGGGGGCGCGAATCTCCCTGGAGAGCGGGACCACCACCATTGGGGAGATTGTCACCGATCTTTCCCTGCTCCCCCTCTATCGGCAGCTGGGTGTTTCGGGGCGCGTCTATTGCGAGGCCATCGGTCAATCTGCGCAGCAGAGTATGGAGCGTCGTACTGCCATTGTCGTGGCGCTCACCTCCTTTTCAGGGGAATCTCTTTCCCCTGGCATATCACCCCATGCACCGCATACCCTTTCCGGGGAGTTCCTGGGAGATCTGGTTGCGTTGGCCGAGCAACGCTCCCTTCCCCTGATGATCCATCTTGCAGAATCTGCGGAAGAGGTCGAATTCTGCTTCGACTCAAGCGGCAAGATCGCAGAACAGCTCTATCCCTTTGTCGGCTGGGAGTCGTATCTCCCGGCACCGCACCGCGTATCCCCGGTGGGTCTGCTTCAGGCGGCGGGTGGGCTTACTCCGCTGACATCTGCGGTCCATTGCGTCCATGTC
>JACRPV010000063.1 GCA_016223015.1 Geobacter sp. | reverse complement strand
TTGCAGCAGGTTCCCAGCAGCTTTCTTCCGGGTCGGAAGAGATGTCACAAGGGGCGAGCGATCAGGCCGCTGCAGCGGAAGAGGCTTCCTCCAGCATGGAAGAGATGTCTTCAAACATCAAGCAAAATGCCGATAATGCGCTGCAGACCGAGAAGATCGCGGTGAAGAGTGCGGAAGATGCCAAGGCCGGCGGTAAGGCGGTAGAAGAGACGGTTCAGGCCATGAAGGAGATTGCCGACAAGATCTCCATCATCGAAGAAATCGCACGACAGACCAATCTGTTGGCCTTGAATGCTGCCATCGAGGCGGCAAGGGCCGGGGAACACGGCAAGGGATTTGCGGTGGTGGCTTCCGAAGTCCGTAAGCTGGCAGAGCGCTCGCAGAAGGCGGCAGCCGAGATCAGTGAGCTGTCGGCTTCCAGCGTGGAAGTGGCCGAACGGGCCGGCGGTCTGCTCATGAAGATGGTTCCCGATATCCAGCGGACTGCAGAACTCGTGCAGGAGATTTCTGCTGCCAGCAAGGAACAGGATACGGGCGCCGAGCAGATCAACAAGGCGATCCAGCAGCTCGACCAGGTCATCCAGCAGAATGCCTCTGCCAGTGAGGAGATGGCTTCCACTGCCGAAGAGTTGAACTCCCAGGCAGAGCAACTGCAGGTTTCCATCAGCTTCTTCCGGCTCGATGAACGGGGCAGGTCCCGTATCGAACCAAAAGCGGAAGCGCCTCGCAAATCAAAGGCCCCGCAGATAGCCCATCTCAAGAAGGAAAAGCATCCGGTAATGCACGCCAAAGGGATGAAACGGGCGGTCGGCTCCGATGGATTCGGTCTGGAATTGAACGAAGGTAGCGACAAACTGGACAGCGAGTTCGAGAAATTTTAGGAAACCGTTGATTGTGAAATGTGGATCGTGAAGCGGGACACTCCCGGATGTTCACGATCCAGAGCTCGCGGTTCACGATGTACGGAGGTTCTATGAGCATAGCGGGGATAACGGAGACGGTGCAGTATCTGACCTTCAAGCTGGATGACGAAACCTTTGCGGTGGATGTGGCCAAGGTCCGCGAGATTCTGGATTTCAGCACAGTCACGAAGGTGCCGCAGACGCCCGATTTCATGCGCGGGGTGATCAACCTGCGGGGGAGCGTGGTGCCGGTGGTTGACATGCGTCTGAAGTTCGGCATGAGCGAGACCGAGAAGACGGTGGATACCTGCATCATCGTGATGGAGATAACGCTGGATAACGAGACAGCCGTGGTGGGTGCTCTGGCCGATTCGGTGCAGGAAGTGCTGGAACTGGAGCCGGAGAACATCGAGCCGGCACCGCGGATCGGGACCAAGCTGAACACGGACTTCCTGATAGGTATGGGGAAGCAGAACGAGACCTTCATCATGATCCTGAACATCGACAAAGTGTTCACCCTGGACGAGCTGAGTGCCGTTTCGGAGGGGATCGCGGCTTAGTTTGCAGTTGCTGGTGATCGGCAGTAACGGTCATCTGATCATAAGTGAAAATCTAAAATGAATAGGCGGCGTCATGGGCCTCATGACGCCGTTTTTTATTCTTTATATAATGATTATCGTTGAATAATTGGGCTAAAGTTAAACATGGTGATGCCGATTAAGTATTAAGCCCAAAAACAGTACAATGTTAAAGCGTAATATAGAAACATATTATTGCTAAGCAAGGAGAATGTGAAATGGAACTGTTAAAGTTTAAAAACTGGAAAATACTCACAAAGATACTCAGCGTTTCGGTTGTTACAATTGCATTATTTCTATGCGGGATTTTATTCTATTTCTTGCCGCTTGTAGAGAAAAAGATGATGGAGGAAAAGATAAGCTCAACCCGTAATGTGGTTGAGGTGGCGTACAAGCTTATTGAGGAATACCAGGGCAAGGCCAAGAGTGGCGAACTGCGGACAGCAGATGCACAGAAAATGGCTTTGGCAGCTGTAAAGAATCTTCGTTACATGGGAAACGAATACTTCTGGATCAATGATCTGGAACCAAAGATGCTAATGCATCCGATTAAGCCGGAAATGGATGGGAAAGATCTGGCTGACGATAAGGATCCCAACGGCAAGCGTATCTTTGTGGATATGGCCGCACTGGCAAAGGACAAAGGAGAGGGTGTCGTCAACTATATGTGGCCCAAGGAAGGGTCCAGCCAGCCTGTTCCCAAAGTCTCGTACGTCAAGCTCGTCAAAGAGTGGGGCTGGGTTGTCGGCAGTGGCATCTATGTTGATGACGTGCAGGCCGAAATGGCCAAGATCAAGTGGCGGATCGTCATTGGTGCAGTCGTTGGCGCCATCGTCATCTTTCTATTTGCGTTCTTTGTTGCCCACCGGATCAAACGCGCCCTTGGCTCTGCCGTAAATATCGCCAAAGCCATTGCCGTTGGCGATCTCAGCTCCACCATCAACGTTGATGCCCAGGATGAAACCGGCCAATTACTCGCCGCCATGCAGAACATGGTCGAGAGACTCAAAGAGATCATGAAAGATATTGAGGCGCTTTCGGTAGCTGCGGTGAACGGGAAGCTCGATACCCGTGCTGACGCATCTAGACACCAAGGGGAATTTGCGCATATCGTTGATGGCATAAATAAGACGCTTGATGCAGTTATCATCCCACTTAACGTTGCAGCAGAGTATGTCGCGAGAATTGCAAAGGGCGATATCCCTGAAAAGATTACTGCTACCTATAACGGCGATTTCAACGAGATAAAGAACAATCTGAACTTGTTGATCGGCGCCATGAACATGGTTTCGAACGTTGCAAAAGAGATCGCAGCCGGAAATCTCCTGGTGGAGGTAAAAGAACGTTCAGAGCTCGATGAGTTAATGAAGGCGCTGGCGGCAATGACGCATAAACTCCTGGTCGTGATGGGGAATGTCCGGATTGCTGCCGACAATGTGGCAGCTGGCAGCCAGCAACTCTCAGCAAGCTCTGAAGAGATGTCTCAAGGGGCGAGCGAACAGGCTGCTGCAGCAGAAGAAGCATCAAGCAGCATGGAACAGATGTCGTCCAATGTGAAACAGAACGCCGACAATGCCCTGCAGACCGAGAAGATCGCCGTCAAATCGGCGGAAGATGCCAAAGCGGGCGGCAAAGCAGTCGAAGAGACGGTTCAGGCCATGAAAGAGATCGCCGACAAGATCTCGATCATCGAGGAGATTGCCCGCCAGACCAACATGCTGGCGTTGAACGCCGCCATCGAGGCGGCCCGTGCCGGCGAGCACGGCAAGGGGTTCGCCGTGGTCGCTTCAGAGGTCCGAAAACTGGCAGAACGGAGCCAGAATGCGGCTGCCGAGATCAGTGACCTGTCGGCTTCAAGTGTGCAAGTGGCTGAGCGGGCGGGTGAACTGCTCTCGAAGATGGTTCCCGACATCCAGCGGACAGCGGAACTGGTCCAGGAGATCTCTGCTGCCAGCAAGGAGCAGGACACTGGTGCCGAACAGATCAACAAGGCGATCCAGCAGTTGGATCAGGTGATCCAACAGAACGCCTCTGTCTCTGAAGAGATGGCTTCCACCGCCGAAGAGCTTGCTTCGCAGGCTGAGCAATTACAGGTGGACATCAGCTATTTTCGGCTAGATGAGCGAAGTGTGGCACAGGTCGAGGCGAGAGGGGAAATCCAAGGATCATCCCAGGCTAAGGCTTCCCAGATTGCCCATTACAAAAAATCTTCCGCTGTTCAGGATAAAAGGGTCTTTACGAAAAAAGCAGTCGGTGCCGAGGGGTTTGGGCTCGATTTTAAGGAATGTAGTGACCAGTTGGACAGCGAATACGAGAAATTCTAGGGAATCTGAATCGTTAAACAGCACCTTTGCAGAGATGCACGATGTATGGAGGTTTTATGAGCATAGCGGGAATAACGGAGACGGTGCAGTATCTGACCTTCAAGCTGGATGACGAAACCTTTGCGGTGGATGTGGCCAAGGTTCGTGAGATCCTGGATTT
>JACRPV010000062.1:15613-29568 GCA_016223015.1 Geobacter sp. | reverse complement strand
CGAGCGACTCTGGCGCACCCTGAAGTACGAGCGAATCTACCTGAAGGCATACGAAACCGGAGCCGAGCTTGCCAGCGACCTGACCTCCTGGTTTAACTGGTACAACGACCACCGACGGCATTCGTCCCTTGACAAGCTGACCCCCAGTGAGGCTTATTCAAGAGGACTGGAAAAACTGAGAACGGCCGCCTGATGCCGATAACCACAACTACTTCGGGGATTTGCTTATTTCACCCTTCAGGTTGTCTCACCAACCCCGGCCACCTCAAATTACAGAACATATTGAACCTGACTACATAAGTGACCTCAACAAAGAAATGGAAGAGGCCGGAGTAGATAACTTGCGTGATTTAGAAGAGTACCAAGAAAACAAAAAGCTAAACCGACTCTAAGGAGAAGCTACAATGCCAGTTCAAGCTTGCCCACTTTGCGGAGGTCCCGCCGCCTTTTCCGGTCACGACTACGGAAGACGAAAAGGATTCAACTGCCCAAACTGCACCGAGTTCATCATCACTCCCAGCGCCGAGGCTCGACTGAATGAGTCTATACAATCATGGAAAGATGCAATCATAGAAAAAGCAAAAGCAACTCCTGACGGAAAAATACTGCTCATTTATGTTCCTGACCAACATCAACCCGACGCACCGAACAAAAAGGTTTTGTCTGCGGAGTATCAGCCACGGGAGAACTGACAGCCGTGACAGAAACTTCAGTTCCGTTGGTGCTGATGTACCTTTCCTGCTGCTCGTTACCAGCTTGTCCGCAATCCACAAAGTCAAGGTATCCCGGAAAAAGAGAGGCTGAGGGGTCAGCCCTCGACATAGGACAAAATAGCAGACAGGCGGACCAGAAATGTCTCATGTAGAGGGCTGACCCCTCAGCCTTTTTGTGACACAAAACTGACCCATTTTTGACATTCCACTGCCGCCCGGATTCCCCATTGACTTTGCCCGTCCCGTCTGTTACAAGTCCCGTACAATTGCATAGTAGGTAACCAGGTGCATCCTCGCCGCATGAGCTGCGGGGGTGATAATAGGGAAGGGGGTGCGAATCCCCCACTGTCCCGCAACTGTGAACGGTGATGAACGCCGCACAACGCCACTGGATTCCATTTTGAAAGCGAGCAGCAGCGCTTTCGACCGGGAAGGCGCGGCAAGTAAGAAGACCCGTAAGTCAGGAGACCTGCCTGGTTGCTTGTCGGCACGTGACCTCCGAGGGAGAGGCGCCGGGCGGCTTTCTCTATCCCGTGAATCCACCCCGCTCCCTATCGGAGCGGGGTTTTTGTTTTTTATGTGCGCCTGCGCGGGCGCATCTGGAAGAGGGGAAAATGGGAAAGACCATACTGGTCACCGGCGGTGCCCGCAGCGGCAAGAGCCGGCTTGCGGAACGGCTTGCCGAGGCGTGCGGCGCGCCCCTCGGCTATATTGCCACCGCCACGGCCGGCGATGCGGAGATGGCGGCACGGATCAGCCGCCACCAGGAGCGTCGCGGCGACCGCTGGCAGACCATCGAGGAGCCGTTCGAGCTGGCGCGGGTCCTTGCCGAGCACGATGGCCGTCATGCGGCGCTGCTGGTCGATTGCGTGACCCTTTGGCTCACCAACCTGTTGCTGTGCGCCGATGACCCGGCGCCGGCCCTCGCCGCTGTCAAAGAGTTGACGAGGCAGCTTCCCGGAATGCAAAGCACGGTGGTGCTGGTGACCAACGAGGTGGGCATGGGGATCGTGCCGGAAAACCGCCTCGCCCGGATCTTCCGGGATCTGAGCGGGGAGGCGAACCAGCTACTGGCCGCGGCTGCCGACGAGGTGTACGTTACCATCGCCGGGATGCCGCTGAGACTGAAATAGTTCCCGTCCGGAAACTCCGGATGAGAAATAGGAGGAGCTAACCGATGAACCTGTTACAGGATACGCTGGCCGCCATCTGTCCGGTGGATGCCGATCTGCTGGCCCGTGCCCAGGCAAAGCTGGACAACAAGACAAAACCTCTGGGCTCCCTGGGGCGGCTGGAGGAGTTTGCCCGGCGTTTTGCCGCCATCAGCGGTACCCTCGCTCCCGATACCTCGCGCAAGGTCATCTACACCTTTGCCGGGGACCACGGCATCGTCGAGGAAGGGGTATCCGCCTTTCCCAAGGAGGTGACCCCGCAGATGGTGTTCAACTTCCTGGCCGGCGGCGCCGGGGTCAATGTCCTGGCCCGTCACAGCGGAGTCGAGGTCAGGGTGGTGGATATGGGGGTCGATCACGACTTTGGCGAGGTGCCCGGCCTGTTGAGCCGCAAGGTGGCATGGGGGACGCGCAACTTTGCGAAAGGTCCTGCCATGACCCGCGAAGAAGCGACGGCGGCCCTGGAGGCGGGAATAGGCCTGGCGATCGACGCCAGGCGGGAAGGGATCGCCATGCTCGGCACCGGCGAGATGGGGATCGGCAATACCACCCCTTCGTCGGCCATCATTGCCGCCTTTTCCGGCAAGACGGTGCAGGAGGTGACCCACCGCGGCACCGGCATCAACGACGCCGCCCTGGCCAACAAGGTCCGGGTGATCGAACAGGGGCTCGCCCTGAACCGTCCCGACCCCGGCGACCCGCTTGATGTGCTGGCCAAGGTAGGGGGGCTGGAGATCGCAGGTATTGCCGGGCTGGTACTGGGGGCGGCTGCCAACCGGATCCCGGTGGTGGTGGACGGCTTCATCTCCACGGCCGGGGCGCTCATTGCCTATGAACTGCAGCCGCTGGTAAAGGAGTACCTCTTTGCCGCCCACAATTCGGTGGAGATCGGCCATGCCTTCATGCTGGAGCGGATCGGGCTGGAACCGATCCTCGACCTGCAACTGCGGCTCGGGGAGGGGACCGGCGCAGCCCTGGCCATGGGGCTCATCGAGGCGGGAGTGAAGGTGCTCACGGAGATGGCGAGTTTCGCGGAAGCCGGCGTGGCGGAACAGAACATGTAGGGGCGGCCCTATGTGGCCGCCCGATGTGGTGTGGCCGCCCAATGTGGCGTGGCCGCCCAATGTGGCGTGGCCAATGTGGCCTGGCCCAATGGCCGCTCAGGGCAGGCACACAGGCCTGCCCCTACGGAGAACCATGCGCCTCTATTTCATTGCCCTTCAGTTTCTCACCATCATCCCGCTGCCGTTCTCGCTCCGCTGCGAGGAGCGGGACCTGGGGCGCTCCATGGCCCTGTTTCCGCTGGTGGGGCTGACCCTGGGGCTTCTGCTGGCCGGTGCCCAGTGGCTGCTCGACCCGGTGCTGCCGCAGGCCGTGGGGGACCTGATCCTGGTGGCGCTCCTTGCCCTGGTGACCGGCGGGCTCCACCTGGACGGCCTGGCCGATGTCTGCGACGGCATGGCAGCCCGTGGCGGGCGCGAGCGCTTCCTGGAGGTGATGAAGGATTCCCGGATCGGCGCGGTGGGGGCCCTGGGCCTGCTACTCGTCCTCATGCTCAAATACCAGGCCCTTCTGGCCCTGGCACCGGAATGGAAACGGGGGAGCTTGCTCCTGTTTCCCTGCGTGGCCCGCTGCAGCCAGGTGCTTCTGACCGTCGGCGCTAGCCGGGCGCGGACTGACGGGCTGGGCGCGGCATTCATCACGGGCGCCGGTGCCGTGCAGCTTGCCGTCGCGCTTCCCGTGACCCTGGGGATCTCCTTCCTGACCCTTTCCTGGCCGGGGGTGGCCGCTGCCGTTGCAGTCTTCGCCTTTGCCGGGCTTTGCCGCTGGTACTTCCAGCGCAGGCTGGGGGGGATCACCGGCGATGTCATCGGCTGCGTCAGCGAACTGGGAGAGGTCGGCTGCCTGCTGGTGCTGCTGGCGCTGCACCGGATTTCATGAAAACCAAGGAGAAAGATGTGACCGCCCGAACGAGACTCTACCTGATCCGGCACGGCGAGGTGCAGGGGGCCGGCATCCCGCGCTACAACGGCCATGCCGACGTTTCCCTCAGCGAGCGGGGGGTGGCGCAGTACCACGCATTCAAGGAGCGCCTGGCCGGGACGAAGATCTCTGCCTGCTATTCGAGCGACCTGACTCGCTGCCGGGTGGGGGGGGAGATCCTCGGCGGACATCTCGGGCTGCAGCCGGTGCTGGACCCGGCGCTGCGCGAACTCAACATCGGAGTATGGGAAGGGATGACCTGGACCGAGATCCAGGAGCAGTACCCGGCAGAGTGGGCTGCCAGACTGGCGGATATCGTCAACTACCGGGTCCCCGGCGGGGAAAACCTGCTCGACCTGGAGGCGCGGCTCATCCCTGCCATCCGGGGGATCGTCGCCCGCCACCGGGGGGAAGAGGTGCTGGTGGTTGCCCATGGCGGCGCCAACCGGGTGGTGCTGCTCAATGCCATCGGTGCCCCGCTGTCGTCGCTCTTCGCCATCGAGCAGCAGTACTGCTGCCTGAACATCATCGACTATTACGCGGATGGCGCCACGGTCGTCAAACTTTTGAACGGCTGAGAGGAGACACCATGAAGTCTCTCATCATCGCGGCCCCCCAGAGCGGGTCGGGCAAGACCACCGTCACCATCGGCATCATGGAGGTGCTGAAACTGCGGGGACTCCGGGTTGCGCCGTTCAAGGTCGGCCCCGATTTCATCGATCCCGGCTACCATCGCCTGGTGACCGGCCGGCCCTCCATCAACCTGGACGGCTGGATGTGCGGTCCCGCGTTTGTCCGGGAGACCTTTTCACTCCATGCCAAAGACGCCGACATCGCGGTCATCGAAGGGGTCATGGGGCTGTTCGATGGCTTCGGTGGCCGTTCGGAAGAGGGGAGTACGGCCCAGATCGCCAAGCTGACCGGTGCGCCGGTGGTACTGGTGGTGAACGCCCGCGGCCAGGCCCGCAGCGTGGCAGCCATGGTCAGGGGCTTTGCCTCCTTCGACCCCGATGTCCGGCTGGCTGGGGTGATCTTCAACAACGTGGGAAGCGACAGCCATGCCCGGATCCTCCGCGAAGCCATGGAAGCGGCAGAGCCGTCGCTGCCGGTGATCGGCTGCATCCCTGCCGACGACCGGCTGGATATCCCGTCCCGCCACCTGGGGCTGGTCACTGCCGAGGAGAACCGGCTGCCGGCCCACTTTCTCGACCATCTGGTGAACGTTATCAAGGATTCGCTGGACCTCGGCCTCCTCTGGAGCGTTGCCGACTCCCCCGGACCGGCTGCCGGAACTGGCCCGGCTCTCCCGACCGCTACCGGCTCCGAGCCGGTGCGGATCGGCGTCGCACGCGACGAGGCGTTCTGCTTCGTCTACGAGGATAACCTCCGCCTGCTGTCCGCTGCCGGGGCCGAGATCGTCCCGTTCTCGCCCCTGCGTGATGAAACGCTGCCGGCCGATCTGCAGGGGCTCTACCTGCCCGGCGGCTATCCCGAGCTCTTTGCCGGGCAGTTGGCGGCCAATCTCTCCATGAAAGAGGCCATTGCCCTGGCTGCGGCGGACGGGATGCCGGTCTACGCCGAATGCGGTGGCTTCATGTATCTGACCGAGGGGCTGGTGCCGCTCCAGGGGCCAATCGAGGCGACCCACCGTTTTGTCGGGGTTTTCCCGGTGACCACCCGCATGCTCCCGCGGCGCAAGGCCCTGGGCTATCGCGAGATCGAGCTTGCCGGGGAGAGCATCATCGGCGGGCCGGGCATGGTTGCCCGTGGCCACGAGTTCCATTACTCCGAGATCAGCGAGATGCCAGTCGGGATTGAGCGGCTGTTCCGGGTCAGGCGCGGCAGCGTGGAGTTGGAGATGGAGGGATACCGCGTGCGGAACTGCCTTGGCTCGTACCTGCACCTGCACTTCGGCAGCTGTCCGGGGTTGGCGGTGTGTTTTGTGGAGAATTGCCGGAATTACTGCAGACAGGAGTTGTGATGAAGACCCAGATCGAACACGCCCGCCAGGGCACCCTGACCCCGCAGATGGAGGTCGTTGCCCTAGACGAGCAGGTTCCTGCCGAGTATGTCCTGAAGATGGTGGCCGAGGGGAAGATCGTCATCCCCTGGAATCACCTGCGCAAGCCAAAGCCCGTGGGGATCGGCAAGGGGCTCAGGACCAAGGTGAACGCCTCCATCGGCACCTCGTCGGATATCGTCGACTACCAGGCCGAGGTGCGCAAGGCCAGGGCTGCGGAAGAGGCCGGCGCCGATACCCTGATGGAGCTCTCCGTGGGTGGTGACCTGGACCGGGTGAGGCAGGAGGTGATCGCCGCGGTCGACCTGCCGGTGGGGAATGTCCCGCTCTACCAGGCCTTCTGCGAGGCGGCCCGCAAGTACGGCGACCCGAACCGGCTGGACGAGGAGATGCTCTTCGACCTGATCGAACAGCAGTGCGCCGACGGCATGGCCTTCATGGCGGTCCATTGCGGCATCAACCTCTACACCATCGAGCGGCTGCGCAAGCAGGGCTACCGCTACGGCGGGCTGGTCTCCAAGGGTGGGGTGAGCATGGTGGCCTGGATGCTGGCCAACAAGCGCGAGAACCCGCTCTACGAAAAATTCGACCGGGTGGTGGAGATCCTCAAGCGCTACGACACGGTCCTGTCGCTGGGGAACGGCCTGCGCGCCGGCGCGATCCACGACTCCTCCGACCGGGCCCAGATCCAGGAGCTGCTCATCAACTGCGAACTGGCCGAGATCGGCCGGGACATGGGGTGCCAGATGCTGGTGGAAGGGCCGGGACATGTCCCCCTGGACGAGGTGGAGGGGAACATCCAGCTGCAGAAGCGGATGAGCGGCGGCGCCCCCTACTACATGCTCGGCCCCATCTCCACCGATGTGGCGCCCGGCTTCGACCACATCACCGCCGCCATCGGCGCGGCCCAGTCGAGTCGCTATGGCGCCGACCTGATCTGCTACATCACCCCGGCCGAACACCTGGCCCTGCCCAACGAGGAGGATGTCCGCCAGGGGGTGAAGGCCGCAAAGATCGCCGCCTACATCGGCGACATGAACAAGTATCCGGAGCGGGGGAGGGAGCGCGACAAGGCGATGTCCAAGGCCCGCCGCGACCTGGACTGGGAGACCCAGTTCCAGTTGGCCCTCTACCCGGATGACGCCAGGGCGATCCGCGCCAGCAGGACCCCCGACGACGAGGCCACCTGTACCATGTGCGGCGATTTCTGCGCCTCGCGCGGGGCAGGCAAGCTGTTTGCGGCCGACCTGAGCGAGGCGAAGCGGTAAGCCGAAAACCGGGATGCTGGTGCGCCGGTCGCGTCCGGAGGAGGTGGTCATCTATGAAAGCCAAGGATTTTGATCTAAAATTTGACGAGGGCGAGGATGTAACGGCGTACCTGGACATCTCCCGTGCGCGCCGGCCGGGAATGCTCCGTATCGTACTTACATTTCTGCTTCTGGTACTTCCCGTCCCGGCCCATGCCATGCACATTGCCGAGGGGATACTCCCCCTGCCGTGGGCTGTGGCCTGGTTCGCGGTGGCAGCGCCGTTCGTGGCGCTCGGCGTGCGGCGGCTCAATGCCCTCTCGCGGGAGGACCTCTCCATCAAGCCGCTCATCGGGCTGATGGCAGCGGTGGTCTTCATCATCTCCTGCATGCCGATACCGGTCCCCACGGCCGGCACCTGTTCACACCCCTGCGGCACCGGCATCGCCGCCATCCTGGTCGGGCCGCTCCTGAGCATCCTGATCTCGGCGGTGGCGCTCCTGATCCAGGCGCTGTTTTTGGCCCACGGCGGCCTCTCCACCTTGGGCGCGGACATCGTCTCCATGGGGGTGGTCGGCTCCTTTGCCGGCTGGTTCGCCTTCAGGGGGATGCGGGCCATGGGCGCGGGACTGGGGCTGGCCGGCTTTGCCGCTGGCCTGGCCACCGACTGGGCGACCTACCTGACCACCTCGGTGGAGCTGGCGTCCGGCATCAGGGGGGATGCCCCGTTCCTCCCCCTGGTCGGCAGGATCGTCCTCGCCTTCATCCCGACCCAGCTGCCGCTCGGCCTGCTGGAAGGTGCCATGACCGCCGGGATGGTGCTGCTGCTCTACCGGAAACGCCCCGACCTCCTCGTCAGGATGAAGGTCATCAGCCAACAGGAGGGAGTCGCCCATGCCTGACCGCAAACGTCGCTTCAAGATATTCCTGCTGCACATCGTGCTCCTGCCGACGGTGCTCTATGCCTTCTACTTCTTCACCCTCGGCCCCAGGCCATGGACGGGCGTGGACGAGGCGGTGGTGGAGAAGATCGCCGGTGAGCACGGCCGCGAGGCAAAGCCCCCCCTGATCAACACCGACCAGGGGGACCTGCTGCTGTTTGTCTTCCTGCTGGCAGGCGTCGTTGGGGGCTTTGTGGCCGGCTATTCCTGGCGCAGGCTGGTGAGCGAAAAACGGCGGGACAACTGATCGTTCCGCACCGAGCACCTTAATGAATCTTTCCGGACAGCCGCTATCATGAGAACCATCATCCATCACCAGGACGCCACGCATCTCCTCACCCGCCTCGACGCCAGGGTCAAGCTCCTCTGCGCCCTGGCCCTGCTGGTGATGGTGCTCAGCTACCGGGGGCTGGCCTTCCCGCTCCTGGTGGCGCTCCTCGGCACCGGGCTCTGCCTCGGCCTGGGGGTCCGCGTGCGGCTGCTTTTGGCGCGCTTTGCCCAGCCGCTCTTCATTGTCGCCATGGTGCTGCTGTTGAAGCTCTTCACCGGTGGCCACGACCCGCTCTTTTCCTGCACCGTCGCCGGGCTGGAGATTACCGGCTACGGCGACGGGCTGCGAGAGGGGATGCAGATCGCGGCCAGGATCGTCGGCGCGGTCTCCGTAGTGTCGCTGGTCGGTTTCAGCACCACCTTCACCGAGACCATGGCGGCGCTCGCCTGGCTCCGGGTACCGCGGGGGCTGATCGAGGTGGCGCTCTTTGCCTGGCGCTACCTGTTCGTCCTCTATGAAGACGCCATGGTGGTCTACCATGCCCAGCGGAACCGTCTCGGCTACGCCGGATACCGGCGGGGGCTCTCCTCCTTCGGCACCCTGACCGGCGCCCTGGTGATCAAGGCGTTCGACAACAGTCAGACCATCACCACGGCCATGGTGCAGCGGGGCTACGACGGCACCATGCCGCTCATGCGGCACAAGCCGTTCCGGCTGGCCGAGGTTGCCGCCGCGCTGCTGGTGGTGGCGGGCCTGGGGGTTCTGTGGCGGATCTGACACGGATTGCGGTCGATCTCGAACGGTTCGGCTATCCAGACGGCACGGTCGCCCTGGCCGGTATCAGGCTCTCCGTGCAGCGGGGCGAGTTCTGCGGTATCCTGGGGGCCAACGGTTCGGGCAAGACCACCCTCTTGAAGATCATGGATGGCCTGATCAAGGACTATACCGGCACGGTCACCCTGGACGGCGAGGATGTGCGGCGGCTCCATCCGCGCGAGATCTACCGGAAGGTGGGGCTGGTGTTCCAGAGTCCGGACGAGCAGCTCTTTGCCCATTCGGTGGGGGAGGATGTGGCGTTCGGCCCGCGCAACATGGGGTTTGGCGAACAGGAGGTCGCGCAGCGGGTGGAGGCGGCCCTGGCCCAGGTGGAAATGGCCGAATATGCGGCCAAGAGCATCCACGCCCTCAGCTATGGCCAGAAGAAGCGGGTCTGCATCGCCGGGCTCTTGGCCATGGGGCACGAGATCCTGCTGCTGGACGAGCCGACCGCTGGCCTCGACCCGATGGGGGAGTACCGGATGATGGAGCTTCTCCTCAAGCTGAACCAGGAGGATGGCGTGACCATCGTCATGGCGACCCACAGCGTCGATCTGGTGCCGCTCTTCCTCCATCGGCTCCATATCTTGAGCCGGGGGAGGCTGGTGCGGGGAGGGACGCCGGAAGAGGTCTTCACCGCGCCGGCGGAGATGGCCGAGGTGAAGCTGCGCCTCCCCCACATTGCCGAGCTGATCCACCAGCTGAAGGACGAGGAGCGGCTTCCGTTCCGGCGCCTGCCGCTCACCATCGGCGAGGCGCGGCGGGAGATCGTGGAGATGCTGCGGGATACGGAGAAGAAAGCGTAAAGTGCGTGAAGGGCCGGGCGTCCCGCTTCGCTCAGAGTCCCCTTGTTGCGCCGCTGTACGGCTCATTCCGCGCCTGTCGATCAACTCGCCCTTGCGGGCTCAGACAGGATCGACCGGCTTTGCTCCATTTCGCCTACAGCGGCTGAAACTCGGGAACATTCGCTACACGGGACGCCCGGCCCTTCACGGATGTCGTTTCCGGTCAAGGTTTGTCTTATCCAGTAGTTATCTGCGTTCATCCGCGTGCATCTGCGGTTAAATGCCGTTATGAGATTCAAGGCAAGGATTACACAATGGAAAAGGAGCGTGCATGAAGACCGCAATACTGCTGATGGCCCACGGGAGCCGGATTCCCGAAGCGAACGACGCCGTGCGCGAGATTGCCGCCATGGTCAAGGAGATGACCGGCTTCGAGATCGTGGAGGTTTCCTACCGCGAGCAGCATCTCCCCAACATCCAGCAGGGGATCGACGCCTGCGTGGCCCAGGGGGCGCAGCGGGTCCTGCTCATGCCCTACTTCCTCTTCATCGGCGCCCATGTGCAGGAGGACCTGCCGGAGGAGATGGCAGAGGCGCGCAAGCGCTATCCCCAGGTTCAGTTCGCCATGGGGGGGCATCTCGGCGTGCACCGCAAGCTGGCCGAGGTGGCGGTGGACAGGATCGCCGAGGCGTTGACCGTCACGGGGTGGCATTGATGTCGGTCCACCTGCGGCCCGAGGAGATCGAGGCCGAATCGTTCCGGATGATCGATGCCGAGGTGGGGCCGCACCCATGGGGGCCTGCCGAGTGGCAGGTGGTCCGCCGTGCCATCCACACCAGCGCCGACTTCGAGTATGCCCGGACCATGGTCATGTCGCCCGAGGTGATCGGCAAGGGGGTGGCAGCGCTGCGGCGGGGGAGGGGGCTCGTCACCGACACCACCATGGCGCTCTCCGGCATCTCCCGGCCGCGGCTGGACCTGTTCGGCATTGCTGCCGCCTGTTTTGTTGCCGACCCGCTGGTGGCAAAGACCGCCCAGAAACTCGGGGTGACCCGCTCGCTCCTTGCCATGCGGACTGCCGCAACAAAACCGGAGAACGGCATCTTCGTCATCGGCAATGCCCCGACCGCCCTGTTCGAGCTTATCAGGCTGATCCGCGAGGAGGGTCTCCGGCCCGACCTGATCGTCGGCCTGCCGGTCGGCTTCGTCGGCGCAGCCGAGAGCAAGGAGGAGCTGGTACGGGTGGCGGAAGAGTTTTCTGTCCCATTCATCACCAACCGCGGCCGCAAGGGGGGGTCCAATGTGGCTGCGGCGGTGGTGAATGCCCTGCTGATCATGGCAGCGGGGTAAGCAGCGTGCAGGAGGACCGGCCGACATGAAGCAGCTCCGCCACGGCTACACCACCGGCGCCTGTGCCGCGGCCGCTGCCAAGGGGGCGGCACAGATGCTCCGGGAGCAGCGGCCGGTCGACGAGGTGGAGATCGTCCTCCCCCGCGGCGAAACGGCCAGGTTCCGGCTGCACGGCCAGGCATTCGACGAAAGCTCGGCGAGCTGCTTTGTTGTGAAGGATGCGGGGGACGATCCGGATGTGACCAATGGCGCACAGATCCACGTCACGGTCCGGGGGGAGAGGATCAGGCGCCCCGGCGGGACGACCATGGTCTTCGTTCGCGGCGGCGCCGGAGTCGGCCGGGTGACGAAGCCGGGACTGGCCGTTGCGGTGGGAGAGCCGGCCATCAACCCGGTGCCGCTTCGGATGATCACCGAAGCGGTGAAGGGGGTCTTCGCGCTCGTCTGCATCCCCCATGTCCTCTACGTGACGGTTTCGATTCCCAATGGCGAGGAGCTTTCCCGAAAGACCCTCAACGCCCGGCTCGGCATCATCGGCGGCCTCTCCATCCTCGGCACCACCGGCATTGTCCGCCCCATCTCCGCCCAGGCCTGGACCGACACCATCGACGCGGCCCTGGACGTGGCCCCTGGTGATGATGGGGGACCACGTGGGGTATGCCCTGCGGGCCTGCAGCACAAAAGGGGTCGCACGGGTCGTGGTCGCCGGCCAGTTTGCCAAGCTTCTGAAGATCGCCTGCGGCCATGAGCAGACCCATGTCTCTTCGTCGCAGCTCGATCTGGGCACCCTGGCGCAGTGGCTCTCGGACAATCCCTCGACCCTGGCTCTTGCGGAGCGAGCCAGGTCTGCGAACACCGCCAGACAGGTCCTTGACGAGTCGGGGAACGACCCGGCGCTGATACGCCTCGTCTGCGGGAGGGCGGCTTTGGTGGCGCGGCAACTGGCGCCGGAAACGGAAACAAAAGTTTTATTGGCAGGGTACGGCGGCGAAGTGCTATATTTCGGGTAAAATGTGTCAGGAACGGCGTTTCTCGCCGGAGATGCAACGGGCGGGGCAGCCGGCCCCGTCCCGGCCGGACACGCTTGATCCCGATGTTCGGTATGTTTAAGAGCTTGTTCGCAAATTCTGAAGTTGTTGAAAAACTCAGGTTGTTCAAAAACAGTCAGATCGTCGCACCCGCAGAAAGCCCCGCGGAGGCGTAGCAGCGCTACGCCGCACAAGGCGGCTTTTCGAGGACGGCGGCGAGATGGCTGCTTTTCAACAACCTGCTGAGCTAAGGGGGGGACATGTCTCAACAGAAGATTTATCTGGTAGGTGCCGGGATCGCGGGATGGGAGGGGTTCGGCTCCAAGGCCCTGGAGGTGATCGACAAGGCCGAGGTCATCATCGGCCACCAGCGCCACCTGGACATCATCCCCCATTTTACCGGCGAAAAACAGGTGTTGGGCGACCTCTCCATCATGCTCGACTTCCTGAAAAAGACCGACAAGCGGACCGTGGTCCTTGGCTCCGGCGATCCCAACTTCTTCGGGGTTGCCCGCTTTCTTTTGCGCAACCTCCCCAAGGAGCGGATCGAGATCTATCCCAATGTCACCAGCGTCCAGTACGCCTTTGCCCGGATCAAGGAGCCGTGGGACGATGCCATCTTCGTTTCCGTGCATGGCCGTGGGCTGCAGCGGGCCATCGACCGGATCGTCGCTGCCGAAAAGGTGGCGGTGCTCACCGACCAGGTCAATACGCCGGCAGCCATTGCCCGCGCGCTGATCGACCGCGGGGCCGAGGGGTACGACGCCTGGCTCTGCGAGGAGATGGGGCTGCCGGGCGAGAAGTTCACCAAGACCGATGTCAAGGGGCTCCTGGAGATCAAGGCATCTCCCCTCAACATCCTGATCCTGATCAAGGCGTGGGAGCCGAATCTTGAGCACTTCCCGCTCATCGGCATCGACGACGACCAGTTCGCCACGGTCAAGAAGCTGATCACCAAGCAGGAGGTGCGGGCCGTCACCCTGGCCAAGCTGCAGCTCCAGGACGACCTGGTGCTGTGGGACGTGGGCGCAGGCAGCGGCTCGGTCTCCATCGAGGCGTCCAACCTGATGCCCAACGGCAGGATCTACGCCCTGGAGCGGAACCCCCAGTACATCGGCTTTCTGCGCGACAACCTGAAAAAGTTCGTGGCCCGCAACGTGCTGCTGGTGGAGGCCTTTGCCCCGGAGGGGCTCGACGACCTTCCCGACCCGGACCGGGTCTTTATCGGCGGCTCGGGCGGCATGCTGGAAGAGATCATCGAGGCTGCCGACCGGCGCCTGAAGTCGGAAGGGCTGATCGTCCTCAATGCCGTGACCCTGGATACCCTGACCAAGTCGGTGGAGTTCCTGGAGGATCATGGCTATACCGTTGAGGTGACCTGCGTCAACATCGCCAAGACCAAGGGGCTGACCGAATACAAGTTGTTCGAGGCCCAGAACCCGGTCTATATCGTTGCCGCCAGGAAGGAAACCGAATAATGGCCAGGGTTTATGCCGTCGGTGTCGGCCCCGGAGACCCGGAACTCCTGACCCGGAAGGCCGAGCGCCTGCTCCGCCAGGCCCACGTGATCTGTGCCTCCACCGGCAGCGCCGACGCCGCCAGCTACGCCCTGGTGATCGTCGAGCAGTT
>JACRPV010000062.1:9270-15522 GCA_016223015.1 Geobacter sp. | reverse complement strand
TGGGGGAATTCTGGGAACGCGCCGCCGCCCAAGTGGCGGACCATGTGCGGGCCGGCCGCGACGTGGCCTTCATTACCATCGGCGACCCGTTTCTCTATTCCACCTTCCTCTATCTCTACCGGA
This sequence comes from Geobacter sp., assembly GCA_016223015.1. Lineage (GTDB taxonomy): Bacteria > Desulfobacterota > Desulfuromonadia > Geobacterales > DSM-12255 > Geoanaerobacter. Next base: position 15,399 of record JACRPV010000062.1, on the reverse strand, counting down.
TCTTCCGCACCAGCTATCCCGACATCGAGGTGGAGGTGGTCCCCGGCATTTCCAGCATCAATGCCGCCGCAGCCGCTGCCGGCCTGCCGCTCGGGATGGGAGGGGAGCGGATCGCCATCCTGCCGGCCGTCTATGCGGACGACGAACTGCGCAAGGCCCTGCAGGATTTCGATACCGTTGTGATGATGAAGGTCCACCGGGTCTTCGACCGTGTCTACGGCCTGCTGCGGGAACTGGGCCTGGAGCGGAATGCCGTCTTTGTCCGCCGGGTCGGTTCGCGCCAGCAGGAGGTGGTCGTCGATCTGTCCAGCCTGCTGGGAAAAGAGCTGGACTACCTCTCCATGCTGATCGTTGCCAAGAATCCCTCATTCACCCTGTCGTGAGGTACACCATGCAGATCGCCCGTTTGTCGTCCCTTGTTCTCGTTGCCCTGTCGTTTGCCACCCCCCTGTGCGCCCAGGATGAGCTGGAAGCGGAGATCCTTCCGCAAGCCGAAGCGCCCTCGTATGCCGCACCTTCCGGCGAGATCGGCCGCTACCAGCTCTTCGAGGGGCAGTTCGCCGTAATCAGCTCCAAGGAGCCGGAGCGGGCCGAGAAGCACCTGTACCGGGTCGATACCGCCACCGGCAAGGTCTGGATCGGCAAGCAGGTCCAGTATCAGGACAAGAAGACCGGCCGCCAGGTGCAGCAGCGCTACTGGGAGCCGTTCGAGCAGTACATCGAAGCGTCGCCCGCGGCCCCGGCCAGATAACCCTCGCCATGGATGTGTCAACAGGACATATGGTTCATTTTGTCGGCGCCGGGCCCGGCGATGCCGAGCTGATCACCATCAAGGGAGCCCGCCTGCTCGGCGAGGCCCAGGTGGTGGTCTATGCCGGCAGCCTGGTGGATCGGGAACTGGTTCGCACCTATGCCCCGGATGCCGATCTGTTCGATTCCGCCGGCATGACCCTGGCCGAGACGACGCAGGCACTTGCCGAGGCGGTCCTGGCGGGCCGGCGGGCGATCAGGCTCCATACCGGCGATCCCTCCATCTATGGCGCCATCCAGGAGCAGATGGCGGAACTGGATCGCCTGGGGATCGGCTACGAGGTCGTTCCCGGCGTTACCAGCGCCTGTGCCGCCGCAGCGGCGCTCAAGCAGGAGCTGACCCTGCCGGAGGTTTCCCAGACCGTCATCATCACCCGGCTGGCGGGCAGGACCCCGGTGCCGGAACGGGAGCAGCTCGCCGAGATCGCCCGGATCGGTGCGACCCTGGTCATTTACCTCTCCGTCTCCATGATCGAGCAGGTAGTGGAGGCGCTGCTGCAGGGGGCATATGCGCAGGAGACCCCGGCAGCGGTGGTGGCCAGGGCAACCTGGCCCGACGAGCAGCTCGTCGAGGGTAGCCTTGCCGACATTGCCGCAAAGGTAAGGGAGGCGGGCATCGGCAAGCAGGCGGTCATCCTGGTGGGGGATGTTTTGCGGGCCCGCCGCGAGGGGCTGCAGGCCGTCTCCCGGCTCTACGACAGCGAATTCAGCCACGAATTCCGGATCGCGACCTAGTGGATGTCCGCAAACCCCGCATGCGCCCTCTCCCCTTGTCCGGGTCTCCCCTGTCGGTGGTCGGATGAAAATCGCCATTATCGCCATCACCCGTAACGGCGCCCGCCTGGGAGCCCGGCTCAGGGCCGGATTGGGGGACGCAGACCTCTATGCCCTGCAGAAATACCTGGGGCAGGCCGGGAAGGGAGCCGTCCCGTTCGGCGGGGAGCTGAAGGAGCTGCTGCCGGAACTCTGGTCCGGCTACCGTGGACTCGTCTGCATCATGGCCACCGGCATCGTGGTACGTCTGCTGGCGCCGCTCCTGGAGGGGAAAGAGAAGGACCCGGCAGTGGTGGCGATGGACGATGCGGGGAAATTCGCCATTTCGCTCCTGTCTGGCCACCTGGGGGGCGCCAACGAGCTGGCCGAACGGTGCGCCTTTGTGAGCGGCGCCCGGCCCGTCATCACCACTGCCACGGATGTGAACGGCCTCCCCTCCTTCGACATGCTTGCCAAAGACCAGGGCTGGGGCATCGACGACCTCGACCGGGTAAAGCTCCTGAACAGCCTGCTGCTGGACGACGAGGAGATCGCCGTGGTCGACCCGTCCGGCCAGGTCCGTTCCTAGTTCCATGGCCGGGGAAAACTCGTTTTTTTCGACACGTTCGTTGCCGGGATGCGCAGCGGAGCCCGCGGGGTGCTCGTCGTTACCAACAGCATCGTCCCCCCCCAGCTTGCGACCGGGAACCTGCTGGTGCTGCGGCCGCGTAACCTGGTGCTCGGGGTCGGCTGCAACAGCGGAACGAGCCGGGAAGAGATCGAAGCGGTCATCCTGACCAGCCTGAAGCGGCTCCTGCTTTCGCCACAGAGCATTGCCTGCCTGGCCACGGCCGAGGCGAAGCGGGAAGAGCCGGGGCTGGTAGCCTGCGCAGAGGCGCTGGATGTGCCGCTGCGCTGGTTCACGAGCGCCGGGCTGAATGGGGTGGAAGTGCCGAGTCCGCCGTCGAAACATGCCCTGAAGGCCATCGGCGCGACCGGGGTGGCCGAACCGGCAGCCCTGCTTGCCTCCGGCGGGGGGAAGCTGCTGCTCGGCAAGGTGAAGAGCGGCAACGTGACACTTGCCATTGCGGAGAGTCCATGAGCAAACTATTCGTCGTCGGGATCGGTCCCGGCGGCCTGGAACAGATGACCTTCGAGGCGCGAAGCGCCATGGAGGAGTCGACGGTGGTGGTGGGGTACACAACCTACCTCGACCTGGTGAAGCCCCTTCTGGTCGGGAAACGGAAGGTCTCGTCAGGGATGCGTCAGGAGATCCCCCGCTGCCGCGAGGCACTGCGCCTGGCAGCGGAGGGCGCCGTGGTCGCCCTGGTATCCGGCGGCGACGCCGGGATCTACGGCATGGCCGGGCTGGTGTTGGAACTGGCGTCCGAGATGCCCGACCCGCCTGAGATCGTCGTGGTGCCGGGCGTCTCCGCGGTGCAGGCCGCGGCAGCCCTGCTCGGCGCGCCGCTCATGCACGACTTTGCCGTGATCTCACTCTCCGACCTGCTCACCCCCTGGGAGGTGATCCGGAGCCGCCTGCAGGCCGCGGCTGCCGCCGATTTCGTCATTGCCCTCTACAACCCCCGGAGCAAAGGGCGGACCAGCCAGCTGGTCGAGGCCCGCGATATCCTCCTGGCTGCGCGGCCCGCCGCGACCCCGGTCGGGATCGTCCGCAACGCCTGCCGCAGCGGCGAGGAGAAGACCGTCTGCACCCTGGCGGATCTGCCGGACCATCCGGTGGACATGTTTTCGCTGGTGATCATCGGCAATGCTTCCACCCAGGTGGACGACGCGGGCCGGATGGTGACCCCCCGTGGGTACCGGACCACAGCTGCCCCGGAGGCTCGGGCAAAGGCGGCTACGGCCAAGGTACCTGCAGCCGCCACCTTCCCCACGGCTGCCGGTTCCGGGGCGCTCATGTTCTGCGGTACCGGCTCCGACGTGGGGAAGTCGGTGCTCACGGCCGGCTTCTGCCGCATCCTCGCCGATCGCGGCATCAAGGTGGCGCCGTTCAAGTCGCAGAACATGGCCCTCAACTCGGCGGTCACCCCCGAAGGCGGGGAGGTCGGCCGGGCCCAGGCGCTGCAGGCGCAGGCCTGCCGGATCGCCCCCCACACCGACATGAACCCGGTGCTGCTCAAGCCTTCCTCGGACACTGGGAGTCAGGTGATCGTCCAGGGAAAGGCCGTGGGGCACATGCGGGTGGCCGAATACACCGCCTTCAAGCCGCAGGCGTTCGAACGGATCAGGGAGAGTTTTGCCCGGCTGCGCCAGCAGTACGAGTTCGTGGTGATCGAAGGGGCCGGGAGCATCGCCGAGATCAACCTGAAGGCCCACGACATCGCCAACCTGAAGATTGCTGCGATGGCCGGCTGCCAGGTGATCCTGGTGGCCGACATCGACCGGGGAGGGGTGTTCGCCCAGATCGTCGGCACCATGGCGCTGCTGGACGAAGAGGAGCGGCGCCGGATCGGCGGGGTGATCATCAACAAGTTCCGGGGCGATCCGTCCCTGCTCGGACCGGGGATTGCCGAGGTGGAGCGGCTGACCGGGGTGCCGGTGCTGGGGGTGGTCCCCTGGTTCAGCGGGTTCCGCCTGCCGGAAGAGGACAGCGTGGCGTTGCAGCGGCGGGCCAAGGTGGTGCGGATCCGCCCCAGGAAAGAGAAGCTGGCGGTTGGGGTGGTCAGGCTGCCCCGGATCTCCAATTATACCGATTTCGACCCGTTCGAGGACGAGCCGGATGTGGCGCTCCATTACGTGGAGAGTCCCGGGCAACTGGCAGGGCTCGACCTGCTGGTGCTGCCGGGGAGCAAATCCACCATCGCCGACCTCAATTTTCTCATGGAACAGGACCTGTTCGCGGCGATCCGCGCCTTTCCCGGCCAGATCGTTGGCATCTGCGGCGGCTACCAGATGCTGGGCAAGCTGGTGCTCGATCCCGACGGCGTGGAATCGGAGCTCCATCATGCCGAAGGGCTGGGGCTCCTGGATGCGGTAACGGTGATGCGTGCCGGAAAGCAGACCCACCAGGCAGTGGCGACCCTGTTGGACGGCGCCGGGCTCAGCGCCTCCCCGCGCGGGGGGACCGTATCGGGTTACGAGATCCATATGGGCGAGACGCTCCTGGGGGAAGAGGTCTCTCCCTTTGCCCGGATCGTGAGCCGTTCCGGCGAGAAGGTCGACCTGCTGGACGGGGCGATCTCCTGCGACGGTCGGATCATCGGAACCTATCTGCACGGCATCTTCGACAACGCCGGTTTCAGGGCGGCCCTGCTCAACCGCCTCCGTCGCCAGAAGGGGCTCTCCACAGTCACCCCGGTTACCGCGTCGCAAGATCCCCTCGAACTGTTGGCGCGGCACCTGGAAAAAAGCCTGGACATGAACCGGCTGTTCGCCCTCGCAGGGATAGCGACGTGATGCTGCTCTCCCCGCCGGCATTGGCCGGCGCCGTTCTCCTCGACCTCCTGCTCGGCGATCCGCGCTGGCTGCCCCACCCGGTGGTCTTCATCGGCCGCTTCATCGCGGGGTGCGAAAGGCTGCTGCGGCGTCTGGCGCTCAATGAGCGGCTGGCAGGCCTGCTGCTGGTGCTGCTGACGGTGGGTGTCACCTGTGTCGTTGCCGGGTCGATCCTGCACGGTGTCGCGCTGATCCACCCCCTGGCAGCGGAGGTTGTGGGGGCGATACTCGGATTTACCTGTCTCGCTGCCCGGTCGCTGCATGCCGAATCGGCTGCGGTGGCCGGCGCGCTCCTCAAGGACGATCTGCCCGCGGCCCGCTCGGCCCTGTCGATGATCGTGGGGCGCGACACCGACGGTCTTTCCCCATCGGAGATCTGGCGGGGCGCCGTGGAGACCGTGGCAGAGAACAGCTCCGACGGGGTGATCGCGCCGCTCTTCTTCCTGATGCTGGGGGGGCCGCTTGCCGCCCTTGCCTACAAGGCGGTCAACACTCTTGACTCCATGGTCGGCTACAAGAACGACCGCTATCTCCGTTTCGGCTGGGCCGCTGCCCGGCTGGACGATCTGGTCAACCTGCTGCCGGCCCGGCTGACCGGCTGCCTGATGTCGCTGGTCGCGCCGCTGGTCGGCCTTTCGGGGCGTGGGGCGTGGCGTGTGATGCTGCGCGACGGCCGCAATCACTCGTCCCCCAACAGCGGCATCCCAGAGGCTGCGGCAGCCGGGGCGCTCGGCGTGCAGCTCGGAGGGACCAACCGCTATTTCGGGAAACCGGTGGAGAAGCCGACCATCGGCGATCCGGTGCAGCCATTGGGTGAAGCGGCATGGCGCGGCGCGGTGCGGCTCATGTACGGGAGCGGCGCCCTGCTCATGGGGGGCTGGCTGATGGTGACGATCTGGAGCAGAGGATGGCCATGACGACCTTCGACCATGGCGGCAATCTCTTTGCCGTTGCCCGGCAGCTGGGACTGAAGCCCCAGGAGCTTCTGGATTTTTCCGCCAGCATCAACCCGCTGGGGATGCCGGCCGGGATGCGCCAGGCGATCATCGACCAGGTCGACCAGCTGGTCGATTACCCCGATGCCGGTGCCCGGCCGCTGACCGAGGC
>JACRPV010000062.1:0-9253 GCA_016223015.1 Geobacter sp. | reverse complement strand
GCTGATCTATCTCCTCCCCCGGCTGGTGAAGGGGGAGCGGGCGCTCATCGTCGCCCCGGCATTCTCCGAATACGCCCATGCCCTGGAAGCTGCCGGCTGGCAGGTGGCGTACCATTCCCTCTCCCCCGCCGATGGCTTCGCCCTTTCGCTCCCCCTGCTGGAGCAGCGGTTGGCCGAGCAGTATGACCTTCTCTTCCTCTGCAATCCGGGCAATCCCACCGGCGCGCTCTGCAGCCGCGCCGATATCGATGCCGTCCAGTCGCTCTGCAACGATTTCGGGACGATGCTGGTCCTGGACGAGGCCTTCATCGACTTCTGCGGGGAGGATTACTCGGCAACCCGCTCAGTTTGCGGTAGCGGTATCGTGCTCCGCTCCATGACCAAGTTTTACGCCATGCCCGGTCTGCGTCTGGGGTATGCCGTTACCGATGCCACTACCTGCCAGCGGCTCGAAGCGGTGCGCGGCCCCTGGAACGTCAATGCCCTGGCCCAGGCCGCAGGGCTTGCCGCCCTGGCAGATGAGCGGTTTCGCGCGCAATCGGTCGCTTATGTGGCAGAGCAGCGGGAGGCGATGACCCGACAGCTTGCTGCCGTGACCCCGCTCAAGCCGTTTCCGGGTGCGGCGAACTACCTGCTGCTCCGACTGCCTGCCGGGTATCCGGCAGGCGAACTCTGCCGGAAGATGCTCGGGCGAGGGCTTCTGATCCGTGACTGCAGCACGTTTGTCGGCCTGGACGGGAGATTCGTCCGGGTGGCGGTCCGGACCCCCGAAGAGAATGCACGTCTGGTAACCAGCTTTGCGGAGCTGTTCTGCTGATTGCCCGGACTCTGGCAGCGAAATGTAAAATTCTCTGAATATTGTGTCGGATTGCTTTACATTCTTGGAGATTTTGTCGGCCCGGAACCGGCGTAACTACCATGCAATACAGAATTTGAGTTGCAGGTGTGCTATTTGCATGCTAATTAAAATGGTGGTCTGACAAATTTTATTGCGGATTGTGCTGTTATCCGGTCATGCTGGCGATGTGCCGGAAGGAGGAAGGTGTGGACAAGAGAAAATTCAGCAGGGTTTCGTTTCATGCCCCGGTCTACGTGAGCAGCAAAGGCAGGACCTATGCAGGAGAGGTCGAGAATGTCTGTCATGGCGGGATGTTCGTCAAGACGGTCGGTGATTTCACCAGCGGCGAGCAGGTCCTGGTCTCGGTCAACTTTCTCGAAGGGAGTTCCCAGCTCTCGGTCACCATGCCCGGCAGGGTTGCCAGGCTCTGCTCCGACGGGATCGGCGTCCATTCTCCCCACATCGACACCCACTCGCTCATCCATTTTGAATCCCTTCTGGCAAGTACCAGCGATAACCGGGAGCGGCTGGTGGAGGATTTCATAGATTACGTCACCACCCAGCAGGAGCGTCATCTCCTTTGACCCCCTGCTGCACCGGGGATGCTGACTCCGAACCGACATATGGCACCGGGAACCTTCGATTTTTTTGGTTTTTCCGATGAAGTCGCTGCAGTGGCCATCTCCCGGCTGCGACCTTGCGGCGATGCAGCAACCCTGTGCGCCCTGACCGCCGAGATCGTGGCCCTGGCGGAACAACGACTCGCCGCAGAACTCACCCCTCACGAACGATCCTTCATCGCCTGCAGATCCGGCTGCGGCCACTGTTGCCGGGTCCATGTCTCGATTCTCCCTCCTGAAGCTGTAGCCATTGCCCGTTTCCTGCACCGGTCGTTGTCTGCCGAAGCCTTGGCCGTTGTGACACGCCGCCTGGAAGATTCGTATGAGGTGGTCCGCTGGATGGACGACGAGGAGCGGCGGCGAAACGGCATCCCCTGCCCGTTTCTGGCCGCTGACCAGAGTTGCGGGATCTACCCGGTCAGGCCGCTCGCCTGCCGGGGGATTACCTCCATGGACCCTGAAGCCTGTGCCGTCGCCATGGCGGCCTCATCCGCCTGCGACGACCTGCCGGTCATCATCCAGAATATCACCCAACTGCTGCTCATGAAGGGGGCGTATGTGGGGTATGCCCGCGGATTGGCCGAGTGCGGGCTCGACAGCAGGGGGTTCGAACTGTCCGGAGCTGTCCTGGCGCTCGTCCGCCAGCCGGAGCAGATCGGCGCGCTGGCCGGGGGAAGTCTTCTTGCCTTGACCTGACGGCCTTCCGGCGGTACATTGGAAGTGTAAGAAGCCGTCTTTGGCTGGATACATGGTATGTCGCGTTGCCGAGGCCCGACTTAGCCTGAATCATGGAGGATCTGTTATGACCAATATCTGGCAGGAACGTGAAAAGGCGTTCGAGAACGAGTACATCTACCGGACGGAAAAGGAAAAGATCGAGCAGATGAAAAAGGAGGCCCGGGAGCAGATGATCCGGGAGCTCTGCCGCAACCGGTGTCCCAAGTGCGGTGATCAGATCGAGGCCATGACCTTTCGCGGCGTACCTCTCGACAAATGTCCCGGCTGCGGCGGGGTCTGGCTCGGCCCCAACGACCTGCAGATCCTTTCCTCGAAGGACCATCGCACCTGGTTCGACATGTGGTTCAGAGGCGAAGAGGATTGAGCGCCGGGATGACGGCATTCCGCTGGCGGGTCATGCTGCTGCTTGCTGCCGCGTGCCTGGTGTTTTTCACGGGCTGCAGCCGCGAGACCACTTCCGGGCCCGCGGCTACCAACCGGCTGCAGGTGGTGACGACCCTGTTCCCGCTCTATGATTTTGCCCGGGCCATTGCCGGCAATCGGGCAGAGGTGCGTCTGCTCCTCCCGCCGGGAAGCGAACCGCATACCTTTGAACCGAAGCCGGAGGATATCCTGGCCATCAACCGGGCCGCCCTGTTCGTCTATACCAACCGGTTCATGGAGCCGTGGGCCGAGGACCTGGTGAAGGGAGTGCCCCGTGACCGTCTGACCGTGGTGGATGCCAGCACCGGCCTGGTGCTGCTGGATGCCGCTGCCGGCCATGACCATGGGCATGGCGCCATGGAGGAGGGGCACCATGACGAACCGTCCGGCAAGGACCCCCACATCTGGCTCGATCTGACCAATGCGCAGGCAATGGTCGACACCATCCTGGCCGGTTTCGTTGCCAGGGACCCTGCCAACCGGGACTATTACGCGGCCAATGCCGCTGCCTACAAAGGGAAGCTGGCCGATCTCGACCGACGGTACAAGGCCACGCTGGGGACCTGCAAGAACAGGACGCTGCTCCATGCGGGCCACGCTGCCTTTGCCTATCTCGCACGTCGCTACGGCATCACCTATGTCTCCGCGACCGGTGTGGCCGCCGATGCCCAGACCACGCCGTCCCGCATGGCGGAGCTGGTGAAGCGGGTGCGGGCGCTGAAACTGCAGTATAACTTCTCCGAGGAACTGGTTTCGCCCCGGGTGGCCGAGACCATTGCCACCGAGACCGGTGCCCGCATCCTCCGCCTCCATGCCGCGCACAATATCAGCAAGGACGACCTGGCTGCAGGGGTGACCTTCCTCGATCTCATGGAGAAAAATCTGGCCGCCCTGGCCACGGGGTTGCAATGCCGCCAGTAATCGATGTCAAGGGGCTGTATTGCCGCTACGGGGCGACCCATGTCCTGAGCGACATCACCTTCCGGGTCGAAGACGGGGACTATGTCGGTATCGTGGGTCCCAACGGTTCGGGGAAAAGCACCCTGGTCCGGGCTCTCCTGGGCCTGTCCAGCCGGGACGAGGGGGAGATCGGTCTGTTCGGCGTGCCGTTGTCGGAATTCGAGGATTGGCAGCAGATCGGCTATCTTCCCCAGCATTTCAACCTGTTCACGTCCAATTTCCCGGCGACCGTCACTGAGGTGGTCAGGCTGGGGCTCCTCTCAGGCAAGCGTTTTCCCCGCCGGATCAGCCGTGCCGATACCGCCCGGATCGATGATATCCTTGAGTACATGGGGGTCCAGGACCTGCGGCGCCGTCGCATCGGCCAGCTCTCCGGGGGGCAGCAGCAGCGCGTGCTCCTTGCCCGTGCCATGGTCAACCAGCCGAGGCTCCTGATCCTGGACGAGCCGACGGCCGCCCTCGATCCCGAGACCCGCGACCGGTTCTACTCCCTGCTTGCGGAGGTGAACCGGGAGCGGAACACCACCATCCTGCTGGTGACGCACGATTCGGCAACCATCGGCAGCTGCGCGTCAAAGCTCCTCTACCTGGACAAGCGGCTGGTCTTCTACGGGACCTTCCGGGAGTTCTGCGTCTCCTCTGCCATGACCAATCATTTCGGTGAACTTGCGCAGCATCAGATCTGCAGGTTGCATTGATGCTGTCGGCAGGTTCACGCCGGGAGCCGAACCGGCCATTTCCCTTCGCATCTGACGAGCAACGGATCGCCCATTTATGGATATAGCCGAGATACTTTCCTATGGTTTCATGCAGCGTGCCCTTCTTGCCGGCTCGCTGATCGCCGTGCTCTGCGCCGTGCTCGGCTGCTTCCTGGTGCTGCGCCGCCTTTCCCTCATCGGCGACGGACTCGCCCACGTCACCTTCGGCAGTGTGGCCCTGGCCCTCCTGCTCAAGTTCTACGCCGCATCGGCCCTCTTCGTCTCGCTGCCGGTGGTGATGCTCTGCTCGCTCGGCATTCTCAAGCTGACCGAACGTGCCCGCGTGACCGGCGATGCCGCAATCGGCATCGTCTCCTCGCTCGGGATAGCCATCGGGGTCATCCTGGCGAGCCTCGGCGGCGGATTCACCGCCGACCTCTTCAGCTACCTGTTCGGCAACATCCTGGCCATCAGCCGGGCCGAGGTGCTGCTGGCCGTGGTGCTCTGCGCCACGGTTCTGCTGCTGGTCACCTTTTTCTATCACGAACTGGTCGCCATCACCTTCAACGAGGAGCTGGCGAGGATCAGCGGCATCCGCACCGGCAGGATCAGTTCCCTCCTGGTGCTGCTGACGGCGCTGACCGTGGTCCTGGCCATGAAGCTGGTGGGGATCATGCTGATATCGGCGCTGCTGATCCTTCCCTCGTCGGCTGCCCTGCAGCTGGCCAGGGGGTTCAGGACGACCCTGCTGCTTGCCGCGCTGCTGGGGGTGATTGCCGTCATTGGCGGGACCTTTGCTTCGGTGATGCTGAACATCCCCACCGGGGCGACCATAGTGCTGCTCAATTTCATGATCTTCGGCCTTGCCTGTTTTGGAAAACGGCTTTTGGCCCAGGAATGACGATCGGGAGGAGGCTGGAATGGGTGAGACGGTCCGCTTTGGGGTCTCCATGGATGAGGAACTGCTCGGGAGTTTTGACCGGTTGATCGAGCAGAAAGGGTACGGAAATCGCTCCGAGGCGATCCGCGACCTGGTCCGTTCTGCGCTGGTGGAACAGGAGTGGGAGTCGGGCGAGGCAGAGACGGTCGGGACCGTGACCCTGGTTTACAACCATCACGTGGGGGACCTGGCCGAGAAATTGACCGAACAGCAGCATTCTCACCACAACGAGATCATCTCGGCGCTCCATGTCCACCTGGATGCCCACAACTGCCTGGAGGTTCTGGTGGTGCGCGGCCCTGCCCGCGACGTGCAGCAGATTGCCGACGAGCTGATCGGTGTCAAGGGGGTCAAGCACGGCAAGCTGGTGATGACCACCACCGGCAAGGAGCTTCCCGCCTGAGAATCTGCGGCAACCGGAGAGTTTGATCTGGTCGTCAGGGGAACTCGGGAGGGAGAGTGATCAGGTGCCAGCCGACCTGCTTTCCTTCGCTTTCGTACTCCCATTTCTGTTCGTCGATCACGGACTTCACGACGATCGTGTCGAGGTGGTGGTATTTGAACTCTACGGTGACCTGGGCCTTCATGTCCTTGTCGGTGAGTTCCACCCGCTTTATCTCGTATTCCACGATCTTGATCTTGTCCAGGGCCGCCAGGCGCTCAAGGTAATCGGCCCTTCGCTCCGGTTCGACGAATGCTGCCGCTCCGTTGGGCTCCTGCCAGCGGATCATCTGCTGGTAGCTGCGGATGCTGCTGTCGAGCATCTCTCCCGGCACCAGCATGGAGGCGCAGCCCCAGAACAGCAGTGCCGGAGCGAGGACCAGCAGTCGCACGACCTTTCCGTATGCCATGTTCATCTCCCTTCCCTGATGAAACGGATGAGTTCCACTGCCAGTTCATACTTGCCAAAGGGGGGGATGAGGTAGAATCCTCCCACCTCATGGCGCACCCCGTCGATGAATTCGCGGGCAATGGCCAGTCCTTCCCGCATCCCGGCTTCCTTTTCCTTGCCGTGCATCCGGCGGCGGATATGGTCCGGGATGACGATCCCCGGCACCTCGTTGTGCAGGTATTCGCAGTTCCGTTCGCTCACCAGGGGGAGGATGCCGGGCAGGAGCGGGATCGCCAGGTGGCGCGTCTGCTCTGTCATCTCCAGCAGGACCTCGCGGTCGTAGATCGGCTGGGTCTGGGCAAACCGGGCACCGGCAGCGATCTTTTTCTCCAGCCGGGCCACCTGGACCTCCGGTTTCGGCGAATTCGGGTTGAAGGCGCAGCCAATGGTAAAGCCGGTCCCCTGGCCGATGGGCTGGCCCAGGGCATTGACGCCGGCATTCAGGTCGTTCATCAGCTTGAGCAGGCCGAAGGAGTTGAGGTCATAGACCGACGATGCGCCTGCCTGGTCGCCGAGGCGGGCGGGATCGCCGGTAACCGCCAGGAGGGTGCGGACCCCCAGCAGGCTCGCCCCCATCAGGTCGGACTGGAGGCCGAGGAGGTTGCGGTCCCGGCAGGTGATGTGGGCGATCACCTCGATCCCCACCTCTTGCCGGATCATGCTCCCCAGGGCGATGTTGCCCATGCGGACGCGTGCCAGCGGGTTTTCCGCCAGGTTGATGGCGTCTGCGCCCGCATCCTTGAGGGCACGGCTGCCGGTAAGGATCCTGTCGACCATCATCCCCTGGGGCGGGTCGAGTTCAACGGTGATGATCGGCCGCCTGCCCCAGTCCGCCAGGAACCCAGCCGGCTCCCGTCGCTCTTCCCGTGCTGCCGGGTAAGGCTCGGAACTGGGGGCGCGCGAACGGAGCGCCGGCCGCATCCCCCTGAGACGGTCGGCTACGGCGCGGATATGAGCGGGGGTAGTACCGCAGCACCCCCCCACCAGGGTGGCGCCGGCTGCGACCATCTCTGCTGCCATGCTGGCGAAGTATTCCGGGGTGCAGCGATAGATGTGGCGACCTTCAACGTATTCGGGAAAGCCGCTGTTGGCAAAGGCCGCAACCGGGAGGTCGGTGGCGGCAGCCAGTCGTTGCACGGTCCGCAGCACCTCCAGGGGGCCGGCACCGCAATTGGCGCCGATGGCATCCGCTCCGGCAGCAGCGAGCATCATGGCCACCTGTTCGGCGGTGCAGCCGCAGGCTGTCCTGCCCCCCTCCTGAAAGGCCATGCTGGCTATGACCGGCAGACCGGTCGTTCTGGCCGCGGCAATGGCATGGCAGATCTGCGCCGGGTCGGAGAAGGTCTCCAGGAGGATGAGGTCAACGCCTCCTTCTGCCAGGGCGTTCACCTGGTCACGGAAGATCTCCTGCTGCTCGTCGGCGGAAAGCTCCCGCTCCTCACCCTTCAGCCGGGCAAGGGGGCCGACGGAGCCCGCCACCAGGGCCTCTGTGCCGGCGGCCCGGCGGGCAAGGAGCGCCCCCTGGCGGTTGATCTCAGCCAGCTTGTGGGCAAGTCCGATCGGCTGCAGCCGGGTGAGGTTGGCCCCGAAGGTATTGGTCTCGATGATCCGGGCGCCGGCTGCCAGGTATTCGGCGTGGAGCTCCAGCACCAGTTGGGGACGGACCAGGTTCAGGTGCTCGAAGTTGGCGTCCAGTCCGACACCCCTGGCGTAGAGCATGGTGCCGATGGCGCCGTCCCCCGCCAGGACCTCGTTTTTCAGCCGTTCACGCAACGCCATGGTTCCCGTCCGTGCGCGGTTTGCCCTGCAGGTATCGGTTTTGCTGGTCTTTTCGCTTCATTTTGTTAGAATGCTCCGCCGATAGTCCGAACGAGACAGGAGACAACATGCTACACGAGGTCATCAACTGGCTGCTGGCCACCATCCTGAAGATGGGGTATCCCGGTATTTTTCTGCTCATGGCCATGGAGAGCTCGGTCATCCCGATTCCCAGCGAACTGGTCATGCCCCCTGCCGGCTACTGGGCTGCCGAGGGGAAGATGAACATCTTCGTCGCCATTGTCTGCGGCACCCTGGGGAGCCTGGTCGGCGCCTATGCCAACTACTTCGCTGCCCATTACCTGGGGCGGCCGCTGGTGCTCCGTTACGGCAAATATGTCGGCATCACCGAGCACAAGTTTGCCAAGGTCGAGGCATTCTTCCACAAACATGGCGAGATTTCAACATTCATCGGCCGGCTGCTGCCGGTGGTCCGCCACCTGATCTCGCTCCCGGCCGGACTGGCAGGGATGAACCACTGGAAGTTTTCCTTCTACACCCTCTTTGGTGCCGGGATCTGGTGCACGGTGCTCGCCTGGATCGGTTACATCATCGGCGAAAACCAGGACCTGATCATGCGCTATTCCCACCAGGCGGTCATCGGCGTGGTGATCTTCAGCGTGCTGCTGGTGACAGTGTACGTGTGGCTGCACCGCCGGCGCTCAAGATAGCGTCAGGACGCTGTCCGGGCCAGGTTGAACGGGTCGCTCTCCCTAACGGAGGGCGGCCCGTTTTTTTGTCCTGAAAATCCGGGGAGCAGGGCATATGCATCTTGTCGGAATAGTTTACATTTATGGCGTAACCCGACATTACACCCTGCTAAGGCCCCAAGAATTAACACAAAGTAATTATGGCATGAGAATTGAAAATGCCTAATGATGCCGAGCCGTTAAGATTGTGCAATGCACAAGGGCTGTTTGCACGGACACCGGCAATGAAAATTTATGGGGGATGAAATGAGCAAAAAGCTGTCGATTCTGGTTGTGACGATACTGTTCTGCCTGGTTTCCAATGGCATGGCGCAGGCGACCTATTACCATTTCGAGGATTATCGCTGGGACGATGTCAATTACAGTGGCACGGGGGCCACAAATTCCTGGACCTATGATCTCGATCTGGACCAGATGTCGCTTTGGGCAATTTCGAGCAACCCCCTGCAGAGCGGCGGCTTGACCTGGGACCCTGCACTGGCAACAACCGGTTCCATGAGCGAAAACGACATCCTCCACCGTGCCTATCTGACCATGCGGTTCTGCAAGGCCAACGGCGATGAGATCGATTTTTTTCTGGACGATGTGATCTCGAACGATCTTACGAAGATCAGCA
>JACRPV010000046.1 GCA_016223015.1 Geobacter sp. | reverse complement strand
TGCCCACAAGGCTCGCGGCCTCTCCCCGGACCACCTGGTCATGCGCGGTACTGCCCAGAACCCCGACGTCTACTTCCAGGGTCGCGAGACGGTCAACCCGTACTATCCCGAGTGCATCGAGATCGTCGAAAAGGAGATGAACAAGTTCGCGAAGCTGACCGGACGCCAGTACAAGCTGATCGATTATGTCGGCGCTCCCGATGCCGAGAAGGTGATCGTCATCATGGGTTCCGGTGCGGATACCGTTCAGGAGACCGTTGAGCACCTGAATTCCAAGGGCGCGAAGATCGGTGTCGTCAAGATTCACCTCTATCGCCCATTCCCGCTGGACGCCTTCATCGCTGCCCTGCCGAAGACCGTCAAGAAGATTGCCGTACTCGACCGGACCAAAGAGCCGGGCGCCCTTGGCGAGCCGCTCTACCTCGATGTCCGCACCGCCATCGGCGAGGCCATGGCCGACGGCAAGATCCAGTTCGACGGCTATCCGCTCATCGTCGGCGGCCGCTACGGCCTCGGTTCCAAGGAGTTCACCCCGGCCCACGTCAAGGCCGTGTTCGACAACCTGGACGCTGCCAAGCCGAAGAGGAACTTCGTTGCCGGCATCACCGAAGACGTCACCGGCTGCAGCCTCGACTTCGACCCGACATTCTTCAACCCGATGGAAGGCGCCTACCAGGCCATGTTCTTCGGGCTGGGCTCCGACGGCACCGTCGGCGCCAACAAGAACTCCATCAAGATCATCGGCGAGATGACCGACAACAACGCGCAGGCCTACTTCGTCTACGACTCCAAGAAGGCCGGCTCCATGACCACCTCGCACCTTCGCTTCGGCAAGAACTATATCCGGGCACCCTATCTGGTGCAGGAGGCCGACTTCGTCGCCTGCCACAACTTCGCCTTTGTCGAGAAATACGACATGCTGTCCAAGGCGAAGAAAGGGGCCACGTTCCTCCTCAATGCCCCCTTCGACCACAACGAGATCTGGGACAAGCTGCCGGCTGACGTGCAGCAGACGATCATCGACAAGAGCCTCAAGCTCTACGTCATCGACGGCGTGCGTCTCGGCAACGAGATCGGCCTCGGGCCCCGCATCAACGTGATCATGCAGACCGCCTTCTTCAAGATCTCCAATATCATCCCGCTGGATCAGGCCGTGACCGAGATCAAGGATGCCATCAAGAAGACCTACGGCAAGAGCGGCGAGAAGGTCGTGGAGATGAACTACAAGGCAGTGGAGGCCGGCCTGAACAACTTCTTCGAGGTCAAGGTGCCGGCAACCGCCACCAGCACCATCACGAAGCCGCCCGTTGTCAGCGCCAAGGCTCCCCAGTTCGTGCAGGATACCACAGCACCGATCATTGCCGGTCTCGGCGACGATGTGCCGGTTTCCCGGATGCCGGCCGACGGTACCTTCCCGACCGCAACCGCCCAGTTCGAAAAGCGGAACATCGCCGTCGACATTCCGGTATGGGACGAGCAGCTCTGCATCCAGTGCGGCATCTGCTCCTTTGTCTGCCCCCACGCCGTCATCCGGATGAAGGCATACCCGGAAGCAGCCCTTGCCGGCGCACCCAAGACCTTCAAGTCGGTCGACTGCAAGGTGCCCGAGTTCAAGGGGCAGAAACTGACCATCCAGGTCGCCCCCGAGGACTGCACCGGCTGCGGCGCCTGCGTCCACAACTGTCCGGCCAAGAGCAAGGAAGATCCGAACCACAAGGCGATCAACATGGCATTCCAGCCGCCGCTGCGTGCTCCGGAAGCCGAGAACTGGGAATTCTTCCTTACCATCCCCGATGTGGATCCGACCGTTGCCAAGCTGGATACGGTCCGCGGTTCCCAGCTGGTCCGCCCGCTCTTCGAGTTCTCCGGCGCCTGCGCCGGCTGCGGCGAGACCCCGTACCTCAAGCTTCTCACCCAGCTTTTCGGCGACCGGACCCTCATTGCCAACGCCACCGGCTGTTCCTCCATCTACGGCGGCAACCTGCCCACCACCCCGTATGCCAAGCGGGCAGACGGCCTCGGCCCGGCCTGGTCCAACTCGCTGTTCGAGGACAACGCCGAGTTCGGCTACGGCATGCGCCTGGCAGTGGACAAGTTCAATGTCATGGCGAACGAGCTGATCGACAAGCTCTCCTCGTCCTGCTCCTGTTCGTCCTGCAAGACCGCGGTTCCCCTCATGAACGAGATCAAGGGTGCCGATCAGTCGACCCAGGCAGGGATCGAAGCGCAGCGAAACAGGGTTGCCGAGCTGAAAAAGGCCCTGGCCAGCTGCCCCGAAGCAGATGCCAAGCGGCTCCTGACCGTGGCCGATTACCTGGTCAAGAAGTCGGTCTGGTGCATCGGCGGCGACGGTTGGGCCTATGACATCGGTTACGGCGGTCTCGACCATGTCATCGCCTCCGGCAAGAACATCAATCTGCTGGTTCTGGATACCGAGGTTTATTCCAACACCGGCGGCCAGGCTTCCAAGTCGACCCCGCTCGGCGCGGTGGCCCAGTTCGCAGCAGGCGGCAAGCCCGTATCCAAGAAGGACCTGGGGATGATGGCCATGGCCTACGGTTCGGTCTTTGTCGCCGCAGTGTCGCTGGCCAATCCGGCCCAGTGCATCAAGGCCCTCATCGAGGCCGAGGCCTACGACGGACCGTCGCTGATCATCGCCTACTCACACTGCATTGCCCACGGTATCGACATGACTGCCGGTATCGATGCCCAGAAGCGCGCCGTCAATTCGGGCTACTGGCCGCTGTACCGCTACAACCCGGCCCTGGTGGCAGAGTGCAAGAACCCGCTGCAGCTCGACAGCAAGGTGCCGAGCATTGAATTCAACGAGTACGCCACCAGCGAGAACCGCTACCGCGTATTGAAGAAGAACAACCCGAATGGGTACGACGAACTGATGAAGAAGGCGGCCGCATGGTCGAAGGCCCACTTCAGCTACTACCAGAAGCTGGCGGCACTCAATTTCGATGACGCCTGCGAAAAGTAATTGTTCCTGACATGGAGCGAAAGAGCCCCGGCAGAGTTCTGCCGGGGCTCTTTCGCTTGTGGGCAACCATTGAAATTTGTTGATGGGTGGTTATAATTCTGCTATAAACGAGCGTCTGGCATATCTTCCCGCGGTGCAAGGAGTTGTGGATGGCCGATCCTCAGTTGGTGATGTACGACGAGGAGTTCAAGCAGATCCAGGCAGTGATCGAGAAGCTGCTGCGGGAAGCCAATTCCAAGGTGATCTTTCTTGTGGACAAGAACGGTCAACTGATTGCCGGGGTCGGTGAGGTTGAACGGTTCGATACCACATCCCTGGCATCCCTGACAGCCGGCAATATCGCCGCTACCGGCGGGCTGGCCAAGCTGATCGGCGAAAAAGAGTTCTCCATCCTCTTTCACGAGGGGGAGAAGGACAATCTCCATATCTCCATCGTTGGCGGCCGGGTCATCCTGGTTGTCCTCTTCGACAACCGCTCTTCACTCGGCCTGGTCCGTCTGCGGGTCAAGAAGGCCTCGGACGAGCTGACCACCATCTTTGTCAAGCTCATGGAGAAGGCCGAAGAACGCGAGCGGAGCGGCGACACCGATTTCCCCTTTGCCGAGATCACTGACGATGACATTGACAATCTGTTCCGATAACTCAGAGGGGTAAGCTCGATGTCCTTCATCAACTATGCTTCCCGGGAGATCAACTGCAAGATCGTCTACTACGGTCCCGGCCTCTGCGGCAAAACCACCAACCTCCAGTATGTCTATCAGAAGACCGCTCCCGAGGCGAAAGGGAAGATGATCTCCCTTGCCACCGAAACGGAACGGACCCTGTTCTTCGATTTCCTTCCCCTGGCACTGGGGGAGATCCGCGGTTTCAAGACCCGCTTCCATCTCTACACGGTTCCTGGCCAGGTATTCTACGATGCCTCCAGGAAGCTGATCCTCAAAGGGGTCGACGGCGTCGTCTTTGTTGCCGACTCCCAGGAAGAGCGGATGGATGCCAATGTGGAGTCGCTGGACAACCTGCGCATCAATCTCAACGAGCAGGGCTACGACCTGGACAAGCTCCCCTATGTGGTCCAGTACAACAAGCGCGACCTGCCGACCGCGGTTACCGTGGACGAGCTGCGGCGCGAGTTGAACCCCACCGGTGTCCCCGAGTTCGAGGCGTGCGCCACCACCGGCGAAGGGGTCTTCGAGACCCTGAAGGCGGTGGCCAAGCTGATTCTTATCGATCTGAAAAAAGGGAGATAGGCTCTGGTCAGCTCAGACTGAGACGGCCCGTGCAGAAGCATCTGCACGGGCCGTTTTGCGTTTTTCGGGCAAGGCAGAGATCAGTGGTCCCGGTATCCCTCAACCACCAGGATGCAGCTTCCGTCGGCAATGACGTTGATGCCGCCTTCCCGGCATCGCTGGACCGCCTTGGGGCTCTCCGCTCCCGGCTGCATCCAGATGGCCGTGATCCCCCTGGCGATGGCCTCTTCCACCACCCGTTCCGTCACCTGCGGCGGGGTGATGACCGAAATGCTCTTCACCTCGTCCGGCAGATCCGCTACGCCTGCAACACAGGCAATCCCCTCGATTTCCGTTTCGCGCGGGTTTACCGGTACGGTTTTCCGTCCGTTCTGCTGGTAGCAGCGCAGCACCTTGTTGCCGTACTTGTGGCGGTCTGAAGAGGCGCCGACCACGCCGAAGGCCGCTGAGCGGAAAAAAGCGTCGATCTGGTCTTGCGTTACCATGGTTGTTCCTCCTTACTTACTCAATAGGTTCGGCACAAAAAAACTCGTCATGCCTCGGTATCGATCATTGGCCTGGGGGGGAGCGCCTGGAAAAAGATGGTGCCGAGCATGATATCCGATATCGCACCGGCCAGGATGCCCAGAGGGATCAGGACTACGGAGGCCAGAAAGAAACCTGCGGCCATGTTCAGGTAGCAGTAGGGGCGGAGAAGCCCGTTCAGGTCAGTCGGGAGCTGCAGGAGCCGCTGGCCGAACATCAACTGCAGGATCCCCATGGGGACGACAAGGACGAGAGCCAGGATGCCTGTCGATGAGGCGATATCGGGGAGTGCGATGCCGACGAGGCTGACTGCCAGGGCAATGACGTTGAGCTTGATCTGCCAGAGGATGAGCTGGTCTGCGGCGTGAAAGGCGTAGCGCCTGTTCACCAGGATGCGGAGGGTGACGATGATGTAGACGAACAGGATGGTGCTGAGCAGCATCATGGAGACCTCTGCCAGCCTTGTCCAGGGGTCGCTCTTCTCGGCAAGGTAGATGGTGAGGATGAACCAGGGGATGGCGAGAAGGGCGTTCAGCATGGCCAGCAGACCGGCCAGCCGGAAGCGGAGCGGTGTCAGGGACTCCGTGACACTCCCGTTCACTCAGTCACCCTGACGGCGGTGACGAAATATTCGGATTCGCCGAAGCAGGGGGTGGGAACCCCTTTGTGCTGTTCGTAGGTCAGCACCACCTTTTTCCCCATGGACTGGTTGATCGCCGTGGCCCACGCCTGGTTCCTGACGCTGAAAGGAAATTTTTCCGGGAGCATGCCCGGCAGGGGAAGCATGGTGAGCTCTCCCTCCCAGGTTTTGCAGAGCCATCCCTTGTGGGAGAATTTCTGGACATAGCCGGTACGGTCGCCTTTGGAATAGCTCCAGGTCAGGGAAAACCAGGTATAGAGCGCAAAGAGTCCGATTGCGAGGACAACGGCTCCTGCGAGCCATGATACGATGCGAGATGTATTGATGGGCATGGTGGGGGCTCCTTGGTGGGGTATCGATTGCGCAGTATAACAGAAAGATCTGCCAAGCCAAGCTGTCATTCGGTTTCGGGCGTCTCTTCAGTGGGTTGCTGCCTGTCGAGTGCGTCGCTGACGGCTTCCGCCACCGTGCGGGTAATCCCGCTGACTGCGGAAATCTGTTCGATGGTGGCGCTACGCACCTCGGCCAGGCTGCCGAAGTGGCGTAGCAGCACCCTGCTCAGCTTCGGGCCGACACCCGGCACCTCCTGCAGGAGCGAACGGCTGTTCTCACGCTCGCGGAGTTTCTTATGGTAACTGACGGCGAAACGGTGCGCCTCGTCCCGAATGCGCGCCAGAAGGAGCAGCGGCGGCGAGTTCTGGCGAAGGACTATGGGATTCTTGCGGCCCGGCCGGAAGACCCGCTCTGCGCTTCGCACCACGTCGGTCTGCCCCGGCGCGGGGCGGACCCGGCTTTTGGCAAGCCCTGCTGCCTCGATCCCGGAAATCCCCAATGATTCCAGAAGGTGGATCAGGATGTTCAACTGGCCGAGGCCGCCGTCGACGATAATGAGATCGGGAAGCGGATCTTCGTCGCTGCCGCGAATCCTGCGGCTCAGCACCTCGTCAAGCATGGCAAAGTCGTCGGACTGGGCGACGGTCCTGATCCGGTAGCGGCGATACAGCGAGGTATCCGGCTTCCCCCCCACGAAGGTGACCCGGCTGCCGACCGCATGACCCCCCTGAAAGTTCGAGATGTCGTAACACTCGATCCGATGGGGGAGGCGGGAAAGGTGAAGGCGTGACGCCAGTTCCTCAAGGATGGCGTGAGCATCCTCAGAGCCGCGCAGATACTCCTGGGCAGCGGTTGACGCGTTCTTGGCGGCAAGCTCGACCAGCTCCGACTTGATGCCGCGCCGTGGGGTGGTGAGCAGCACCTTGCGCCCCCTCCGCTCAGAGAGCAGCTCCGCAAGGCCGCCCCCCTCGGGGAGTGCCAGCGGAAGCAGGACCTCGTCGGGGATGGTAACCTCCTGGCTGTAGTATTCGGCCAGAAACGATGCCACGGCCTCGGCCAGATCCAGCTCCCAGGAGAAATGATAGCTGCGGCTGCCGGTAACGGTTCCGCCCCGGATAAAGAGGAGGACGACAACCAGCAGCGACTGTTCGCTGTGCAGGCCGACGGCGTCCAGATCGCCACCCCGGGTGACCATCTTCTGCCGCTCCAGGGTGATCTGTATGTCGCGCAGGAGGTCGCGATAGCGTGCCGCCTCTTCGTAACGCTGGCCTGCTGCGGCCTCGGCCATGGACTGCTGAAACGATTTGACCAGATCCCGGCTGCGACCGGACAGGAACAGGGCGACGCCGTCGACCAGGCGCTGGTATTCATCGCGGGAAATCAGGCCGTGACAGGGGGCCGAGCACTGTCTGATCTGGTAGAACAGGCAGGGCCTCCGGCGGCGGCGACAGGTTTCCAGCGGGTAGTGGCGTAGCGGAAAGAGCCGATAGAGCTGCTTGACCACGGCACGGGCGGCGGATGCCGAGGCATACGGGCCGAAATAGTCGGCTCCGTCCTTGGCCACCTTCCTGACCACGGTAAGGCGCGGGAATTCTTCGGCGCTGTTCAGCCGGAGCGAAAAGTAGGTCTTGTCGTCGCGGAGATTTATGTTGTACTTGGGGCGGTGCTGCTTGATGAGGGTGTTTTCCAGGATCAGCGCCTCTTTTTCCGTATCGGTGACGATGGTTTCCAGGTCTGTCACCTGCTCCAGCAGAAAGCGGATCTGGTAGCGGGAATCGCGTGACGGTCCGAAATACGAGCGGACGCGCTGGCGGAGATTTCTCGCCTTGCCGACGTAGAGTATGGTCCCCTGAGCACCCTTCATCAGGTAGACGCCCGGTGCCGTGGAGATGGCTTTGATGCGGTCGGCGCTGATCATGGCGAGAGTATACTCCTGCGCGGTCCGGTATGCAATCGGCTGCCGGATCGGAAGAGCGCGGAGCAGGCGTCCGAAGAAGGGGGAAATGTCAGGGATTCTTCATTGACAACCCTTGGGGATGGTGATATTTTTCGTCAGATTCCAGATCCAGACATTAAGCCGGGAAAGAGCACGCCAGTGGCATTTCGATCAAGCATCCGGACCATAGCGACCAGATACCTCCTCGGGCTTGTTGTCTTGTGCCTCCTTCTTGCAGTCCCTCCCTCGTTTGCCCTCGATTCACAGGATTCCCAGATATTCATTGCAGGCTTCAATGCCTATCAGAAAAAGGATTACCAGACCTCCATCGAGAAGATGTCCCAAGTGCTGCAGAAGTATCCGGATACGCAGCTGCGCGACATGGCCCTGTTCTGGCTTGCGCGGGCCAACTTCAAGGCGGGGAACCGTCAGGATGCGGCCAGGTATATGGCCCAGTTCTTCCGTGAGTACCCCGAAAGCCCCCTGAAAGGGACGGTTGAGGATGAACTGGCAGGCCTTGCCACTGCCTATGCCAAGGATGAGAAGTCTCGCGTTGCCGGGGATAAGGCCGAGAGCGAGCGGCTGGCCAAGGAAAAGGCGCAGGCTGAAGAAGAGCGGCTTGCCTCTGAAAAGGCGGAGGCCGAGAAGGTTGCTGCAGCCAAGGCCGAAGAAGAATCGCGCCGCGTGGCAGCTGCCGAGAAGGCTGCCCGGAAAAAGGCCGAGAGCGAGCGTCTGGCTGCCGAGAAGGCCGCTGCGAAAAAGGCCGAAGCCGATCGGCTGGCAAAAGAGAAAGCCGAAGCCGAGCGGCTGGCCAAGGAGAAGGCTGCAGAGGAGCAGGACCGCCTGGCAGCCAAAAAGGCAGCGGCAGAGCAGGCTGCACGTGAAAAAGCCGAACAGGAGCAGCTCGCTGCCGAGAAGGCTGCCGCGAAAAAGGCGGAAACCGAGCGGCTGGCAAGAGAGAAAGCCGAGACCGAGCGCCTTTCCAAGCAGAAGGTTTTAGAGGAACGCATACGACTGGCAGCGGAAAAGGCTGCCGCCGAAAAGGATGCCCGGGACAAGGCGGAACGCGAACGGCTTGCTCTTGAGCAGGCTGCCAAAGATAAGGCAGAGGCAGAACGCCTGGCGCGGGAAAAAGCCGCGGCAGAGCGGCTGGCGCAGGCCAAGGCCAGTGCAGAGCAGAACCGTCTGGCAATGGAAAAGGCCGATGCGGAAAAGGCTGCAGCGGAAAAGGCTGCAGCGGAAAAGTCGGCACAGGAGCGCCGTGCCGCCCGCAAGGCTGAGGACGATCGCCATGCCCGCCAACAGGCGGAAGCGGAACAGAAGCGCCTGGCCGAGAAAAAGGCGGCAGCGGAGCAGAAGCGGATTGCCGAGGATAAACGGGCTGCAGCCAAGGCGGCATCCGGCAAACGCAAGGGCGTGCAGCGGGCAGAAACAGCCCGTGACAAGACAATTGCCGAGTACAAGGCCATCATTGACCGCGCTCCGGCAAGCAGTGCTGCCGAGGCCGCATCTGCCAAGCTGAAGGCACTGGGCGTGGATTATCCTGCCGGCCATGTCAAGGCGGCAGCACATACGAAGGAACCGCCTGCAACCGCCCAGGTCCTTACCCTCGAAGTCGGGCAGTTTGCGGATGTCGAATTCACCGTGGCGACTGCCGGACAGGCCTTCCCGGTGGGGCGGCGGCTCATGGTCCCCTTTGAGGTGCTCAACCGCGGCAACGGCGCGGACAGCTTCTATCTCGAATCGGGCTTCCCCGCCGAGTATGGCGTCCAGTTCGTCGCCGAGGGGAAACCCGATGTGCCGGTAAATCTCACGCCGCAACTGGCTCCTGGCGAGCGGTTCCGTGGCGTCATGGCGCTCACCATCCCCCGCGGCACCATCGATGGCCAGAAGATCAGCTATCCGGTGAAGCTCGCCTCCCAGTATGCCCGCGATGTCTCCCAGTCGCGCCAGGTGACCCTGATCGCATCTGCACCGCTCTTGCGGGCAGTGATCAATACCGAGAAAAAAGAGGAGGTTCCCGGCGAGAAGGTTACCTACCGCGTGGCGTTGCTCAACATCGGTTCAGCCCCTGCCAGCG
>JACRPV010000061.1:22527-31526 GCA_016223015.1 Geobacter sp. | reverse complement strand
AACTCCTGTAATATTGAGTAGTTACGAATGCGGGCCGCCGATTTTTTGCTCAATGTCAAGCAAAAAATGCGGTATCACGCTGATTTTACAAGTATCTTACATTCTCAAAGAGCTATGCAAGGACCTAACCGGAAGATGCTGGGGGAATTAACGCTTTGGCCCCCGCCGTTATTCCGGCAGATACTGCTCCGCATGGTAGGAGCTTCTGACGTACGGGCCGCTTTCGACGTGGGCGAAGCCGAGTTGGAGTGCTTCTTCCTTGAGGGCGTCGAAGGTCTCGGGGGGGATGAATTCGGCCACCGGGTGGTGGCTGCGGCTCGGCGCCAGGTACTGGCCGAGGCTGAGGTAGGAACAGCCGGCTGTGCGCAGGTCGGCGAGGACCTGCCGCACCTCGTCGAGGGTCTCCCCCAGGCCGAGCATGATCCCCGACTTGGTCGGGATGGCCGGCGCCAGCTCGTGCGCCGCTGCCAGCACCGCCAGGGAGCGGCAATAGTCGGCCCCTTCGCGAATGGCGTAGAGCCGCGGCACGGTTTCAAGGTTGTGGCCGAAGATGTCGGGACCGGCAGCCATAACCTGGGCTATCGACTCCCGATGACCGCGGAAATCGGGGACGAGCAGCTCGATCCGCACCTCCGGGGCTGCCCGGCGGATCGCTGCCACGGTAGCGGCAAAGGCGGCGGCACCGCCATCGGCCAGATCGTCGCGGGTCGGGCTGGTGATCACCACGTGGCGCAGCCCCAGCCGCACAATGGCGGCTGCCACCCGCTCCGGCTCGCCAGGGTCGAGCGGCAGAGGCAGCTCCTTGGTGACGTTGCAGAAGCTGCAGTGCCGGGTGCAGGCCTTGCCCATGATGAGGAAGGTCGCCTGCCGCTGGCGGAAGCACTCGGAGATGTTGGGGCAGAGCGCCTCCTGGCAGACCGTGTGGAGGCGGAAATCTCCCAGCAGTCGCTCCATCTCGGCATGGGCCGAGGGGCTCACCCGCTTCTGCAGCCACTCCGGCTTCCTGACTATCTTCATTACCCCTCCCCCCGCAGGTTCCACTCGTCGCTTCCGTATTTTCCCGCAGCCAGCGTATCGGCACGGTCCGCTTCGTACGGCGTCAGGCCATCGTCCGCCAGCTCCACGCCGAGGTTTGCGGCAAATGCCCCTGCCAGCCGCTCCTCCAGCTCTTCCGCTGCGACGGTCACCCCCAGGCGGCCGAGGTCCGTCACCATTGCGGCAAGCCCGGCGGGATGCTCTCGCACCAGTTGCATCGCCGTGTCAAGGGCATCGGCAAGCGGGATGGAGCCGTGCTGGAAGATGATCTCCCTCTGCCGACGCTGGGCATTGCCGCCGATCTTTTTCCCCTCCACCAGGATGTCGTAGCTCTCCTGCCCGGCAAAGCAGAACGGGGTCCGCTCGCCGAGCCTCGCCCCCGGCGGGGCGCTCTCTACGGCATAGCGGGCCGCCAACCCGAGCCCGCGATAGAAGCCGAGCAGGAAGCCGGTCAGCACCCGGAAGGTTTCCTTGATGGTGGCGGCAGGGGGGAGGTGGTGCGGGGCGCAGACAATGCTGTAGGTGAGCTCTTCAGCGTGATAGATGGCGCCGCCGCCGGTGACCCGCCTGACCACCGGCACCCCCAGCTCCCGGCAGCGCTCCAGGTCGATGGTGGCGGCATCCTGGAAGCGCCCCACGGACAACGCCGGTGGACTCCAGCCGTAGAGGCGGAGCACCGGCGTCGAGCAGTGCGGGTCAAAGCAGGTGAGGAGCGCCTCGTCGATGGCCATGGTGCGCGGCCCGGAGAGGCGGCCGCTCCGGATGAGGCGCCAGGGTGCTGCTAGCATCCAAAGTAGCAGACGTTCTGCTCGCGGGCAGCCTTGGTTTCGTCCAGACGGCCGACCGGCGTGGTGAGCGGCGCCTTTTTCAGCGCGTCGGGATCGGTTCCCGCCAGCAGCGCGGCCTCGCGCATCACCGCGATGAAGGCGTCCAGGGTCTCCTTCGACTCGGTCTCGGTCGGCTCGATCATGATCGCCTCCCGGACGATGAGCGGGAAGTAGACCGTGGGGGGATGGTACCCCTTGTCGATGAGGAACTTGGCGATGTCGATGGCGTGAACGTCGTGCTGCAGCTGGCGGCTGGCCGAGAAGACGCACTCGTGCATGCAGGTCTGGTCGTAGGGGAGTTCGTAGAGGTCTTTCAGCCGGCTCATGACGTAGTTGGCGTTCAGGACCGCCAGCTCGCTCACCTCGATCAGCCCCTCCCGGCCCAGCATCAGGATGTAGGCGTAGGCCTTGGCCATGACGCCGAAGTTGCCGAAGTAGTTGGCGGTCCGGCCGATGCTCTGCGGTGCGTCGGTCATGAGCGTGAAGCGGTTGTCCGCAGCTTTCACCACGCGCGGCACCGGCAGGAAGGGGATCAGCTCCTTCTTCACCCCTACCGGCCCGCTCCCCGGCCCGCCGCTGCCATGGGGGGTGCCGAAGGTCTTGTGCAGGTTGACATGGACCACGTCGAAGCCGACGTCGCCGGGACGGACCTGGCCGAGGATGGCGTTCAGGTTGGCGCCGTCGTAGTAGACCAGCGCGCCTTTGGCATGGGCCAGGTCGCAGATCTCCTTGATGTGGGGGTTGAACAGTCCCAGGGTGTTGGGGCAGGTCATCATCACCGCTGCCACCTCGTCGGTGAGGGCGGCCCTGAAGGCATCAAGGTCCATGTCGCCGTAGGGGGCCGTGGGGATGGTGATGATCTCGTAACCGACCATGGCTGCCGATGCCGGGTTGGTGCCGTGGGAGGAGTCGGGGACGATGACGTATTTCTTCCGGTTCCCCTTGGCCTTGTGATAGGCGGCAATCAGCATGATGCCGGTCATCTCGCCATGGGCCCCGGCCAGCGGCTGGCAGGTGACCTCGTCCATGCCGGTGATCTCGGCCAGGAACCCGCCCATCTGGTGGAGCATGGCCAGCCCCCCCTGGGCATGCCGTTCGCCGCCGGGAAGCAGGGGCGTGACCGGGTGGAACGGGGCAAAGAGCCGGGCCGCCTCTTCCAGGGCCTTGGCATTGTATTTCATGGTGCAGGAGCCGAGCGGGTAGAAGGTGGAGTCGACCCCGATGTTGCGCCGCGACAGCTGGGTGAAGTGGCGCACCACGTCCAGCTCGGAAAGCTCTGGGAGGGTGGTGTCGACGCTACGCAGGTACTGCGACGGCAGCTCCGCTGCCGGGGGGACGTCGCTGGCCGGCAGGCGCACCCCGCGCCGCCCTGCAACCGATTTTTCGTAGATCAGCTCCATAACACCCCCTCCAGCTCCGCTGCCAGACGCTCGATCTCGGCCCTGGTCCGTTTTTCGGTCACCGTCACCACCAGGCAGTTTTCCGCCCCCTGGTAATACTGCCCCAGCGGGATGCCCGCGGCGATGCCCCGCTCCAGAAGCGCTGCAACCACCTCGTCGGCAGGTTTGGGGAGCGCGATGGTGAATTCGTTGAAGGTCGGTGCACTGGAAAGGACCGCTACCCCCTTGACCTTTGCGAGGAGCCCCTTGGCATACTCGGCCTTGTCCCGGTTGAGGCGGGCAAGCTCCCGCAGCCCCTCCCGGCCGATGCCGGACAGGAAGATCAGCCCGCGCAGGGCGCAGAGGCTCTGGTTGCTGCAGATGTTGGAGGTGGCCTTGTGGCGCTTGATGTGCTGTTCCCGGGCCTGCAGCGTCAGGACGAAGCCGCGCCTGCCTTCCTTGTCGACGGTTTCGCCGACGATCCTGCCCGGCAGGTTGCGGATGTACTGTTTCTTCGCCGCAATGAAGCCGAAGGCCGGCCCGCCGAAGGAGAGATGGTTGCCCAGGCTCTGCCCATCCCCCACCGCGATATCGACCCCCATCTCGGCAGGGCTTTTCAGCATCCCCAGGGAGATGGGGTAGACACTGGCAACCAGCAGCGCGCCGCTGGCATGCACCGCGTCGGCCAGGTCGCCGTAATCGGCAACGCAGCCGAAGGCCGTGGGATTCTGCACCAGCACCGCGGCGCAGCGGTCGTCGAGCTCGGCCGTAAGGGCCTGCCGGTCGAGCAGCCCGTCCACTGGCGGGAGTTCGACGATATCCACCGCAAGGTTGGCCAGGTAGGTCTTTACCACCGACCGGTGGAACGGGTTCACTGCCCCGTCGATGACGATCCGCGAGCGGCCGGTGACCCGTAACGCCATCATGGCCGCCTCGGCCAGGGCGGTGCCGCCGTCATAGAGGGAGGCATTGGAAACATCCAGGCCGGTCAGCCGGCAGATGGCGGTCTGGTATTCGAACAGGGCCTGCAGGCTCCCCTGGGAGCATTCGGGCTGGTAAGGCGTGTAGGCGGTATAGAACTCGGACCGGCCGGCCAGGTGATCCACCACCGCCGGAATCAGGTGGTCGTAATAACCGCCGCCGATGAAGGACAGCAGCTCGCAGCCATTGTCAACGGCCAGCCCCTTGATCCGGTCGAGCATCTCGAATTCGGACATGCCGGCGGGAAGATCGAAGGATTTGGCCCGGAGTTCCTGCGGGATCGGCCCGAACAGCTCTTTGATGCTGCCGACGCCGATGGCGTCCAGCATCTCCCGTATCTCACCAGGCGTATGCGGCGTAAAGCTCATGGGAGCCCTCCCTTTTCACATTTCACGATTCTGTGGCCCTACAACCCCTTCAGGTATTCGTCGTACTGGGCGCGGGTCATCAGCTTACCCACCTCGGCGGGATCGGCCATCTCCAGGCAGGCCATCCAGGCGGCCTCTTCGGCCGACTCGTTGACGATCTCCGGGGTGTTTTCCAACGCCTCGTTGACCGACATCACCTTGCCCGAAACCGGGGCATAGATGTCGCTGGCAGCCTTGACCGACTCGATGGCGCAGAGGACCTCGAACTGCTTGACGCTCTTGCCGGTCTTGGGCAGCTCCACAAAGGTGATGTCCCCCAGCTGGTGGGCGGCAAACTCGGTGATCCCGACCGTGGCTACGTTCCCTTCAATCTTGACCCACTCATGCTCTTTTGTGTAATAAACCGGCATACCGTATCTCCTTGAAAATGGGATTATCTCTCATGAAACGGCGAATTACGGGGGGAAACAGTGCCCGGCTGCCCTCTGTCCGAGCAGAGCGGCCCTGCTAGCTCCGGAGCGAGCCCCCGCCATAAAAGGGGAGCTCGCAGACCGCTGCCGACATGGTCACGTTTTCGTGGCAGACGGTCAGCTCGCTGCCGAGAGCCGCGCACTTCGGATCGACCAGGGCCAGGCCGATGCCGCAGCCGAGCATGGGGGAAAAGGCGCCGCTGGTGACGGTGCCCACGGTCTCATCGCCGACGCAGACGCTGTAATAGTGGCGGGGGGAACGGCGCGAACCGACCCTGAACGCGATCTTCACCCTGTTGAGCCCGGCGGCCCGCTGCTTTAGCAGGGCATCCTTGCCGACGAACTCCTTGTCGAAGTTGACAAAGGCCTCCAGCCCCGCCTCAAGGGGGGTGATGGTCTCGTCCAGATCGTTGCCGTAGAGACTGTAGCCGACCTCCAGGCGGAGCAGATCACGTGCCCCCAGGCCGGCGGGCTTGACCCGCAGGTCCGAGCAAAAGAGGTCCCACAGCTCCACAACCTTGGCCGCGGGCAGGAACACCTCGTACCCCAGCTCGCCGGTGTAGCCGGTCCGGCTGACGATCGCCTCGCAGCCGAGGATGGTGGTCTTCATGAACTTGAAATAGGGAAGGGCGCCGACCTCGGCGGGGAAAAACCGGAGCATCACCTCGCGGGCGAGCGGCCCCTGCAGGTCGAGCTTGCCGGTTGCGGCGGAGATGTCGGTAAAGTCCGCACCCGGTTGCAGGCGGGAGCCGATCACGGCAAAGTCATTGCCGGCCGTGGCGGCATTGACCACGATCATCGCCTCGTTCTCGGCAATGCGAAAGACGATCAGGTCGTCAATGATGCAGCCGGCCTCGTTGAGGAGAAAGCCGTAGCGGGAACGACCCACCGGGATCGAGGCCACGGAAAAGGTGAAGACCCCTTCCAGACCGCCGGCAACCAGGTCGCCCCGGTAGAGGAACTCCCCCATGTGGCAGATGTCGAACAGGGCAGCCTGTTCCCGGCACCAGCGGTGTTCGGCGATGATCCCTTCGTACTGGATCGGCATGTTCCAGCCGCCAAAGGGGGCAATCAGCGCATGAAGCCCCTGGTGTCGGTCGATAAGCGGTGTGTCCCTGAGCTGTTCCATGGCGTTTCCCCCTCTTCGTGACGCGTGCGGCCAACAACTTTAGCCGATTTGACGAGCTTTGTAAATCGAAAGAAAAGCCCTCCCGCATTTCACGGAAGGGCTCGAAATCACTATCACTATTCCCGTCGTTACGGTATCAGCAGTCCTCGCGCCAGAGGCACTGTTCCTGCCCGCAGATTGCGGCTTTGCCACTGTTGTAGCACTCCTCGTTCCCCTCTTCGCGCTGGATCGCCAGGATCAGCTCTGCCTTCTTCATCTTTCCTGCCTTGACCCCTTTCTCCTTCGCCAACACCTTGATCTCATCGATCTTCATCTCTTTTCTCCTTTATTGAGTGAAATTTAGACTGCCCGGTGAATGCCTCCCGTTCCGCTATCCCCTGCCTGTAATCCGTTTCCAGCCCGTTTCCGCCATTTCGGTTACCCCGTCGATGGTCCGCTGATAGAACCGCTTCACCGGCATCCGGTTGACGAGGATCTGGCCATCCGCGCGCTCCAGGCTGACCCGGTCACCGGGGGTCAACCGGCTGATTCCGGCGTGGTTTTCCCCGCCGATGCCGAAGAGGAAACGGTACCGTTCCCCCTGGCAGCGGCAGGAGACGATCATGACGATCGCGGCCGGTGCGCCGCTCTGGTGGTCGTAGCGGACCGTGGCCGTGACAAAGGCCCCTTCCACCACCCCATCCCCGGCCAGCAGGTTCTCTACCGTGACCGTCTTCGGCTTGAGCCGCCCAAGAGACGGCAACCCCCAGGGGCGGAAGGGCTCGGGCGCCCGCTGGCGGTAATGGTCGGCCCGCTCCAGCAGGATGACCACATTATTGTTGATCGGCCCGCCGATGGAATGGGAGAGCCCTGCCTTGAAGCCTCTCTCCCGGATCAGGCGGTGATTCTCCACGACCTGGATCATCCCGGTGGCGCCGAGCGGGTGCCCCCGCCCCTTGAGACCGCCGGTCAGGTTGGTGGGGAACATCCCCCGGTCGCCGGTGAGGCTGTCGTCCAGGAGCGCCTCCAGGATCCTGCGCCGCGGCACGATCCCCAGGTCGGCCATGTTGATCGGCCCGAAACCGTTGAAGGGGTCGTGCATGTTGACGTGCAGCGTGCCGGCAAACGCCCTGATATCCTTGATCCCCGCCATGCCGTAGGCCTCTGCGGCGGCGCGCACCGTGGCCGGGAAGGAATGAAAATAGTTGCGATCGGCGATGGTGGGGATATCGGTGGCGCTGCCGACCCCGGCGACCACCACATCGTGGGGGCGGGCCGTGAGGATCACGGCAGCCACGCCGTCGGACATGGGGCAGAAGTCGTGGTAGCGCAGGGGCCACCAGTAGAGGTAGTTCTTGCCGGTCACGACCTGCTGGAAATAGTCTGCCATCGGCAGGGGGAACTGAAGATGGGCATCGGGATTGCGGGCGGCATAGCGGTGGGCCCGCTCGGTGAGCAGGGCAGAGAAGGCGCTCCACTCGGAGAAGGAGAGCCCGAGCCGCTCCATAAGGGCACGAGCCACCAGGGCGCCGCAGGCGGGCATGGTCAGGCCGAACTCCGCCTCGTCCCGGTCGATGACCCCGGCCACGATCCGGGTCGCCTCCGGGGTGCTGACATCGCTCATCTTCTGGATGCCCAGGGCCAGGACATGGTCGCAACTGCCGGAGGCGACCATCAGGTAGGCGGCTTCCAGGGCCGAGGCCCCGGAAGAGGAAGCCGTGTCGATGAGCAGAGACTTGCTCCCGGACACCCCGAGCACGCCGGCCACCTTGGAAGCGGTATTGTCCACGCCGGAAAAGGCAACCGGGCTCTGACAGCCGACCACCACCGCGTCGATCTCTCTGCGCCGGACCGTGCCGGCGGCAAAGACATCGCCCGCCTTCTCGGCCAGACCGAGAAAGCTGAGCAGCTCGCGCTCCCTGCCGTTATATCTGCCGACCGGAGCCATGCTGGAAGCTGCCACATAAACGGTTCGCGGTCTGAACTGTCGCTCCATACCCTCCCCTTGCCCATTGGCGGTTATATAGTAACAAATATTAGGCAACTGACAAGTCGACCCGCAAATTCTCTTGTCATGGCCCCGCCCCTCTGCTAATAAAAGTGGCAGATTTCACACAAGGAGTTTACCGTGATCGAGCGCATGAAAAACGTGGTCGTATTTGTTCGGGACTTCGCCGCTGCCCAGCACTTCTACAAGGAGCAGCTCGGCCTGCCGGTGGCCAACGAAAGCCAGTTCATGATGGAGTTCTTCCCCGGCTCCACCACGAACCTGGGGGTTGCCACTGCCATGCACGAAGACGCCTACCCACTGGTGGGGCGGCACACCGGCATTACCCTGGTCGTCAAGGAGCTGGACGACCTCTGCAAGAAGCTGACGGAGGCAGGGGTCGCCTTTGCCGAACCGCTGATGCAGACCCCCTGGGGGAAGATGGCGGTGGTGAAGGATCCGGAAGGCAACCAGATAGCCCTCGTCGATCGTTGAGAGTGCCGCTTTTCCGCACGATCTGCGTAAGTCTTCACTCGCGCTTGTGCGGCGTAGCGCTGCTACGCCTCCGCGCACTCGCTCGACAGCCTTGATCGTACGAAAAATCGACCCTCTTGAACAGCTTTCCCAAGGGAATACAACCATGAGAATCATTACCTCCAAGCATCTGGATGCACTCTCCGACGTCGCCAAGGGGGCGCCGCGCAGGCGGAAGAACCTCAATCTTCACCCGACCGACGAATTCTGCTGCCACCGGCTGTTCAATGCCATCGAGCCCGGCTCCTACATCCGGCCGCACCGACACCTGGACGAGGCCAAGGACGAGACCTTCACCATCGTCAGGGGA
>JACRPV010000061.1:0-22476 GCA_016223015.1 Geobacter sp. | reverse complement strand
CTCGGCGTGATCCTTTTCGACGAGGCCGGCACGATCCTCGACTCGGTGGTGCTCACCCCCGGCGGGCCGGCACTTGCCGTGGATATCCCCCACGGCCTGTTTCACGGTGCCGTCTGCCTGGCACCGGGCACGGTCTTTTTCGAGGCAAAGGCCGGCCCCTATCTCCCCCTCTCCGCTGATGAAACCGCGGCGTGGGCACCGGAAGAAGGCACCCCCGGGGCAGCCGCCTACCTGGCCGGCCTCGTTACCCGACTGCTGGGCTGATCCGGTGCGCCGGGCCTTCCTGCTCATATGCCTGCTGCTCCTTGCCACAGCCGGCCCGGCACGTTCCGCCCCGCCGAAGCCGCGCCCGCTGGCGGGCAACGGCATCCTCACCATCCGCTCCATCCCCGCGAAAACCGCCGTTGACCAGCTTCCACTCCACCTCTACCGCGAACCGGGCATCGGCAGGATCGGCGAGCTTGACCCGCTCGACCTCCCCCAGCTCTCGCCCGCGCTGAAATGCGCCGCAAACTCCTTTCTGGCAGTGGTCACCCGCAAGAAGGGCGACTGGGTGAAGGTGATCTACGACGAGGGGGGGCGCGAGGCGTGGATGGAAATGGCGCGGCACTGGCGCTATGAACCGTGGGGGAGTTATCTGAGGGGGCGCGAGGTGCGGATGCTGGCCGGTCTCCGCAAGGAGCTCATCCAGTTGCGCAGTTCGCCCGACCTCCATGCGCCAACGCTGGAGGCATTGAACCGCCAGAACAGCCTGCGCGTGGTAGAGGTCAGCGGCAGCTGGGTCCTGGTGCTCGTCGACCTGACCAACTCCGGCTGGGTCAGATGGCGTGACGACGACGGCAGGTTCCTGGTCTCCTGCGAGTGACCGGCCGGCAGCATGCATATATTTCGTTGACGGCGGGTTGTGACTATGTTATGTGGATACACTATGAAATTCACCGGGATGAACGCATATTCTGCAGCAGCACGAGCTACCGGCGCAGCGGCGTCGGATGCCGCAGGTATGCCCGCTTTCCGGTAGCGTTCACCCATTACGACACTACCAGCTCCAAAGGCCGCGGGACTATCCCGCGGCCTTTTCATTTTCGCGGCACCCTTTGCGGGTGCTGCCAGACCATCTTCGGAGGCAATGAATGAGAAACGAACTCGTCCCCCCCAGCGCCGGCAGGATCACCTATGAAATCCGCAATATCGTCAACGTAGCCGAGAAACTGCAGAAACACGGGGTAAAGATCAACTGGGAGAACATCGGCGACCCGATCGTAAAGGGTGAGATCATCCCGGACTGGATGAAGGGGATCGTTGCCGCGGCCGCCATGGAGAACGACTCCTATGGCTACGCTCATACCCGCGGCGTCCTGGAGACGCGGGAGTTCATCTGCGGGCTGATCAACCGGCGCGGCGGCGCGCAGATCACGCCGGAGGACATCATCTTCTTCAACGGCCTGGGCGATGCCATTGCCAAGCTCTATGGCGTGCTGAACCCGGAGACGCGCATCCTCATGGCCTCCCCCTCCTACACCACCCACTCGTCGGCGGAATCGGCCCATGCCCACACCGCGCCGCTCTGCTTCAGCCTCGATCCCAAAAACCGCTGGTATCCGAACATCGAGGAGATCCGCAACCTGGTCAAGTACAACCCGAACGTGGCCGGCATCATGATCATCAACCCGGACAACCCGACCGGCATGGCCTACCCGGAGGAGCTCCTGCGCCAGATCGTCGCCATTGCCCGCGAGTACGACCTCTTCATCCTGGCCGACGAGGTCTACAACAACATCGTCTACAACGGCGAGAAGACCGTGCCGCTCTCCGACGTGATCGGAGACGTGCCGGGGATCGCCATGAAGGGGATCTCCAAGGAACTCCCCTGGCCCGGCTCGCGCTGCGGCTGGATCGAGGTCTACAACTTCGGCAGGGACGAGCGATTCCAGCATTACGTCAATGCCATCCTCAACACCAAGATGAACGAGGTCTGCTCCACTACCCTGCCGCAGAAGGTGATCCCGGCGATCATGAGCCATCCGGAATATCCGGTCTACCTTGCCGAGCGGACCAGCCGCTACGAGCAGATGAGCAACATCACCTACAACTTCCTCAAGGGAGTGCCGGGGCTGATGGTGAACCGGACCAACGGCGCCTTCTACATGGCGGTCGCCTTCGAGGAGGGGCTGCTCACCAGCCGACAGTCGCTCCCCATAGAAAACCCGGAGGTGAGGACCCTGGTGGAAGACCTGGTCAATGCGCCGGGCGTGTCGCCGGACAAACGCTTCGTCTATTATGTGCTCGCCAGCACCGGGATCTGCATCGTCCCGCTCTCCTCGTTCTCCACTCCCCTGCAAGGGTTCCGGGTGACCCTGCTGGAGCGGGACCCGGCCGAATGCGAGCGGATCTACAAGACCCTGGCGCAGAAGATCGACGCCTACCTCAAATCCTGAACCGACTTCTGCCTGGCGCACCAACGAGAAAGGCCCGTCCGGTATCCGGGCGGGCCTTTTGTCTCTGGAGCTTCCTTCTTCAGCATGAAAGCGGCTCGACACCCCATGCCGCCAGTTCGTCGAGCACCCGCTGAGTGAGTTCGTCGAACCGGCCCCCCACCGCAGACGACAGCTCCATCCCCATCTCGATGCAGGCGGGCTGAACCCCGACCAGCACCACCTCTGCCGGGCAGTTTCCCTGCAGGTCGGCAACGGCAAGAAGGTCCTTCAGCCCCATCTGGTGCGGGGACAGCCTGGTTGCCAGGGCCACCGGCACCTCCTCGCCGGACAGTCGCACCAGGGTTCCCGGCTCCTCCCGCGAATCGATGGCATCCACCACCAGGAGCCGCTCCACCCCCTCCAGCCGGGGGAGAAGGTCCAGCCCCAGGGTACCGCCGTCCAGCAGGCTCACGCCCGGCGGAAAGCGATAGCCAGCTGCCAGTCGCTGCACCACCCGGACCCCGACGCCGTCGTCGGACATGACCAGGTTGCCGATGCCAAGGACGAGAACTGCCAGACCGCCTCCCCTGTTGCCTGTGGATATACCCGGTGCCGCACGGGCCGCCGGGCTGTCAGTCCTTCGTGCGCACGGCCTTGTAGCCGCTGAACATGCTGGACATGACCCCGCCCCGCTCCTTGACATCCATCAGCCAGGCGCTGTAGACGTGATGGATGGCAAAGCCGATCAGAAGCCACATGACGCAGTGGTGCGTCAGCCGGAGCGTCTGGTTGGAAAAGAGCACCAGCAGCCAGCCGGTCAGCTTGTGCATGGTACCCTGCGGCGCATGCTCGGCGTAGAGGGTGAAGCCGGTCACGATCATCACCAGGTAGAGCACGAAGACCAGCGCATAGGTGGTGCCGGCAAGGGCATTGTGCCCGACCGGTTGCGGCCCCTTTTTGCAGAGGAAGGTGTAGTAGCGGAAGGTGGCCAGCATGTTGCGCCGCCCCGCCGGGGTGAGGATGGGGAAAAACTCCCGCCAGGATGCATAGCGGTTCCCCCTGAACGCCCAGTAGATGCGGCTTGCGACGCTGACGGCAAACAGATAGGCTGCGGTGAAGTGGACAAAGCGGACCCAGCCCATGACAAAATCGGACGGTGTCGCCCCCAGGGTCGCAGGGGAGCCGATATAGATGCCGGTCAGCGTCAGGACCGCGATGGAGAGCACGTTGACCCAGTGGGTCGCCCTGACCGGTATCTCCCAGACATACTTCTCGTAGAGATGTCCCATACCCCCTCCTACGTTACCCGGACCCGCACCGTCTCGTTGCCCGCGGCATCGAGCACATGGACGGCGCAGGCGAGACAGGGATCAAAGGAATGGATCGTGCGCAGGATCTCCAGCGGCTTGTTCGGGTCGGCGATAGGGGTGCCGATCAGCGCCTCTTCGTACGGTCCCCGCTGCCCCTTGTGGTCGCGCGGCGAAGCATTCCAGGTGGAGGGGACAACTGCCTGGTAATTGAGGATCTGCCCACCCCGGATCTTGATCCAGTGGCCGAGCGCACCGCGCGGCGCCTCGTGCCAGCCGTAACCCGCCGCATCGTGCGGCCAGGTGGCCGGGTCCCATTTCTCACCGGCGTGGATCCGCAGGTCCCCCTTGCCGATGTTGTCTTCCAGCCGGGCCAGCCAACCGGGGAGCTGCTGGGCCGTGATGAGGCAGTCGAGGCCACGGGCCGCGGTCCTGCCAAGGGTGGAGAAGAGGGCCTCGGGACCTACGTTGAGGTGCTTCAGCACGAGGCCGACCGCGTCCCTGGTCTCCTTGTGCCCGGCGGCATAGGCAACCAGCAGCTTGGCCAGCGGCCCCACCTCCAGGGGACGCTCCTCGTAGCGGGGTGACTTGACCCACGAATACTTGCGGTCGGTGTCCAGATGATCATAGGGTGGCCTGGGGCCGGAGTATTTCGGCTCGGTCTCGCCATCCCAGGGATGGAGTCCTTTGCCGCTTCCGCCGCCGTACTCGTACCAGGAGTGATCCACGTATTCGGCGATCTTTTTCTGGTCCACCGGGTGCACCTTGGACAGGTCCCTGCCGAGGACGATCCCTGCCGGAAAGAACATTTTGCCGCTGGCCGGATCGGGAAACTCGCCATAACTGAGATAATTCCCCACGCCGCCGCCGATCCCGGCCCACTCCTTGTAGAAGGAGGCTACGGCCAGCAGGTCGGGGATGTAGACCTTTTCGACAAAGTCCCTGGTCTTTTTCAACAGGCCGCCGATCTCGGCAAGTTTGTCCGCATTGAGGGCATTCTGCGAATCCAGGTCGATCGGGATCGCCATCCCCCCCACCAGGAAGGTCTGCGGATGGGGGTTCTTGCTACCGAGTATGGCGTGTATCCGGATGATGTCTTTCTGCCACTCAAGCGCCTCAAGGTAGTGGGCGGTTGCCATCAGGTTCGCTTCCGGCGGCAGTTTCATGGCCGGATGCCCCCAGTAGGCATTGGCGAACGGCCCCAGCCGCCCCTTGGCAACAAAGGCCTTCAGTTTCTCCTGCACCCCTTTGAAATAGGTGGTGGAATTGAGAGGCCATTCGGACAGGGAGGCGGCTAGCGACGCAGTCCCGGCCGGATCGGCCCTGAGAGCCGAGGTGATGTCCACCCAGTCCAGGGCGTGCAGGTGGTAGAAGTGGATGACGTGGTCCTGGACGTTCTGGACCCCCATGATGATGTTGCGGATCAGGTCCGCATTGGGTGGCACCGTGATGTTCAGCGCATTCTCCACGGCCCGGATGGAGGCGATGGAATGCACCGTGGTGCAGACCCCGCAGAAGCGCTGGGTAAAGTACCAGGCGTCGCGGGGATCGCGCCCCTGCAGGATCTTTTCGATCCCCCGGAACATGGTGCTGCCGCTCCAGGCATCGGTAATCCTGCCGCCGTTCACCTCCGCTTCGATCCGGAGGTGTCCTTCGATACGGGTGATCGGGTCAACGACGATCTTGGCCATCTCCTCAATCCTCCTTTGCGCCTTCGGAATCGTCGCCTCGGCGGAATGCGCTCAACACGCCGTGAACGCCAAAGGCAGCAGCGGTCCCCACGGCCAGCCCCAGACCGATCTTGTCGGCAGTGGCCTCGATGCCGAATCCCGGCACATTGGGAAGCCGCTTGTAGAGCGGTGTCATGGAATCCCAGAACATCGGCTGCGAGCAGCCGGCACACCCGTGCCCGGCAGCCACGGGCCAACTGGTCTTGTCGTTGTAGCGCTGCGTCGGACAGTTGTGGAAGGTTTCCGGCCCCTTGCATCCCATCTTGTAGAGGCAGTGCCCGTGGCGGTGCGCCTGGTCTCCCCAGGC
This sequence comes from Geobacter sp., assembly GCA_016223015.1. Classification (GTDB taxonomy): domain Bacteria; phylum Desulfobacterota; class Desulfuromonadia; order Geobacterales; family DSM-12255; genus Geoanaerobacter. Next base: position 16,715 of record JACRPV010000061.1, on the reverse strand, counting down.
CTCCACGTACTGGCCGGCATCGAAATGGGGGCGGCGCTCGCAGTTGTCGTGTATCCGCTTGCCATAGGCAAAGAGCGGCCGGCCGAGGCCGTCGGTGGCGGGCAGCTTCTTGAACAGCAGGAAATGGACGACCGTCGCGGTCAGGTTGTCGGCATTCAGGGGGCAACCCGGCAGGTTGACGACCGTGGCGCTCGGCACCGCCACCTTGACCCCCACCGCACCGGTGGGATTGGGCGCAGCAGCGGGAATGCCGCCGTATGAGGCGCAGGTGCCGACGGCAAGGGTGGCGAAGGCGCCGCCGCAGACCTCACGGGCACGATCCAGCGCTGTCCGGCCGGCGATGCAGCAGTAGATCCCATCCTCCTTCATCGGGATGGAGCCTTCTACCACGGCGATGTACGACCCCTTCTCCTCCTTGACGACCTTGTCCAGGTTGGCCTCGGCCAGATGGCCCGCCGCCGCCATGATCGTCTCTGCATAGTCGATGGACAGGATGTCGAGAACGATCTCGGCCACGGTCGGGTTCGAGGCCCGCAGCAGGGCCTCGGTATCGCCGGTACAGCTCTGGAATTCAAGCCATACCAGGGTCGGCCGCTTCACCTCGTCCAGCGCACGGGCGATCCTCGGCGCAAATGCCGGCGGAAGGGCCAGTGCGGCAGACATGGCGGTGCAGAACTTCATGAACTCCCGGCGTGTAACCCCCCGCCGCTCGAGAAGCGTGGAAACGCTGTCTTGAAATTCAAGACCGTCAGCCGCTTCAGTGTCACTACCCTGTTTCCGAGCCATCCGACAACCCCCTTCCTCAAGACTTCGGTTGACAGAATATTTCAAACTATTGTTTTATCATTTTCTCGAACTCTCATACATTGTCAAGAAAATTATACACCCTCCTATCAGAGCATCCCTGACAGGCCGTGCACGGGCAGACACCGATGCGAAACAGCGCCCCACTGCACCGGACTGTCGGCGTCCGGCATAAAAAAAGGGATGGCGCAGTGCCATCCCTCTCTCAAGCAGGTATGCCGGGGATACCGGCGGCAGCGGATCAGAGCACCCGTGCCACCGCCTCTGACACGGAAGAGCGGTACTGCTCGAAATTCTTGCGGAACCGCTCGACAAGATCGGCAGCGGTTTCATCGTAACGCGCCTTGTCGGCCCAGGTATTGCGCGGGTTCAGGATCTCGGCCGGAACGCCCGGACAGACCTTCGGGATATCGAGCCCGAAGAATGCGTCCTTTTCATAGTCCACCTCACCGAGGGTCCCGTCTATGGCCGCATTGACCAGGGCACGGGAGTAGGAGATCTTCATCCGCGAGCCAACGCCGTATGCCCCGCCGCTCCAGCCGGTATTGACAAGCCAGCAGTTGACATCGTGGTCGGCAATCTTCCTGCCGAGCAGGTTGCCGTAGACGGATGGATGCAGAGCCATGAACGGCGCGCCGAAACAGGTGGAAAAGGTTGCCTGCGGTTCGGTGATCCCAGCTTCGGTTCCGGCCACCTTGGCAGTATAGCCGGAGAGGAAGTGGTACATCGCCTGGTCGGGAGAAAGCCTCGCTATGGGGGGGAGCACGCCGAAGGCATCGCAGGTCAGCATGATGATCGTGGTGGGATGCCCTCCCATGCCCGACCTGATGATATTGGGGATATGGGTGATGGGATAGGATGCACGGGTATTTTCCGTAAATGAATCTTCGTCGAGATCGATCCGCCGGCTGACCGTGTCGATGGCGACATTCTCCAGGATGGTGCCGAACCGCCGGGTGGTCTCGTAAATCTCCGGTTCGGACTCCTTGGAGAGCTTGATGATCTTGGCGTAGCAGCCCCCCTCGAAATTGAAGACCCCCTTGTCGTCCCAGCCATGCTCGTCGTCGCCGATCAGTTTGCGCCGGGGGTCGGCAGAGAGCGTGGTCTTGCCGGTACCCGAGAGCCCGAAGAATATGGCCACATCCCCCTTCTCCCCCGCATTGGCGGAACAGTGCATGGACATGACCTGCTTGTCGTGGGGGAGGAGGTAATTGAGGATGGTGAAGATCGACTTCTTGATCTCGCCGGCATAACTGGTGCCGCCGATGATGATGACCCGCTGGGCGAAGTTGACGATGATGAAGGTTTCGGTGTTGGTGCCGTCAATCGAGGGGACCGCGTGGAAACTGGGCATGTCGATGACGGTGAATCCCGGCTTGTGGCTCTCCAGCTCTTCGGGGGTGGCACGGACGAACATGTTGCGGGCAAAGAGCGAATGCCAGGCTCGCTCGGTAATGATCCGTACCGGCAGGCGGTGATCCGGGCTGGCACCGGCAAAGCAGTCCTGGACAAACAGGTCCTTGCCGTGCAGGTAGGCCATCATCCGCTTGTAGAGCCCCTCGAACCGGGCAGGATCGAAGGGCCGGTTGACCTTGCCCCAGTTGACATGATCGTGGCAGGAGGGCTCATCGACAATGAACTTCTCATTGGCGGCACGCCCCGTATAATGGCCGGTCTTGACCGCAACGGCACCGAGATGGGTCACCAGACCTTCGCCACGCCGGACGATCTGCTCGTAGAGTACCGATGTGGGCGGTGTCCAGTAGATGAGGTTCGCATTGGTGATGCCATGCTCTTCAAGCCCCGTGCCACGGGTAATGTCGTTCAATTTCATCGCAAGATCTCCTCTGATGTGGAAAAGTTGACGCCGACCCATTGTACGGCCCCATCGCCCTGCAGAGGCCTGTTATGCGAAAAGGCCGGGCGAACACCCGAAATTCTCCGATAATGTCGCCCAGCCTTTTCTGTTTCCCGCCAACCCGTTTCCGTTTTGCCAAACCTCTCGCAGAACGGATACCGTCAACAGTTCATGTCAGTTCTTACTCATTCCACCCCTCAGGATGGACATCGCCGATCTGCTCCCAGTGCTCGGGCGAACGCCAGAGGCTGGAGAGGATCAGTTCCCGCATATGGAGGAATTCCTTGGGGAGGCGATCGTACATCTTGACGAACAGCTCCTCATGGGAGAGGACCTCGTCCTTCCACATATCGCGATCAACGGACGTCAGTTCGTTGAACTGCTCGCGGCTCAGGTTCAGACCGTCCCACTCCATGTCGTCGTAGCGGGGCATCCAGCCCAGCGGGCTTTCCACGGCCCCGGCATGCCCCTGCACCCGGTCGACGATCCACTTCAGCACCCGCATGTTATCGCCATACCCCGGCCAGAGGAACTTGCCGTCCTCATCCTTCCGGAACCAGTTGACGCTGAAGATGCGGGGCGGCTTGGCAATGGAACGCCCGAACTGCAGCCAGTGGGCGAAGTAATCGGCCATGTGGTAGCCGCAGAAGGGGAGCATGGCAAAAGGATCGCGGCGGACGTTGCCCGTGGCGCCGACAGCGGCTGCCGTGGTTTCCGAACCGAGTGTGGCGGCAAGGTAGACCCCATAGCTCCAGTTGAAGGCCTGATAGACCAGCGGGATGGTATTCTTGCGGCGACCCCCGAAGATAAAGGCGCTGATCGGCACCCCTTTGGGATTTTCCCAGTCCGGGTCGATGGACGGGCACTGGAAAGCGGGCGAGGTAAAGCGGGCATTGGGGTGGGCGGCAGGACGGCCGCAACCGGGGGTCCATTCGTTCCCCTGCCAGTCGGTCAGCTTTGCCGGCGGCTCGTCGGTCATTCCTTCCCACCAGACATCGCCATCCTCGGTCAGTGCAACGTTGGTGAAGATGGTATTGGCGGCGCAGGAGGCCATGGCATTGGGATTGGTCTTGACGTTGGTGCCGGGGGCCACGCCGAAGTACCCGTATTCGGGGTTGATGGCATAGACCTGACCATCCGCGGCCGGCTTGATCCAGGCGATATCGTCGCCGATGGTGGTCACCTTCCACCCCTTTTCCTGGAACGGCTTGGGGGGGATCAGCATGGCAAAGTTGGTCTTGCCGCACGCGCTGGGGAAGGCTGCGCCGACATAGGTCTTTTCTCCATCCGGGGACTCGACACCGAGGATCAGCATATGCTCGGCCAGCCACCCTTCGTCCAGGCCGATCTTGGAGGCGATGCGCAGCGCCAGGCATTTCTTGCCGAGCAGGGCGTTGCCGCCGTAACCGCTGCCGAACGACCAGATGGAGCGTTCTTCAGGGAAGTGAACGATATATTTTTCCTTGTTGCAGGGCCAGGGGACATCCTTCTGGCCCGGCTGCAACGGCGCACCAACCGAATGGACGCAGGGGACAAATTCGCCGTCCTTGCCGAGTACATCCAGAACAGCCCTGCCCATGCGGGTCATGATCCGCATGTTGGCGGCAACATAGGGGGAATCGGAGATTTCCACGCCGATCTTGGCGATGTTGGATCCCAGCGGCCCCATGCTGAACGGGATGATATACATGGTCCTGCCGCGCATGCACCCCTTGAAGAGCTTATGCAGGGTCTCTTTCATCTCCTTGGGATGCATCCAGTTGTTGGTCGGCCCGGCATCATGCTTGGAAAGGCTGCAGATGAAGGTACGATCTTCGACGCGGGCAACGTCGATCGGATCGGACCAGGCAAGGTAGCTGTTGGGCCTTTTCTCGGGATTCAGCTTCTTGAAGGTCCCGGATGCAACGAGCAGATTGCACAGTTCGTCGTACTCCTCCTGCGAACCATCGCACCAGTGAATTCTTTCAGGTTCGCACAGGGCTGAAACCTCTTCCACCCACTTCAAGAGCTGCTCGTTCTTCGGGACCTCATAACTCATTCCAAACTCCTCCCCACGTCATTAGGATTTTTATGTAACCGCATTGGCACTTCAAAACGCCCAGACACTGCCCTGAAACTGGAAGAGAAAACGATGAACCGTCCGGGGGCAGGATGAGCACGCACACAGGGCGCGCGGTGCTCGAATCGAAGGGAGAAGGCGGAAGAGACGGAGGAACGGAGAGACATCAACTTGTCACATGAAGCAGAGCTGTGCGAGGGGCAAGAGGATCGATCGTACCGCTCGGGATGCCATCTGATCTTACTGTTCTCCCCTTCGAGCGTTTTTTAGTTCAACTAAAATAACACAGCACATTCTAAAAGCAAGTTAAAATTTCGGGGAAATCCGCTCAGTTCCCGAAATTGACAGCATATGACGACCTGCTACAATGGCTGCAACCTTATGTATGACAAGGAGGCCGAAACAATGGCGAAATACCCCTGGGTCGACAAGGAATCATGTATCAGCTGCGGGCTGTGCATTTCAGTCTGCCCCGGCGTTTTCAGATTTGACGATGCGTCGAAATCCGAGTGCTACGACCCCACTGGCGCCAGCGAAAAAGAGATCCAGGAGGCCATAGACGGATGCCCGGTCCAGTGCATTTCATGGCGGGAATGATCGGTCCATGGGCTCACAAGACGATCCTCTGCCCGGCGCTGCTGCCGCAGCCCCATGAAGGCGCAGATCCACCGGTTTTCCTTACCTGACGTACAACCGCAGTCCAGACCTGCCGGATGTCAGGAAGATGTCGTTTTCCCTGCCGGCTTAATGATATCCACTTCATTCTGCCCGCCGACCACCTTTATCCTCCAGACCAGGCCACAGGTGCCGCACTCCTTTACCGGTGACGTTTCGGCCGAAAAACCCTCGGAGTGAAGGTCAATCTCCACTGCATCCCTGCCACCACAATTCGGACATTTCATCTTCTGTTCTCCCTTTTGCAAAAGATCGTCTTACTCACTACCGGTACTGCTGGCTCCGGACATGCACGAGCCACGGTCATCCCCGGGAGTTTACCGCCATTGCCCGGCCAGTTCGGGCAATTCACGCTCCGTAGCGTCACAACTCGGCCAGTTCCCGGTCAATCGCGGCCAGATACTCCTCAATATCCATCATCTGCATATCGCCCATGTGGGCAATCCGGAATGTTTCACCCTTGATTTTCCCATAGCCGTCGTCAAAGGCAAACCCTGCCGCGCCGAGCTTCTTCTTCAGTGCAGACAGATCTGTCCCTTTGGTATTCCTGCCGCAGGTAAGGGTCAGCGAGCGGTATGGCTCATCGGGGAAGAATCCATAGCCCCTGTCAGCGACCCATGACCGCACACGCTCCGCCAGTGCCTTGTGGCGAGCCCAGCGGCTTTCGAGTCCTTCGGCAAAGATTCGTTCGAGCTGCCTGTCCAACGCATAGATCTGGGAGATGCACGGCGTTGACGGTGTGTTGTCCTTTTCATCCGCTGCGGCGAATTCGAGAAAATCGAAATAATAGCCGCGCCCTTCCACCCCTTTTGCCCGTTCGAGCGCCCTGGTGCTGGCAGTGAAGACCGCCAGACCGGGAGGCAGAGCCAGCGCCTTCTGGACTCCGAAGATGCAGCAGTCGATCCCGAGTTCGTCCACCGGGATCTTCAAGGCGCTCATGGAGGAGACCGTATCGATGATGGAGACGACATCCGGATAGCGTCTGAGCACCTCCGCGATCTCGGGCAGCGGCGACATGACGCCGGTTGAGGTCTCGTTGTGGATCAGGGTGATGGCATCGTACCTGCCGCTGGACAAGGTCTGCTCGACCAGTTCGGGGGTTATGGGCTGCCCCCAGGCAACCTTAACGGCATCGGCCTCCTTGCCGCAACGCCTGGTCACATCGTGCCACTTGTCCGAAAAGGCGCCATTACAGAAGTTGGCGCACCTTTTTGCTACCAGGTTGCGAACTGCCCCCTCCATGACCCCGAATGCGCTGGAAGTGGCCAGAAATACCCTCGACTCCGTGAACAGAAGACGCTTGAGGTTCTCCTTGACCCGCTTGTGTACGACCGCGTACTCCGGCATCCGATGACCCACCATCGGCATGGCCATCGCCTGCAGGATTTCCGGTGCGACCTCCACGGGTCCCGGGATGAAAAGTTTCTTGTGCATGGCTGCTCCTTGTCCAGGTAAAGTCCGCCCTGACCGCTACGGCTGAATGGCAAAAGCTAGCAGATGCCGAAGCAGCTTGTCAAGGGCACCCCTGCCTTCCGACCGGAGTCTCCGGGAGGCAACGCCCCCTTCCCGGAAGAGGAAAGCCGCCCCTGAGGAACCGACACCCGGATCTTGGATCTATTTACCATACCACAGACGTTGCGTTAATCAACAGAATGACGTTTTACACTGTGCCGATCTCTGCAATCGCCCGGAACCCGAAACTAGCGGGATTCATCGACAGGGAAGACCGGCAGTATTTTGCAGAGCCCCCAGAAAAGGACGAACGGGGTCGCTGCCACCAGCAGGGCACCAGCCAGCCCTTCCTTGAAGGTCTCCGGGCTTTCAGGCCAGATCGGCAGGTGGTAGTGCATAAATCCGGAAAACGATGAGGAGAATGCCTGGCCGCCGATTACGACATTCCAGCGCATCATGAAGACACCGAGAAGAACCAGGAGAGTACCCGCAACTGCCCGCCGGATGGTCAGCCGCGGCAGGAGGAGCAGAATGAACGGCAACAGATTGCCCAGACCGTACTGGATGACGAAGATGTTGACGAAGTCCTTGCCATAGATGACGCTGCGCAGGATATCCCATGATTTCACGGCAGTATAGCCGCGGAAGATCAGATCGAGCAGCTCCAGGGTGATGGCCAGCACCAGGAACATGAGAAGATAGCGGGAGGTCATGGTGACGACCTGTATCTCGTTGCCCTGCATCTCCGTGTCAGCAGCAGATTCCGGACGCTGCTGGCGCTTGCGTGCCCGCAGGGTGCGAAGCTCCATGGTGGCGATATAGGTAATGATACAGAGGGCGATCCCCGACACCACGGCGGAGCAGATAAAGATGACCGGCATCAGGGGGGTCATCCAGAGGGCATTGGCCTTGACAGACCCGAAGATGAACCCGGCATAGCCATGGAGAAAGCACGCCACCGGGATTCCGAGCCCGGCGAGCATCTTCACTGCCCGCTCATCCTTCTCCAATGCATGTTCACCGATATCCCACGCCCCGAGTGTCAGGAGCGAATAGAGCAGATAGCGGGCCTGCTGCGTAACCCCCCGCTGCGTGGCCTTGCGGAGATCCAGGGCCGCCTCGACAAAATAGCGGCGATAGGATCGCCGATGTAAAATGGGGGGTCAGCATGACCTCGATGCCGCGGAGCGGAAACTGGAGATGTAACAGGAGCGGCATCATGGCCACGGGCAGGAGCGCAAATGAGAAAACCAGGGAAAAACGGGCGATCTCTTTCAGCTGCTTCACCCCAAAGACATGGTACAGCGAGGAAAGGACGAACGCGCCGGCTACCAGGCCGGTCATGAACGGATACATGACAATCTGGATAGTCCAGTAGATATACTCATTGGGATAGACGAACAGTTCCTTGACGGTCCAGGCTTCTCCATGCACCATGGCTACGCCCTCCCCTGGCGGGGAAACGGGGAGTTATTCGTTTCCATCACTTTACCTCCCTGGTAAGCCCGACATAGAAAACCTGGGGCTTTGTCCCATACTCTTCCTTCAGCACGTTGACCCGTTCGGTCATGATGATCCTGGTTACCGGGTCGTCGGGGTCCCTGATGTTGCCGATCCTGCGGGCACCAAAGGGGCATGCCTCGACACAGACAGGTTTCATACCCTTGGAAATGCGGTGGTAGCAGAAATTGCACTTCTCAGCCGCGTGATAGACCGGATGGAAGAAGCGGACCCCATAGGGGCACGCCATGACGCAGTAACCGCAACCGATGCACCATGACCTGTCCACGAGCACCACGCCATCGGAAGTCTGATAGGTGGCACCGACCGGGCAGACCTGCACGCAGGGCGGGTTGTCGCACTGGTTGCACAACTTGGGGACAAAAAATGCCTTGTCGATATCGTTGTTCTCTATCTTCAACATCCCCAGCGCTCCCTGATCGATCGACGTGCTCGTGAATCCATCCCGGGCAGCCTTGGGCGAATCGATATGCACCTTGCCGTCCCTGGTCACGACATAGCGCTCCACCCAGGTGCGGGAGACATTGGCATCGTAAGGTATCTCGTTTTCGATCTTGCAGGCCTTGACGCAGAAGCCGCACCCCACGCATTTGTGCGTGTCCACCAGAAAGACCCAGCGGACCGTGGATGGGCCAGATCTGTCCGCTGCCAGCTTTTTCGGGTCGAAGAGCTCCAGTGCTGCCAGCGGCACCGCGATCCCCCCGAGGATAAGGATGGACTTTTTGCAGAACGAGCGACGCGATATCATCGTCTGGCCTCCTTGCCGGGAGTCCACCGGGGATTGTGCGGGTAATGGCAGAGGACGCATTCTGCTTCCGGGTGGTGCGTCGCTGGATCGATCCCCCGGATCCTGCCCCGCCCGCTGGCCTGGTAAGGGAGCCGAAAGTGGCATCTGATGCAGAGTTCTCTTCGCCTGTCAATGTGCAGGGATTGCGGGTCATCAGGGTGTGCGAGGCCGGGACCATGGCAGTTTTCGCACATGATCGCCCCATGGGGAGACCCAGTGATATCGGCGTATTTGTCCTGATGACACTCCTTGCAGTACGCAGTGGTCCGGTACTTGACCCTGACGTTCTTCCAGTCGGCCTCATTACCCTTCCGGTGCCAACCGTACATATATCCCCGCTCCTGGACGCCAAAATCCGCCGGGACCAGGACCTCTCTGGCCAAAAGGATCAGGACCACCACCCCCACTGCAACGAACAACGGCCGCAGCACATGGTTCTTCATGCGCCTCCCCCCTCCGGCAGATCAAAGGATCGGACAGAAATTCCCCTCTGCATCCTGCCGGCATGACACCCCACCAGACCGACCGGAAAAGTCGACAAATTAGCTTGCCAATAACCATAATATAACATCGTTTATGAAATGCAATTACCTAACTTGCTAGATTTTTTTGCGGTCCGCTGCAACCGTTCCCATGTCTGCGCGAGAACCAGATGAATCGCCATATATTATAAATTTTTGTTTTGACAACCAATCGGTTGGCGATATAAATTGTTGTAATTTTAGTGCGTTAATCTCACTAGTTGCCGTTATGCAATCTTTTCCCAAGGAGCCGTTATGCACAGAACCTTCAGGTACGCCTGGAACCTGATCAGCCTCGCCGGGATGCTCCTGGCGATCGTATCCACCTGCCTTATCATCGCTTTCCTGGCGATGGAAGTGATCATGGGGATCGATCACCCCTACCTGGGGCTGTTGACCTTCTTTCTCTTCCCCACAATGCTGGTTACCGGCCTGCTCATCATCCCGCTCGGGATGTGGCGGGTCAGAAGCAAGCTGCGGGACCAGGGCAAGGACGCAGAAATCCCCCCTCTGCCGAGGCTCGACCTGAACGACCCGCACAAGATGAAGCTGACGGTCTTTTTCTCCATCGCCACGGTCATCTTCGTCCTGCTCATCACCATTGCCACCATCAAAGGGTTCGAATTCACCGAATCGACCGTCTTCTGCGGAGAGCTCTGCCACCAGGTCATGACTCCGGAGCATACTGCCTGGAGCAATTCGCCCCATGCCAAGGTCAAGTGCGTCGAATGCCATGTGGGACCGGGAGCAGAGTGGTATGTCAAGGCCAAGATATCGGGCCTGCGCCAGGTTTGGGCCGTGCTCACCCATTCCTTCCCCTCTCCCATCGAAACCCCGATCGAAAACCTCCGTCCTGCCCGAGATACCTGTGAACACTGTCACTGGCCTGAAAAATTCTATTCCGGCCGTCAGAAAATATTCTACCACTTCGCCCCGAATGAACAGAACACCCCCCGCGAGGTCAACCTGCTCATCAAGATCGGCGGCACCCCGAAATCCCCTCATGCCATGGGCATCCACTGGCACATCGGCACCGAGGTGCGCTATATTGCCAGGGACAAGAAGCGATTTGACATCCCCTACATAGCAGTCAAGGAAAAGGACGGTTCCATCACCGAATACATGGATACCGCAAACCCGCTCACCAGAGACGAAGTCGCCACCGGGAAAAAACGGCTGATGGACTGCACCGACTGCCATAACCGGCCGACGCACATCTACAAGTCACCCGGTCAGGAGATGGACGAGAATATCGTCTCAGGCCATATCGATCCGTCGCTCCCGTACATCAAGAAGATCGCCGTCGAAGTCCTGGAAAAACCGTACAGGACGACTCCCGAAGCGCTTTCCTCCATACCCGGCGACATCAGGGAGTTCTACGCCAGGAACTACCCTAAACTGGCACAGGAAAAGGCAGCAACCATCAGCAAGGCCATCGAACATATCCTTGACATGTACAAGCGTAACTATTTCCCTGAGATGAAGGTGTCATGGAACACCTACCCCAACCACATCGGCCATTTCTATACACCCGGCTGCTTCCGTTGCCACGACGGCAAGCACAAGACCGCCAAGGGCAAGGTCATCTCCAAGGACTGCAACATCTGCCATACCGTAATCAGCCAGATCCAGGAAAACATCCCCGCCGGGAAGCAGGTCAAGGAGTTCGTCCACCCGGTCGATATCGGCGAAGAGCTCATGAATACGAACTGCAGCGAATGCCACATGGTCAAGGGGCATGACGTACCGGGCGGCGGCGAAAGCGCTTCCGCGCAAAACGGCCACTGATCCGCCAGAGCCCGAACAAACAAACCCCCCGGATGAAATTATCCGGGGGGTTTTCTGTATCAGTCGCCATCAGCGGCTAGAGTTCCTCTTCCGTTTCCGCTTCCGCTTCGTCCGGCTCCTCTCCCACCTCGAAATCGTCGTCGAGTATCCTGTCGAGGAATGTGCGGTTATCAGCCAGAACCCGCTGGATATCCCTGGTCAGATCGTCGAGCTCCTGGCGATCGCGCTCCATCCCCTGCCGTTCCCCCTTTTCCTCAGATGTTTGCATCACGCAAAAACGTGGCAGCATCCTCCGGTGCCGTCGGATTGATGTAAAACCCGGTACCCCATTCAAAGCCGGCGACCTGGGTCAGCCTTGGAACCAGTTCGATGTGCCAGTGGTAGTCATAGGCGAGGGAACTCCAGTAATCCGGCTTGCCGAGCCGCTGGTGCATGGGTGGTGCGGTATGGAGGATGAAATTGAACGGCGGGTCCTTGAGAACCAGTTTGAGCCGCACCAGCATATCCTTGAGGGCAACGGCCAGTTCGGCCAGGTCTGAGTCGCCGGACAGGGCAAAGTCATGGGCATGATGCTTGGGATACAGACGAAGCTCGAACGGAGACGACGAGGCATAGGGCGTTAACGAGACAAATTTGGCAAACTCCTTCACGACCCGTTCGCCGCTCTCCAGCTCGAAGCGGATAAGATCACAGTAGATGCAGCGCTCCTTGCTGGAGAAGTAGTCTCGGCAGACCTTCAGTTCGGTGGCAGCCACCGGCGGGATGAGCGGCACGGCGATCAGCTGGCTGTGGGAATGGTGGAGCGTGGCGCCGGCCCTGGTCCCGTGGTTCTTGAACAGCACCATGTAGCGGAAGCGAAAGTCCTGGCGAAGGTCCAGCAGCCTGGCGCGATACGCCTGCAACACATTGGCGATTTCCGCTGTCGAAAGATCGGCCAGGCCCTTGTGATGGTCGGGCGTCTCAATGATCACCTCGTGGGCGCCAATGCCTTCCATGACGTCATACAGCCCGTAGGCGCGGCTTTTCAACTCACCTTCGACCCGGAGGACCGGGTACTTGTTGGGAATGACCCGGACCTTCCAGTTCGGACCGTTGGGGGGACCGGACGGACGGATGGCAAAGAGTTCATGGGGAGTCTTGTCTTCATTCCCATAGCAGAACGGACAACTGGTCATGGTGCACGAATCGGTTTCCTGGTGGAAATCCTGCGGCCTTCTGCCTCGTTCCGTCGCTATGATGACCCAGTGCTGCTTCAGCGGATCCCAACGTAATTCTGACATGCAGTCTCCTCAAAATTGTGCCCCACACTCGACAGACAGTGTCTGTCAACCATGACCAATCATATCAGCCAATTGTCCAACTCCAGCTCTTCTCCCTGATACGTGAGCTCCATCGGCGCATCCACGGGCCAGCGCCCTACTTCTTCCCGCCCCCGTACAAGGGTGAGATAGGCGCTCAACGGGTCTTTCGCCACGAGTTTCACTACAGACAGCGGAACTCTTACCTCGCAGATGCGGGTGATCTTCCAGCTGAAACCCTGCCTTGTTGCACGGAATCCGGATTTCCCCCTCACCTGCAGCAGGCCGCTTGTGGCACCAACCTCCATGGCAAGCCGGTATTCTTTCCCGGCAATCAGGTGAAGGTTAAGCACTTCATCGGCCCGCAGGATGCGATCCAGGTCCTTGGCCCCGTCGATACGGAAATAGAGCGCTTCCCGGTCATAACCATAAAAGAACGACTGCAGGATGCTTTCCGACACATGCATGGCAGACGACTGCCGCGAAAGGTCGAACAGCCCGGCGGCGAGCCATTCGAAATAGTCGCTGACCAGCCCATCCAGCTGCGGTGTAATGAACGACGACGGTTCGCGGACAAAACCGGCCACCCCTTTTTTCTTGATCGGCTCATAGAGTTCGCGGGGGACTTCAAGGTCGAGCAGGCGGTACACATTCATCAGATGCTTGCGGAACAGGGCGTCGAAACGGTCGCTGTGCACAGAAAAGTGGTCGTCTCCGTACCACCAGAACCAGTCGCTCCCTTCGGCAGCGAAAAGAGAGCGGCAGACATTGCGCACCGTGACATCGACCTCCACGTCGCCATTGCCGGCGCCTTTGGCCCTGCCGAGCAGATCGGCCACCTGTGGATTGCGACTGATGGCGGCCTCACGCGCCCTCTCCAGGTAATCCCATGCGAGGTTTTCTTCGGGGTGCCCCACCCAGATCCCGTAATTGGCATTTATCCAGGAACCGGGATGGATATGGGTAATCTGCTGGCGCACCGGCGTATCGGCAAGCATCTCGCTGGCCGTGCAGAGGCGGAATTCGGGGGAAACGGCCAGGGTGCCGTACAGGCGGGACAGAAAACCGTAGCCGTTCTCCGGGTAGTATTCCCAGGCATTCTCGCCATCCAGGATGACCGGCACCACCCGGCTGTCGCTGAACTGGCTCCTGATCTGGCGCAACCGCTCGACAAAATCGGCAACGGCCCTCTCGGATTCCCATTGGGAATAGGTAAAGCCGATCAGGTCGGAGAGGGCATGGTCGCGAAACAGCATGTTCAGTTTCCTGCCGCCGGTTTTAAAGGCATAGGGATGATACAGCCAGTCCCGACCGCCGGCATGGCATCCTGCCAGCGTGTTGGCCAAAACACCCTCGTCGGTGGCTACCCAGGTAAGACCGCTGGCGGCAATGAGAGACAATGCTTCGTCGCTCACCGAGCCTTCCGATGGCCACATGCCGACCGGGGTAAAGCCGAATACCCGCTTGAAGCAGGCAATCCCTTCCTCGATCTGGCTCCGGGCATCCTCGGCATGCTGGAAGCGCGCAGTCGGCAGATTGGCTCGCGGCATGGCCCCCAGCGCACTCTTCATGTCGCACAACAGGGGCAGGATGGGGTGGTAGTACGGGGATACCGACAGCTCGGCCTTCCCCTGGTCGTGGAGTTCCCGGTAGAGCGGGAGAATCGCGGCCAACAGCTCCCGCTGCCGTGCAAACAGCAGCTCCTTGTCCGCACGACTGAAGTTTCGCCCCTTGCGGATGAGTTCCTGGAATTCGGGCCAGCGGCGACGGGCCGCCTCGCCGGTCCAGGAGAGGAAAAACCAGACCTGCAGGTCGAGTATTTCCTGATGGCGGAAGCTGTGCAGGCGCCCAGTCCGCTGTTCCTGGTCACCGTCGCCGGCAAGCCTGAGCAATTCCAGGTAACGGGGATACGGCTCGATCATCCGCTGCCGATTGGCAGAGAAAAACGTATCCAGCATGAAGAGGAGTTCGTGCTCCTCCATATCCGCGGGGTCTTTCTGCCCGATAGCCAGGACCGGATCAACAGCGGTCCCTGCCGCGTAATCCTCCAGCTGCTCGATCAGCGATGGGACAAGGTTGAAGACGGCCTTCGCCCCCGCTGTCTCCGCAACGATGGCCGCCATGTCGTAATAGTCCTTGATTGCATGCAGATAGGTCCAGGGGAGGGCGTACTCATCCCGCAGGGGGTCCTTGTAATATGGCTGGTGCATGTGCCAGATGAAAACGATGGAAAGCGGCTCAGCCATATCTGCTCCTGTTCACCGGCACGTACCTACTGGAGTTCCTTCTTCCATTTTTCGACCTTAGTCAGGTATTCCGAAAGCAGCTTCTGTACTCCCTTCGGCTCTTTCCCTTCGGCAACGATGTGAACATAGGGCTGGTATTGGTCCGGCAGGACCAGGACCCAGTCCTCGCCGAAATGGACCTTGATCCCGTCGATGAAACTCGCTTCGCTGTCGAGGCTGTCCTCGCTCATCTTGCGCATGATCCCCCCCTTCATCTCCCAGGCGCAGTTTGCCCTGCTCTGAAGAAAGGTACGGCGCGGGATCTCTCCCCAGATTGCCGACAGTGAGGTGCCGCAGGTCGCCAGCAGTTCGATGGCCCTGGCAATGGCATACATCCCGTCAAAAGCCGACTGGAACTTGGGAAAGGCGAAACGTCCGTCCATGGAGCCTGCCATGATCACTTCCGATGACAGGGTCTCCTCGATCATTGCCCGTTCCGTATTCTTGGTCCGTCTGACCGCGCACCCTTTTTCGCTGGCCATCAACTCGACGACCGACGGTGCGGACACCGGCACGGCAAAGGCCCCCTTGCAGCCGGCCTTGAGCTGGAGCGCAACCATGAGCGGAAGGGTCTCAGCCGCGTTGTAGACCCTGCCGGTCTCGTCGACCAGAATGACTTCCTCTACCGTGGGATCGAGCCAGAACCCCGCCTGGGCCTCCAGGGAGGCAACGATCTTTGCCAGCTGGGTAAGGCTGCGCGGCTTTTCCTCGGCATTCTTGATCCCACGCTCCTCGTCCACGTAGGCGTTGAGGGAGATCACCTCGATCCCCATGCTGTTCATGATGGCGGGCAGCAACTGACCTGCGGGCGAATGGTTGAAGTCGACCACCACCTTGAACTTCCGTTTCTTGAGCATCTCCACATTGATTGAACGGATGAACCCCTCGCGATAAAAATCCATGACCTGGGGCAGCTCGGTGATCCCGCCCGGTTCCATATGGTGGGCGCGGCGGAAGTTTTCCTTGTAGAAGATCCGCTCCACGTTTTTACCCATGGCACTGGAGAAATCGAGCCCGTCATTGTCGAGAAAGACGATCTCGGTCAGCGCCGGGTCATCCAGACACTGGCGGAAATGTACCCCTCCCACCTCGCCGAAGGTTTTCAGTTTATAGCGGACAACCGGCAGCGGGATCATCTTCAGATCGCGGACGTTGACCCCGGCGGAGAGTATGCCCCCCAGGAAACTCCTCTTGAGCATCCGCGAGGCGAGAAAGGCATCCCGGCCGGCAAGGACGAAACTCCCCTTGGGCAGGGAGGTGCCGTAGGCGCAGCCGAGCTTGGCCACGAATTCGGGGGTCAGTTCGACGTTCGTGAGCCCCCGGATGATCGCCCCCTCAAAGAGCGATTTCTTCCATTTCTCTCCCCAGATCAGGTTGTCGGTGACCGTGGCCCCGGACTCTATCACCTTGCGCGGCCAGACCTTGACGTCGCGCTTGATGTAGGCCTCCTCGCCGATGGCGGTATCGTCGGCGATAATGCCGCCTTCCTCGATCACGACGCCGTGCCCGACGCTGACATTGTTGCAGAGGACCGAATCGTTGACCTTTGCCCCCTTCTTCAGGTAGACGTTGTCCCAGATGACGCAACGGGTGAGTTTCACCCCCGGCTCGATGGTACAGTTGCGGCCGATGACCGAGTCCTTGATGTGAGCGCTGCCGAATATCTG
>JACRPV010000060.1 GCA_016223015.1 Geobacter sp. | reverse complement strand
TGGGGCTGGTGGAGGTCATTGCCCACTTCGGCATCATCAAACATGCCTTCACGACCCTGCGCGATATCATCCGCACCGACCCTCCCGACCTCCTGATCCTGATCGACTATCCCGACTTCAACATGCTGCTGGCTCGGCAGGCACGGAAACGGGGGGTGAAGGTCCTCTATTACATCAGCCCCCAGGTCTGGGCCTGGCGGGCGGGCAGGGTGCACAAGATTGCCCGGCTGGTGGACCATATGGCCGTGGTCTTTCCGTTCGAGGTCCCCTTTTACGAGCGTGCCGGTGCCCCGGTCGCCTTTGTCGGCCATCCGCTGGTCGATATGGTCCGACCCACCATGACGCGCATTGAGGCGCAAAAGAATTTCGGTCTCGATCCTGCCCGCAAAACCGTCGGGCTCTTCCCCGGCAGCCGCCGGGGTGAGATGCGCCGGCTGCTGCCGGTCATCCTGGAAACGGCGGCCTGTCTGCACCGGCAATTCCCGGACCTGCAGTTCATCCTGCCCCTGGCATCGAGCCTTACCAGGGAGGAACTTGCACCGTACATTGCTGCCTGCGGCCTCGACATCACCGTTGTGGAGGGGAAGGTTCACGACGTGATCCAGGTCTGCGACGCCATCGTTACCGTCTCCGGCACCGTCACCCTGGAAATCGCGCTCATCGGCGTGCCGATGGTGATCATCTACAAGGTGTCCCCCTTTACCTACCATGTGGGCAAGCGGCTGATACGGGTCGACCATATCGGTATCTGCAACATCGTTGCCGGTGACCGGGTCGTGCCGGAGATGATCCAGGACGATGCCGAACCGGGGCGGATCGCCGCCGAGATCGGCCGCATGCTGACCGATACCGCCTATGCCGCATCGATACGAGAAAAACTCGGCGCAATCCCTGCACTTTTGGGCCGGGGTGGGGCATCTGAGCGGATTGCCCGTCTTGCCATCGATATGATAAGGACACCCGCATCATGAAGAGTTACCTGCGTCTCATCAGATATATAAAACAATATTGGGTGCGGATTGTCGTGGCCGCGGTGGCATCCACCGGCGTCGGTGCCATGGACGGCGCGTTCGCCTACCTGGTGGAGCCGCTGCTCAAGCGGATCTTTGCCGAAAAGGACCTGCTGGTCTTCTCGCTCCTTCCCCTTGGCATCATCCTGTTGTTCCTGTTTCGGGGACTCTGCCGCTACCTGAATGATTACTACATCCGCACTGCCGGCCAGATGGCGGTTCAGCATGTGCGGAACGACGTCTACAGCCGCTCCATGCACCTCTCGCTCGGGTTTTTCCATCGCCAGACCACCGGCGGTCTCATGGCCCGTGTCCTGAGCGATGTGAGGACCATGCAGGAAGGCGTGGCAACGGTGGTCACCGGCCTGTTCCGTGACTGCATCTCGGCAGTGTCGCTCCTGGGGGTGGTATTCTACCGCAACTGGCAACTGGCGCTGATTTCTCTTGTTGTTGTGCCGCTGACCGTCTATCCGGCGCAGAAGATTGGCCGTCGGATCAAGAATCTTTCCCGCCAGGGGCAGGAAAAGTTGGGCGACATTGCCGGCATTCTTCAGGAAACCTACTCAGGGATCAAGGTGATCAAGGCATTCGGCCTGGAAGAGCGGGAAGTGGCGAAGTTCTCCGCCAACAATACCCAGTTCTACGGTGTGATGCGCCGTTCCATCAAATACGAGGCGCTCTCCACGCCGATGATGGAATTCATCACCTCCTTCGGGGTTGCTGCCGTGGTCTGGGCCGGCGGCGCCAGCGTCATGGGGGGGCAGATGACCGCCCCCGAGTTCTTCTCTTCAAGAAGCTCTCCGGAACCTACAACTCCATTCAACGCTCTCTCGGTGCTGCCGAACGGGTCTTCGAGATCATCGATGCCGAGCCGGAGATCGTTGACGCGCCTGACGCAAAACCCATCGACCGGGTGCGGGGGGAGGTGGAGTTTCGCGATGTCACCTTCAGTTACCAGGATGAGAATGTGCTGCAGGGGATAAATCTTTCTGCGAAAAGGGGTGACGTCATCGCCCTGGTGGGGCCGTCCGGGGCGGGCAAGACCACCCTGGTCTCGCTGATATCGCGATTTTACGACGTAACCGGCGGTGCCGTGCTCATTGACGGCCATGATGTCCGTAACGTGCGCCTGACAGACCTCCTGCGCCAGGTTGCCCTGGTCGATCAGGAAACCACGCTGTTCAATGACACCATCGCCAACAACATCCGCTACGGCAAGCCGGATGCCAGCGATGCCGAGGTGGAAGCGGCAGCCAGGGCCGCCTTTGCCCACGACTTCATCGTGGATCTTTTGCCCGAAGGGTATGCCACCAACATCGGCGATCGCGGGGTGCGGCTTTCGGGCGGGCAGCGGCAGCGACTCTGCATAGCCAGGGCGATCCTCAAGGATGCGCCGATTCTGATTCTCGACGAGGCGACCAGCGCCCTGGACACCGAGAGCGAGCAGATGGTGCAGCAGGCACTGGAAAACCTCATGGCCAACCGGACCACCTTTGTCATTGCCCACCGCCTTTCCACCATCTACCGGGCGGACCGGATCGTGGTGCTGGAAAACGGCGTCATCCGCGAGAGCGGTACCCATGGCGAGCTGCTGGAGGCAAACGGCCTCTATCGCAAGCTGTACGACATGCAATTCAAGGAATGAAAGAACTACGCCGCACATTTGTCCGCACGCTGTCGGGCCGGCCTTTGGCCGTGATCATCTACCTGCTTATCCACCTGCTGCGTCTGACCCTGCGGATCGAAACGGTGGGGGGGGAGATCTTCAGGGATCTTGTCAGCCGAGGCGAAGGGGTCATCGGCATCTTCTGGCATGGCCGGCTGCTGATGGTCCCGTTCGCCTATCCCGGCAAGAAGCTGCATGTCCTTATCGGGATGCATCGCGATGGGCAGTTGATCGCCGATGTCATGAAATGTTTCCGGTTCGGACTGGTGCGGGGGTCGTCGTCCAGGGGGGGAGTGGCGGCGCTGCGTGAGTGTGTACGCCTGCTGCATGCCGGCAATGATCTGGCCATTACCCCGGACGGACCCCGAGGTCCTGCCGAGGTAGCCAAACTAGGTGTTGCCCAGGCTGCCATGGTCAGTGGCAGGCCGGTAATACCGCTAGCGTTTTCCGCTTCCCGGAGCTGGCGCGTCGATAGCTGGGACCGTCTCCTGATCCCCAAGCCGTTTTCCAGGGGTGTCTACGTTATCGGCCAGCCTCTCCGTCATCAGGAGGGTGAGGATTTGGAGGCGTTTCGCCAGCGGATCGAGTCGGCCCTCCGGGAGACGACGAACCGGGCGGACCAACTGGCCCTGAATCGTGCAGCGTGAATCGTGAACCTGCCTGCATCCGGAGCACCAACGCGAATGGGATACCTGCTCCTCAGGCAGCTTGTCTCTTCCGGTTCGGGATGAGAGCGGCGCGTGCTTCTTGTCTCATGTCACACGGCCTTTGCGAGCTCATACATGTACCTGCTCTATAATCTCCTGCTCCTGTGTGCCCTGCCGTTCATCATCGGCTATCACCTGTACCGCTCTGTGAGCCGGGGGCGTCCGGCAGCATTGCTGGAGCGATTCGGGTTTGTCGATCAGGCACCGGTTTTGACCCCTGGAGGACCTTCCCCGATCTGGGTCCATGCCGTATCGGTCGGTGAGACCATAGCGGTCCGTCCTTTGCTCAAGGCGCTGAAGGAGAGGTTTCCGGAGCGGCCGCTGGTGCTTTCGAACATGACGGAGACCGGCCGCGCGGTTGCCCGGGAGATCCCCTGGGTCGATCTCTGCATCCGCTTTCCCTTCGATTACCCCTGGGCGGTGCGCCGCCTGCTGCGCCAGATCGACCCCGGCCTGGTGGTCATCGTGGAGACCGAACTCTGGCCGAACTTTCTGCGCGAGGCACGGAACAGGTCCATTCCGACCCTGATCGCCAACGGCCGGATCTCGGACCGTTCGTTCGGGCGCTATCTCAAGGCCCGGCGGCTTTTCCGGCCGGTGCTGGACACGGTCGGCGCCTTCTGCATGCAGAGCAGCGAGGATGCCCGGCGGATCATCGCCATTGGCGCCGACGAGGCAAGGGTCCAGGTGGCCCGCAACCTCAAGTTCGACATCCCTGTAGGGAACGTCTCTGCAGCGGAGCGTCTCGCCTGCAGACTGCAGTATCGTCTGCCGGAAGCGGCAACCATCATCGTTGCCGGCAGTACCCACCCCGGCGAAGAAGGGCAGGTCGTGGCCGCCTTCTCCAGGCTGGTCGGTGCGGGGAAAGAGGCTGTGCTGGTCCTGGTGCCGCGGCATCCAGA
>JACRPV010000087.1 GCA_016223015.1 Geobacter sp. | reverse complement strand
GCAGCCCCTTGATGGCGGAAAAGGGCCTAGCCGAGAACTCCCTGGACTTTTCCTTGGCCGGTTTTTCCTTCTTGCGGGTCATCAGTCCTTGGCCACCAGGATGATCTCGATGCAGCGGTTCTTTGCCTGCCCCTCGCGGGTGTCATTGTCGGCAACCGGCTTGTACTCGCCGTAGGCCACCGCCGCCAGGTTGAGCGGATTGATCCCCTGCTGCTGCAGATAGCGCGTGACATTTATGGCCCTGGCTGCCGACAGTTCCCAGTTGGTCGGATACTTTTTGGCCAGGTTGCCGACGATCGGGTTGTTGTCCGTATGCCCCTCGATCCTGATCGCCTTGTCCTGCACCCCTTTGAGGATATCGACCACCTTCTGCAGGACCACCAGACCCTCGGGCTTGACCTCGGCCTTGCCGAGATCGAACAGGATGGCGTCAACCATGTTGACGGTCAGCTTCCCCTTGAGTTCGGAGATGGTGACCTGCCCCTGTGAGATCTCGTTTTTCATCTTGTCCATCAACTGCTCATAGGTCTTGCTCACCTCCTGGACCTTTTCCTCCTTGGCCTTCTGGAGCGTGGCGATCTCCTGCTTCAACCGGCCGTTCTCCGTTTCCAGGTCGGCCACCTTCTGGCGCAGATCGGCAATGTTCTTGGACAGGGTATCGGACTTGGCCTTCAGAACATCGTTCAGGTCCTTGTTGTCAGTGGCAAGTTTTTCCTTTTCAGAGGTCAGCGTCGACACGTTATCGTTGAGCTTGGCAATATCTGCCTTCAGGCCATCGTTCGCCGTGGTGAGATCGGCATATTTTTGTTTGAGATCGGAAAGTTCGCTCCCCAGATGGGTCGCTTCCTGCTCCTTCAACTGGTATTTGCCGCTGGAGACGCAACCGCCGAGGGCAAGGGAGAGGACCGCCACCAGAATGAGAAGACGCTGCAGATTGTTCATGTTTGTTCTCCTTTCACGAATAGAGGTACCACGTGATGAACCCCGATGCCAGGACCAGGGCGGACGGAAACGGCAGACGGCGGAAGACCGTGCCGAAATCCGCATTGAAGTATTCTCCGGACAGGATCAGACAGAGATGCAGGGG
The DNA here is from genome assembly GCA_016223015.1 of Geobacter sp. Classification (GTDB taxonomy): domain Bacteria; phylum Desulfobacterota; class Desulfuromonadia; order Geobacterales; family DSM-12255; genus Geoanaerobacter. The sequence continues at coordinate 233 of JACRPV010000087.1, read as the reverse complement.
AGAGAGCATCACCCCACAGAACCCGCTGCCGAAGGCCAGCGCCAGAAGCCCCGGACCGACTACCCCTCCCTCGCTCATGAGCGGGAGCAGAAACGGGAAGGTGATCCCGACGAAGGCCACGGTAAGGCCGGTCATCATGCCGGCCAGGAAAGGGATCGCCATGATGAGCGGCAGCATCGGCAGGCCGCTGCCGGCAAGAAAGTCCGAAACCCCGTGCAGCGCCCCGGTCGCCT
>JACRPV010000086.1:19285-29340 GCA_016223015.1 Geobacter sp. | reverse complement strand
GGGACGACGCAGGTGACCACGGTCCCGCCCCCCTGTGCATCCGAAACGGTCAGCGTGCCACCGATGACCTTTGCCCGGTGCTCCATGATCCCCATGCCGAGCCCGCCGGCAGTCCGGGATGCAGCGCTCCTGCCGACGCCATTGTCGCGGACCGTCAGGGTGAGCCGGGTGCAGTCCCGGCAATCGAGCCCGACAACGATGCGGCTCCCCCTGGCATGCTTCACCGCGTTGGTGATCGCCTCCTTGGCGATACGGTAGAGATGAGTGACACTGCCATGGGAGCAGTCCGCACAGCCCCGTTCCTGGATGAAGTAGATGGCAATGCCGCTGGACTCGGCCAGGCGTCTGGTCAATTCATCGAGTGAGGCGCTGACTCCCTGGGGGTCGTGCTCCACCGGCCAGAGCCCGCGGGAAAGATCATACGCGTGATTGACCGACTCTTCAAGCAGCGACGAGAGACGTTTCAATTCCGGCGGTTCCTGGCCCGCACCCGCCAGCTTCCGTGCCAGCCTGCTGGCACAGCCGGTCATGCAGGTCGCGGCTGATACGCCTCCGCTCTTCCTCGCACACATTGACGATCTCGCGCTCCAGCCTGGCCCGCCCCGCTATCTCCTCTTCCAGCGCCCGGTTCTTGTCCGTCACGGCATCGGAGAGCTGCTCCACCGCGGTAAAGGCCTGGGAATACCGTCGCGCCAGGGCCAGCGATTGCGAGCCGACCAGGAAGAGGAAGCCGACCGGCGCCACATAGGCAGTGGCGATGACCCCGTGGTTATGGAGGATATCGTTCACCACCGTCAGGAAAAAGATCAGCATCCCGGTCAGGATGGTTGCCGCCTCCCCCCTCTTCGCCATGATCGCCCTGAAGAGCACGACAAAGAGGTAGCCCTGGATGAAGATGATGACCGGGTGGAACGGTGTGACCAGGAGGCTCGATATACGGGCAGAGGTTGCCAGGGTCGTGAGACCGAAGACCAGGCAGATCCCCTGCAAGAGCCGGGTGAGCAGGCGGGAGCATTCTGCGGGATAGAGGGCCTGGATGAACAGGAGGAGAAGCAGGAACGCGGCATGGACCGTGAACAGCTCTGCCTTGAAGACGAGTTCCCAGGGAAATGCGGGGAAGAGGTCGGTGAAGATGCGGTTCTCGGTCAGGGTGGTCCGGCAGGCGACCACCAGGCAGAACAGGCCGCAATAGAGGACCGACCGGTCCGTGCGCCGGAGCTGGTAGAGAAAGACATGGTAGGCCCCCATGATCAGCAGGCAGCCGAAGAGGAAGAAATCCAGCCCCTGCCTCAGCCCCTGTATCCGGGCAAGCCCTGCTTCGCTGCCAAGGGTGACCGGATTCCAGACCCCTCCCTTGGAGTGGTTGAAATTGGCGACCTGCAGGACGATATCCAGGGAGTCACCGCTTCGGGGGAGACGCGCGAGCTGCAGCAGATACTGGGGTCTGTTGGTGGCGGCACTGGTGCCGACCGTGCCGTTGCCGGCGATTCGCGTACCGTTGACCCAGAGTTGATAGGCGGTTGCCTGGTCCAGGATGCGGATCGCCAGCCGGGGTGTGTCAGGGCGGAGTCTGACCCGGAGGCGGAAGGTGGCGTACCCATCGCCGCTCTGCTTCTCGCCGCCGATCTCCCGGCCGTTCCAGGTGCCGGGAACGGTGAACGGGCCGGTCACGGGGGGTGGAACAGAACCGGCAAAGTCGCCGGGTGAAAGGAGCTGCCGCCAGAAGAACTCCCATTCACCGTTCAGGTCGACGCTGCCGTTTTCCCGGAAATCCCAGGCCGTCAGGTCGATCACCCCTCCCCGTGCCAGGGGCGTTGCCCCGGTGCCGACGCTGTCGGTGCGGCAGCCGCCGACACAGAAGAGCAGCGCCGTCAGCAGCAGGATGAGACCAGGGTGCAATGCCCGTCCGAATGGGGTTGGAAACATCGGTCAGTTTCTCCAGAACCTGCAGAGCCCTCTGAAACCTGCGTAAACCGTCGCGTCCCACGCTCTCCCGGCAGCCGCCGGCAGCCCTCCCGGCTACGCCGCTTCCCCGTGAACCTTGTGCAGGTAGTAGGAGTAATCCCCCTGGTAGACCCGCATCTCGCCGTGGTCGATCTCGAAGACCCGGTCCACGAGGGAGCGGAGAAAGTGCCGGTCGTGGCTGACCAGCACCACCGTGCCGGTGAAGCCCTTCAGGGCGTCGAGCAGGATCTCCCGCGATCTGATGTCCAAGTGGTTGGTCGGCTCGTCCAGCACCAGGAAATTGAGCGGCCGGGCCAGGAGGGTCGCCAGCACCACCCGGCTCTTCTCGCCCCCCGAGAGGTTCTCGATCCGTTTCTCCACGGCATCGCCGGAAAAGAGGAAGGCGCCGAGAAGATTCCTGATCACGCCGATGTTGGCCAGCGGCATGACATCCTGCACGGTCTCGAAGACCGTCTTGCGGGGGTCGAGCAGCTCCATGGCGTGCTGGCTGAAATAGCCGAGTTCCACGTTCGCCCCCAGGACGACGGACCCGGCGGTCGGCCCGGTCTGGCCAGCCAGGGTCTTGAGGAAGGTCGATTTGCCGGCGCCGTTCACCCCGACCACGGCAATCTTCTCCTCCCGCCGGATGATGCCCGTGATGCCGCTGAATACGGGCTTCTCCAGGCCATCCGGCGTCTGCCAGCTCTTTGCCAGGCCATCCATGATCAGCACGTCGTCGCCGCTGCGCGGAGGGGTATTGAAGGCAAAGCGAACCACCCGCTCCTCCGGCGGGATCTCGATCCGGTCGATCTTTTCCAGCTTCTTCACCCTGGACTGGACCTGGGCCGCATGGGAGGCGCGGGCCGCGAACCGGGCGATGAACTCCTCTTCCTTGGCCAGCATCTCCTGCTGGCGCTTGTGACTGGCCAGCAGCTGCTCGAAGCGGATGTCCCGCTCACGCTCGTAGAAGTCGTAGTTGCCGCCATAGGTGGTGACCGTCTTGTTGCTCACCTCGACGATCCGGGTGACGATCCGGTTCATGAAGTCCCGGTCGTGGCTCGTCATCAGCAGCGCGCCGGTGAACTCCGTTGCCAGCCACTCCTCCAGCCAGATGATCGACTCCACGTCCAGGTGGTTGGTCGGCTCGTCCAGGAGCAGCACGTCGGGATGTAGGGTCAGGATCCGGGCCAGGCCGATCCGCATCTTCCAGCCACCGCTGAACGACTCCACCGGGTGGTTGAACCGGTCCGGCCCGATGCCGAGGCCGGTCAGCACGGTCTGGGCGCGGGTATCGAGATCATAGCCGCCGCGGTGCTCGAACTCCTCCTGGGCACTGCCGTAGCGCTCCAACAGGGCCGCCATCTCGTCGTCCCCCATCGGCTCGCACATGGCGCTTTCCATCGACTTCAGCTCCGCCGCCAGCCGGACCGTTGCCGCCGACCCGGCCATGACCTCCTCCAGGGCCGATCTGCCCGACATATCCCCCACGTCCTGGGAGAAATAGCCGATGGTGGTCTTCCTGGCGCAGGTCATCTCGCCGCTGTCCACCTCCTCCTCGCCGGTGATGATCCGGAAGATCGTGGTCTTGCCCGCGCCGTTCGGCCCGACCAGGCCGGTCCGCGACCCCGGCAGGATCTGGAAGCTGGCATCGCGGAACAGGACCTGCGAGCCGTGCTGTTTGGTGATGTTCGTGAGGTGAATCATGGCTGCTCCGTACAGTGTAAATAAAAAACCACAGGAACGCACCCTGTGGTCGAAACTATCCGGTTTTGTATCATTATCTCTTTCATCAAGGCAAGCCCAAATTGCATCCCAGGGAAAGGCTACAGGGTCAGGTCGCGGTGCCCGTGGCAGAGCCGGTCGCGGGTCTGCGCCACCTCGGCGCTCTCCAGATACTCCTCGAAGCCCATGGCCCGGTCGATGACCCCCTCGGGCATGATCTCGACGATGCGGTTGGCCAGGGTGGCGACGAACTCGTGGTCATGGGAGGCGAAGAACACCACCTCGTTGAAGGCGATGAGGCCGTTGTTCAGCGCCGTGATGGATTCCAGGTCCAGGTGGTTGGTCGGTTCGTCCAGGATCAGGGCATTGGCGCCGGTGAGCATCATCCGGGCCAGCATGCAGCGGACCCGCTCGCCACCGGAGAGGACAGCGGTCTGCTTGGTCGCCTCGTCACCGGAAAAGAGCATCCGGCCAAGGAAGCCGCGGGCAAAGGATTCCCCCTCGCTGGGGGGCGAATACTGGCCGAGCCACTCGATCAGGTTCAGGTCGTTGGCGAAATAGGCTGCGTTCTCCTTGGGGAAATAGGCGCTGGTAATGGTCACGCCCCAGCGGACCGTGCCGCTGTCCGGCTCCAGCTCCCCGGCCAGGATCTGGAACAGGACGGTCCTGGCCAAGCTGTTGCCGCCGACAAAGGCGATCTTGTCCCCCTTGCGCACCGTAAAGGTAAGGCCCTGCAGCACCTGCACGCCGTCGATCTCCTTGGACAGGCCGGCGACTTCGAGGATGATGTCGCCGCAGGCCCGCTCCGGCTTGAAGGCCACATAGGGGTACTTGCGCGACGACACCGGCATCTCCTCCACGGTGAGCTTCTCCAGGAGCCGCTTGCGCGAGGTGGCCTGCCGCGCCTTGGAGGCATTGGAGCTGAAGCGCTGGATGAACTCCTTCAGTTCGTTGGCCCGGTCGGTCACCTTCCGGTTCTCGTCCTGCTTCTGCTTCAGGGTGAGCTGGCTCGCCTGGTACCAGAAGTCGTAGTTGCCGACATAGACCTGGATCCGGCCGAAATCGATGTCTGCCACATGGGTGCAGACCTGGTTGAGGAAGTGGCGGTCATGGGATACGACGATCACCGTGTTGGGAAAGCGGAAGAGGAAATCCTCCAGCCAGGCTGGCGGTCATTACCTCGTAGAGCCGGGCATGCCCCATGATGACGGTATCGAAGACAGTATGCTCGTCAAAGGCGAACTGGTCCTGCTTCAGGACCGCGATCCGTTCCCGCGGCCCGACGGAGACCGTTCCCGCGTCCGCCTCGGCCTCGCCGGCCAGGATCTTGAGGAAGGTGGACTTGCCGGCGCCGTTGGCGCCGATGAGGCCGTAGCAGTTGCCCGGCACGAACTTGATGTTGACGTCCTTGAAGATGACCCGCTTGCCATAGGCAAGACTGATATTGTGTGCGCTGATCATGGTGTGGCTCTCTTTCTGCGTCGACAAAAAAAACCACAGGGGTTGTCCCTGTGGTTCAGGCGCTTTCTATCTATAGCATGTTCAGGCTCGCGGGGCAATTCATTAACCGCGTGCGCCGAACAGGTGCAGCCTCGCCGGCCGGTACGGGCCGGGCAATGTGAACGGCCGCCCGACGGCACAGCCGTACTGGGCTACGGCCCTGCCAGACCCTGCATCTCAGTAATAGGGCAACTGATCGTCGAAGCGGGTGCCATTGTTGCGAAACCATGCAATCACGTGCTTGATCGCCTCGACCGCCTTGGTCTTCACCGCCATGTCCGAGTTGAATGCCTGATGCGGCTGGACATAGATGTTGGCGCTCCGCTCGATGGCCCTTTTGACGAGCTCCCGTGCCGCCGCAAACGTATCCGCCGCGCCGGCCCCGCTGCTCAAATCCTGGGCGAATCCGGACTCGTCCGAGAAGACGTCGAGCCCGATGCCGGTGATCCTGCCGGCATCGTACAGGCGGAGCAGGGTCTCCTCCGGCGCGATCTCGCCCCTGGTGATGTTGATGAAGATCAGCTCCTTTGCCGCCTGGGCCAGGTATTCTCCGGAAAAATAGCCGACGTTGCAAAACGGGCTCTCCGGGGTCTTTGTCAGGTTCATGGCGTTCACCATGATGTCGCTTTCCGCAGCCGCCTGCTCCCTGGAAACGAAGCGGACCGTGCCGCCGTACTGGCGGTTCAGCTCCTCTGCCCTGATATCCACCCCGTACGCGGTCAGTCCGTTGGCCACGGCCAGGTCATGGATGCGCTTCCCGATCTTGCCGACCCCGAACACCGTCAGGGTCCGGTGGCTCCCCAGCTCCATGAAGGCGCTGGAATGCTTTCTCTCGAACGTGGTGCAGTTGGTCTCATAGTGGTTGAGCAGGCCCGCGGTCGCATAGACGAACTTCATCGCCGTCTGCGCCACCGCATTGACGCAATATTCCCGCAGCGACGCGATGTTTGCCGCGTGCATCAGGTGCTCGAAATGGTCGTACCCGGCGCTGCGCGTCACGATGCTCCTTCTCCCGCCGCCCAGATAGCTCTCCGGGAGGAGCGAATGGGTCTTGGTCGAGATGAGGTCGGGCAGGACCGCGCCGGGATTCTTTGCCAGAAATGCCTGGACCGTGTCCGGCGTAATCAGGCAGGCATGGGTTTCCGGAAGCTGCCGCTCCTGTTTCGCCTTTGCGGTCTCCTCTTCGAGTAGCGCGGCCTCGGCTCCCAAGGCCTCGAAGTGGATGATGTCGTACCTGGTTCCGTCTGCGGGTGAAGCTGTCCCGTTTGCCATGAGCGCTCCTGACCGTGCTGAGCTGATTTGCTTAACCGCTGCTCATCTTGTAGCACAAAAAAAGGGCGCCGAAAAGGGCGCCGTCGCATACGGTATCGCGGAAAGCAATGGGTTCCCTTTCCGGAACCGTCCGCCGGGTCACGTCCCCTGCTCTCCCTTCAGGCCGCGGGCCTCAAGGGTCCGTGCCACCATCAGGCGGAAAAGCTGTTCCATGCGGGCCTGGACCTCGGGCGACTCGATGATGCCGAAGGCGCGGGCTATGGCCTCGAATGTGGCCAGCCCTTCGGGATTGGTCTCCCTCCGCACTCCCCAGGCCGTTTTCTCGCCTGTGGGCAGCCGGACCATGGTGGCGTGCTCCAGTCCGGGAAGCCGCTTCCCCATCCGCGCTGCCTGGCGCCAGTTGCCGTCCGGCACGACGAGATTAACGGGGCGGGGATCGGCGGCAAGGAGGCTTTCGTCCAGGACCGGCGCGTCCTCGCCCGGATAGAGGAGCAGGGTCCGGCGTTCGGGGCCGGCGAGATCGCTGAAATCGAGGAGCTGCTCCCGGTCCCCCTGGATGCGGAGCTCGCTGTTGGGGAGCACGGCAAGTGCCAGCGGCCCGGTCGCCGTCGGCTTGATCCATTCGCGGTGGTGCATCACCAGGATGAGCCGGGTGCCGAGCTCGATGCGGGGGATGGCGCTGCAGATGCAGAGCCGGCAATGCAGGCGGCAGCGCGGGCAGCGCTCGCTCCGTTTCGATCTGGTCCCCATGCCTCAGTCTGTTCCGGTATCGGCGGCCGCTTTTGGCGTCAGCCTGACCCCTTCGGGGGAGAGCGTCACCAGGCCGTCCTTATAGAGCCCGCCCACCGCCTTTTTGAAGGTCTTCTTGCTCATCCCCAGGGCCTTTTCTATGGCTGCCGGGGCGCTCCGGTCGTGCAGGGGGAGGCTGCCGCCCTGGGCCGCCAGCGCCTGCAGGATGATATCGCGGGCGTCGGACACCGCCTCGGCCCCTACCTTGCGCAGGGTGATGTCCAGCTTGCCGTCCTCGCGCAGCCGCTTCACATAGCCGGCCAGCTGCATGCCCGCGGCGACACCGGCCGGCAGTTCGTCCCGGTAGAGCAGGGCGGGAAAGCGATGGTTGACGATGACCTTGGCGCCCAGGTCGGTGAGCTGCCAGACCAGCAGGTCGACGGCGTCGCCCTCATGGAGGTCGGGACGGCGGTAGTCGAGGCAGTCATCGATGCGGGCGTTGGCAAAGGGTCGCCCCTGCTGGTCCAGATCGACCTTCACCAGGTAGCGCCTGCCGGCCTGCATCCGCTCGGGCTGTAGGCTGAACGGCGCCAGCAGGTCCTTGGCCATCCCCCAGTCGAGGAACGCGCCGTGGGGGCCGACCGACCGGACCGCCAGCAGGGCGAACTCGCCGGCCTGTGCCAGCGGCAGACGGCAGGTGGCCTGCAGCTCGCCGGCAGTGTCCTGGTAGAGGAAGACCTCCAGCTCTTCGCCAGCCGTCACCTCGGCCACCTCGCGCAGGGGAAGGTGTGCCAGCCGCTCGCCCACCTGCAGCCAGGCACCGCGGCTGTCGACGCGGATGACTCGCAGGGTGTGCAGCCGGCAGAGTTCGGGTTGTGCAGGGTTTTCCATATGTCCCTCCTTCGGGAACCGTTTTCGCCATTTTCGGATACAACGCGACAACCGGTTTTGGATCGACGCGGTTGCGCCCACTACCGTTACTGTCGCTACCCGCGGTCATGCCTCGCCCGAATGCCCAGGAGAGCCGGAGTGGCATCTCCACCCTGCCCACCGGTTCATTCGATGCGGGGAGCCTCGGCACCGGTCTCCATGCCGTCGGCAACCTCGCGGATGATCCCCATGCTGACATAGATCGGGCGAACCTTTTCCCTGATCCTGGGGAGATGCCGGGCGAACAGCACACCGCCGGCAAGACAGAAGGCCGCGCCGATCAGGAGCGTTTCGCGCGGTCCGATCACATCGGCCAGCGCCCCAGCCGCCAGGCTCCCGAACGGGACCATCCCCATGAACGAGACGGTAAAGAAACTCATGACCCGGCCGCGCTTGTCCTCTTCGAGGATGGTCTGCAGGACCGTGTTGCAGGAGGCGACGAGCGTCATGGCCCCGAAACCGGCCGCTGCCAGCGCCATCAGCGAGAACGGGAAGTTGCGCGAAAGAGAGAAAGCCGCGATACCGGCTGCGAAAACCACGGTCGCCCGTGCGATCACCCGCCCCAGGCCGAGTACGCTGCTGCGCGAGGCGAGATAAAGGGTGCCTGCCAGGGCACCGCAGCCGGCAGCGGTCATGAGGAACCCGAAGGTGTGTGCGCCGCCATGCAGGACCTCCTTGGCAAAGACGGGCATCAGCACGGCATAGGGCATGCCCATGAGGCTTACCAGGGCGACGAGGAGCAGGATGCTTCTGATCGGCCCTGTCCACGCCAATGCCCACCACCGCCAGGTAGCTGAACGCATTCAGGATGAAACAGATCCCCTCTCCCACCGAGGCCACCAGGAGCCCTGCGATGGCAGGGCCGACCAGGCGGGCGCCGTTCACCATGGAAGAGTTGAGGGCAATTGCGTTGCCCAGGTCCTCCCGGTGCTCCACCATCTCCACGACAAAGGACTGGCGGATCGGGATATCGAAGGCATTGACGATCCCCAGCAGCAGGCTCAGAAGGACGATCTGCCAGACCTGCACGTATCCCGTCAGAACGGCAATGGCCAGCAGGGCCGCCTGCACCATGGCCAGGGGCTGGGTGGCGAGCAACAGGCGGCGCCGGTCCCAGCGGTCGGCAAGGACGCCGGCGACCGGGGAGAGCAGCAGGGTGGGAATCTGGCTGGTGAATCCGACGACCCCGAGGAGCAGGGAGGAGCCGGTCAGGCGGTATACGAGCCAGCTCATGGCCACCTGCTGCATCCAGGTGCCGACCAGCGACACGCTCTGTCCGGCAACGAAGAGCCGATAATTCCTGGAACGGAGCGCGCGCAGCAGAAGCCTGGCGCGGTCCCATTTCCCACCGTGATGGGCAGATGCAACCATAAAGCTCTCAGACCTTTGTTAATAGTCTCAAGGACGGCAACCGGAGAAGGTGGCCCGCTACGCTTTCATCGCTCGCCACTTTCACTTTCCCGCTCTGGCGTTATGATTAACGCTGAAGTCAAATCCTTGCCACCAAAAACGGGCCAGGCGACCGAGTGCCCCGTTCGATGGGCAGTACCTCTTGGCAATCGTCCTAGACTGAAAAATCCGCACGCTTCATGGCTCGAACGTGAGCCGGACATGCCGAAAAGGAGTCAACATGAAACCAACCGTCTTCCCACCCCACTATCGCCACGATCACAGTCCCATCAAGAACGTCAACGAGGTCATCAAGGAACAGCGGACCGTAGGACAGCAAGCGGCAGACTGGATTGCCTCCAAGGTAGGTTCCTGGCAATTCATCATCTGCCAGTCCCTGATACTCACTGTCTGGGCGATCCTCAATGTCACCGCCTGGGTGCAGCATTGGGATCCCTATCCCTTCATCCTGATGAACCTGGTCCTGTCGCTGCAGGCTGCCTATACCGCTCCCATGATCATGATGAGCCAGAACCGGAAGGCCGATCACGACCGGATCGAGGCGCATA
>JACRPV010000086.1:0-19260 GCA_016223015.1 Geobacter sp. | reverse complement strand
ATCGATTATGAGGTCAATCTGAAAGCGGAAACCGAGATCCGGGTCATTCTGGAGAACCTTGAAGCACAGAATATCGCCATTGCCGAGATCCACAAGATGTTAGAGGCTGTCTATACTCAGAAAACCGGAGAGGAATAGGGCCGGATCAGGGTGCAGACACTATGACCCGTTTGCCGATCGACCTCTGCCCGGAAGGCGGCGGTTCAGTCGCCGACATTCTTAGTCAGAAGCGGCTTCAGGAACTTGTCAAAGGTGGCCTGCTGTTTGGCGGACAAAAGATCGAGGTTTCCCTCATTGTCCAGCAAAAAGGTGCCGACGCCGACAACGGTCCTAGTCAGATATCCGGTCCCTTCCACAATCTTGTCGATCTCGTCTCTTCGCTTGCTCAGCAGGTTTCGCAGCTGGCGCAGGTCAACTTCCATGGTTCATCCTCCTGTTGTCTGTGAAGGTTGTGTCTCGCAGTAACCCGCACGGGTCAGGATCTGCTCCCCCGGCGCCCGGTCTTGGGGGCGGGCCGTTCGGCCACGGTTTTCCCCCGCCTGGAAGGAGTGCCCTTTGCCGGAGGCTGTGCCTTCTTCACCGCTGGCGTGCGGCTCTTGGGGGCTTGCGCGGCCTGCTTGAGCACCTTTACCCGCATGGTCCGCCTGGCAGCGACCTGCGGGAATTCGGCAAGCGTGCGGCGCGGGATGGCATAGGTGAGCAGCTTTTCGATAGCGGCCAATAGCGGCCTTTCTTCCGGGCTGACCAGCGAGAGGGCAATCCCTTCCTCCCCAGCCCGGCCGGTGCGGCCGATCCGGTGCACATAGTCTTCCGGAACCTGCGGCAGATCGTAATTCACCACATGGGGCAGCCGCTCGATGTCCAGCCCGCGCGCCGCCACATCGGTTGCCACCAGGACGCGCAAGTCACCCCGCTTGAACTCCGCCAGGGTCCGGGTCCGGATCGACTGGCTCTTGTTGCTGTGGATGGCTGCGGCCCTGATCCCGTCGAAGTTCAGTTCTTCGGTCAGCTTGTCCGCGCCGTAGCGGGTGCGGGCAAAGACCAGAACCTGGTTCCAGCCACCCTGGCGGATCAGGAACGAGATCATCTCCCGCTTGCGGCTCCGTTCCACCTGGTAGACCGCCTGGGTCACGGCGTCGGCCGCGATATTGCGGCGCGCCACCTCGATCCGCCGCGGGTGGTCGAGCAGTTCGTCGGCCAGCTGCTTGATGCTCCGGGAATAGGTAGCGGAAAAGAGCAGGGTCTGGCGCTTGGCCGGCAGATATTCCGCGACCTTCTTGATCTCGTCTATAAACCCCAGATCGAGCATGCGGTCGGCCTCGTCCAGCACCAGGACCTCGATCTGCGAGAGGTTGACGGTGCCCCGCTCCGCATGGTCCAAAAGCCGGCCCGGCGTGGCAACCACGATATCGACGCCGCGGTGCAACCGCTCGATCTGCGCCTGGATTGTCACCCCGCCGTAGATCATGGTGGAGCGGAGCGACAGGCGCCGGGCATAATGGTTCATCTGCTCGCTGACCTGGGCCGCCAGCTCGCGGGTCGGCACCAGGACCAGCGCCCGGGGTATCCGCCGCTTCTGCCGGGGGATATTCTCGCCCAGTCGCTGCACAATCGGCAGGGCAAAGGCCGCGGTCTTGCCGGTACCGGTCTGGGCGCCGGCCAGCAGGTCGCACCCCTCGAAGATCAACGGGATCGCCCCGGCCTGGATCGGGGTCGGCGTGGTATAGCCCTGGGCGGCAATCGCGCTCAGCAGTTCGTCGCGCAGGCCGAGAGATGCAAATGACATGGTTGAGACTCCTTCTATAAGCCTTCTGGCGCCTTGTCGGCAGGTTGAACCTGCCGCACGGGTGTTAATCCTGCGCTGACAAAAAAACCACAGAGAAGATGTCCCTGTGGTCCAGACGCATTGAAATATAGCACGTTATCTCTTCCTCGGCAAACTATTAGCCGTCGAGGCCGATTGGAGACGGACCGGCTTTCCGCCTAGCATTTTTTATCAAAGAGCGCCTTGGCCCGCGTCTGTATCTCTTCCGCTGTCACGTCCTCGACATGGGTGGCAATAGACCATTTATGACCGAACGGGTCGGCAACGGTCCCCATCCGGTCGCCCCAGAACTGGTCGTCAACCGGCATCAGCAGCTTGGCACCGGTCGCAACCGCCCGGTTCACGACGGCGTCCACATCTTCGACGTAGAGCACGATCGACACCGACGTGCCGCCGATCGTCTGCGGGCTGAGCGCATTCCAGTCCGGGGCTTCGTCGCACAGCATGATCGGCGAATCGCCAATCTTGATCTCGGCATGCATCACCCTTCCTTCCGGGGTTGCCAGGCGTGTCAGTTCCTGCGCGCCAAATGCCTCTTTATAGTAATCTATTGCCTTGCCGGCATTGGTGACGATCAGATACGGCGTTGCCGTATGATAGCCTTCCGGTATTTTTTTTACCATGGTTGCCATGATAGTTTCCTCCTTCCCTGACGGTGTACTACGCTTGCGCATAGGCCCTGCGCAGGTCCGCGATGTGACATGCGTTCAGGCTCGGTCCATGCCTGCCAGACCCGTTCGCGCGGAGCATCGAATACGCGGATCATGACCAGTGCTTCCGTAGGTTGACCGTCTTCTCTTTCTCCATCCTGATTCCATTCTACATACCATTCAGCATGGTGTCAAAGCAATAAATCTAGCTACTTATAGCATTTTGAACCGGCCGCACGAACCGCCAAACGTCGACTTTCCCTGAGCGTCCTGCCAATCGCCGGAATTTGACCTGCGTCATAAAGCCGCTGCCCGGTCCGGGTTATACTTTGCTCCAGCATATCATTTGGGTGCCACAAAGGCGCCAGTGAAAAGGGCAGGGGCTATGAGCAATTGCGGATGCGGCCACGATGGGGGCCGGGGGCCGTTTGCCGAAGGCAGGGAGCTGGTGGAGTTTGTTGCTCAGGCCCATGGCGGCACGCTCAGGGACAAACCGATACCCGGCGGCGGCTTGCCGGCCGCCTGCCAGGGGTGCGGCGCTACCTTCACGCTGACCACCTTTGTGGGGAGCTGCCCGGCGTGTGGCGGCATCCATGCCGTTTCACCGCCGCGGTGCGCAGATCCGGCCAATATCCAGTTCGCCGGTGCCGGCTATCGGCTGGAGTAACGCGATGTCCGGTACCAGCCAACATATCGTCAACATCGTCATCTGGGCATTGACCCTGGCCGGGACCTTCTTCGGCGGCCGTGCCGCCTGGCGGCGTCGCCGGCAGAAACGTGCGGAGACGAAAAAGGAGATGTGAGAAAATACATCGCCGGATTTTCCCCCGTCGTTGGCTTACTGGAAAATATCGAACAGGCCCTTGAAGAATCGCCGCGCCTTGGCCGAGAAACTCTGGTCAACCTTCCTCTGCATGCCGCTGACATTGGGCATCTCCGCCAGGGCCTGGCGGTACTCCGCCTCGGTCAGCACCCCCTTCTGCCGCATCTGTCCCAATATCATGTCGGAGCGCTTCAGCACCCGGTCCAGATGACGGTAGGGATTATAGACCTTTTGCGGACCGGGGAGCATGGCTGCGAGAAAGGCACACTCCCGTGGGGTGAGCGACTTGGCCGGCTTGTCGAAATAATAACGGGCGCCATGGCCGACCCCGTAGACCATCGGTCCAAGCTCGACGATGTTGAGGTAGAGTTCGATGATCCTCCCCTTGGTCAACTCCTGCTCCATCCGCATGGCGAGATAGAGCTCCTTGATCTTCCGGTTGATGGTCTTGTCCCTGGAGAGGAAGAGATTCTTCGCCGTCTGCTGGGTGATGGTCGAAGCCCCCCGGGCAAAACGCTTCTGTTCCAGGTCATATCTGATGGCATTTTTGAGCGCTTTGACGTCAATCCCCTCGTGCCGGTAGAAATTGGCATCTTCCGCCACGATGACCGCCCATTTCATCTCCGCGGGGATGTTTTTCAGCGGGGTCCACCAAGGGTTCTGCGGACCGACGACGAACGGGTGCAACTTTCCCTGCCAGTCCTCCACCTGGATGGTCAGGTTTGTCGTGCGGTCGGCAAGCGCCGATATGGAAGGGAGGCGAAAGAGGGAAATGCCCAGGTAGCTGCCATAGAGGGCAATGCTGCCAAGGACGATTGCCGCCAGCCACTTTACTGCTTTCACGTACGCCTCGAAAGGGGAAGGTGCGATCTGGGGCACGATAGCAGAAATCGGCCGGCGATGGTGCAGTTATCTGGACAGCAGACCGCTACAGCCACCCGATCTGTCCGTTTTCGCGGTAGGGTTGCCCTTTTTTCATGAATTATACGCTGCTTGATGCTTGGCGGCTTTAATTGACTGTTCGGCTGCACGGGATACACTAGGATATGTTGAAAAGCCGGACGGTAAACTGAGGCCTGCGCCACGTTCCGTTGCCAGGCAACGTCCACGACCCTGCAGATCGAAACGGAGGACAACATGCGGAAAATACGCTACGGAGTCTTTGTGCTGTGGATGCTCTTGTGCTGCTCGGTGACCTCTGCCCCGGCCGAAGTGAGCATCGGCATCGGCATCGGGCTGCCCAATGTGAGCATCGGCATCAATCTGCCGCTGTTCCCCGAACTCGTGCCGGTACCCGGCTACCCGGTCTACTATGCGCCGCGGATAGAGACCAACTATTTCTTCTACGACGGCATGTACTGGGTCTACCAGGACGACAACTGGTATGCGAGTTACTGGTACAACGGCCCCTGGTCGTTTGTGGAGCCAACAGTCGTGCCGCTGTACGTCCTGCGCATCCCTGTGCGGTACTATCGGCATCCTCCCCCCTACTTCCGCGGTTGGCGGACGGATGCGCCGCCTCGCTGGGGCGAGCACTGGGGCCGTGAATGGGAACAGCACCGGCGAGGATGGGACAACTGGAAACGCGGCTCCGGCCCGAAACGGGCACCGCTCCCCGTCTACCAGCGCCAGTACAAAGGAGATCGGTATCCGCCGGTAGAGCGGCAGCAGACGCTACGCAATCAGAATTACCGTTACCAGCCGCGCGACAAAACGGTCCGCCAGCACTTCCAGCAGCAGGGAGCCCAGAGAGGTCCCGCGCCTGTCCGGCAGGAGAGTCGGGAAGAACCCCGGATGAGAAGCCAGGGCCAGCAGCAAATCCAGCGCCAGGCACCGGTTCAGCAGGCCCCCCCGGCAGCCCCGCGCCAGCAGCAGCGTCAAATATACCGGGAGCAGAGGCAGCAGCCAGAGGCAGTACCGGCACCACGGCAGCAGATCAGGGAACAACAACAGCAGGAACGGGGAAGATCACAGGAGTTCCGGGGCCAGGGACAAGGCCAGGAGCAGAAGAAAGAAGAACGGGGGCGGGAGCGCAACTGATGGCCCAAAGTGGTTGTTCCGGGGGAGATCCATCGATTGGCATCTCTCCCGGATACCATCTCGAAACAAGGAAGGCGGCCGATCTGGCCGCCTTCCCCGTTTTGTACGATATCACCCGCAATTTCAGATTTCTTGAGCCAGTCCTTGCAGCCGGCTCATGTCCCGCTGGTAGGCCTTGGCACTATTGTAGCCTTTCTCGCCGAACGGCTGTAGCTTTTCCAGCCAGTGCAGCTCAAGTGCAGCCAGAGCATGCTCGACATTGTCGCCCGGTTCCTGCCGGTCCAGAATGCCGAGGATGGAAAACTCGAAACTCGTGGCGCCGAATTCGTTCAGGTCCTTTTGCAGCTCCCTGCTGAAAACGATCTTGCCCATCCGGAGCTGGAACAGCCTGCTGTTGCGCGTCCCCTCAAGATTCCGGCTGCTGCCGACATAGATCCTGTTGTTTATCGTGTTGCGGATCTGGTACACCCCCATGTCGGGCCGGTTCTGCTTGTACTGCCGCTTGAGTTCGGCACGGCCGGTCTCCTGCCTGCTGTTTTCCGTGCCGGGTGCCTCTGGTAATGGCCAGGGGAGCCTGCCCGCAGGGACGTCGGATTTCTCTTCCCGCCAGTAACCGGCGGCGTCTCGCCGGATCAGCCCTTCATCCACCAGCAAGCGCCGGATGGTGCAGTAGTCGTCGAAAATCGGCAGAATGAGGCCGGTTACCTCCTGCTCGCTGTAGCAGCGTCCGGGTTCGAACCGCAGGGCAAACTGTTCCAGCACGATCAGGCGTTTCTTGTGCTGCGCCGGCAACTTTTCCAGCCGGCCATGGCGGAAAAACGACTCCAGCACCTTTTGTCGATACTGCTCCATCCGATCGTCCTGCAGCTCCTTGCCGACCGGATGAACCGAAACAATCTCGCGCAGGGTGGTGTTGAATATCTCGTCGTTGGCCCGGAAAACGACGTAATACTGCTCCTTGTGGCTGCTGACGAGGCCGGACTTTTCCAGCTTGCGCAGATGGAAGGAAACGGTCGAGGGGGCAAGATCGTGCCGCCTGGCAATCTCCTCCACATACTGGGAGCGCTCCAGCAGGGAATTGACAATGGCCAGGCGCGACTGGTCCGCAAGGGCCTTCATGATGGCAATGCTTTGCTCGGATTTCATACGAGCCTCCTGATTCGATAATCGTCGAATCATAAGTACCAGTCCGCACGACCGCCTGTCAATCTATTTTTATATTTATCGAATTACAAGCCCGAGACGCAATGTCGGCATCCGGCACAAAACAGCAAAGGCGGCCAATCGGCCGCCTTGTGGGTTGAGTATGGAGAATTGCCTGAGGCCTCACCCCCACGGATTACAAACCCTGGCCCCGCATCTCTCCAGATCCTTTACATTTCGCGTTACCACAACCAGCCCATGCGCTACGGCAGTGGCCGCGATAAGCGAATCCATTACCGGCAGCTTCTCACCCTTCTGCTCCGCTTCTCCCTGCAACTTTCCCCAGCAGAGCGCCGTTTCCAGATCGACATCGAGAATCCTCCCGGCAAACCGTTCGACAAGATCGAGCCCAACCCATGACTGAAGCTCATCCCTTTTCTCGCCAGCCGGAAGCTTGCTGATCCCCTT
Source organism: Geobacter sp. (assembly GCA_016223015.1). Taxonomy (GTDB): domain Bacteria; phylum Desulfobacterota; class Desulfuromonadia; order Geobacterales; family DSM-12255; genus Geoanaerobacter. The sequence continues at coordinate 12,311 of JACRPV010000086.1, read as the reverse complement.
CTGCAACTCACCCAGGTTCAGGACACTCAGAAACAGCGCCTGTTCATCCTGCTCATCCAGCCAGCCCACCACCTCAGGATTCGGCTCTCTCCTTACCAGTTCCGAGATCAGGCAGGTATCCAGCAGATATTTCACAGCTCCACCTCGCGGGAGAGGTCGGCACTGCGGCTGAGGTCAAGTTCAATGCCAGTTAGCGGCGATTGCCGGAAAAATTGCGAGAGGCCTGTGCGAGGCAGGGTCAGCTTCCGGTACTCATCGAAAGAAACGACTACCGCAGCGGGTTTTCCCCGCAGGGTAATAGTCTGCGGACCGTCATGCTGGGCCAGATCAACCACCTGGCTCAAACGGTTCTTGGCCTCCTGAAGCTGCCATTCCCTGTCATGGGGCAACCGGTCCGACTTGTTTGCTCTCATAGCACCCCCCTTTTCAAAGCTAGACAGTCTAGCCATCAAAGAATACCACAGTGCGGATTCAATTCAAATGCAAATTCTGAAGTACGCCAACCTGCCGAAGAATCCGCTTGGCGAGTCAGATAGCCAGGACACCACGCTGCGTTAAACCGTTGCAGTAATTGCCGTTTGAGCCGGCAGCTCTGAACCCTGCCGCTCACCTCGCCCGGCGCTTCTTTGCCTTTGGGGCAGGCGTTGCTACAGCGGATCTGAACTCCGGTTCATAGCCGACGATGAAGCTGGTGGCACCGTCGTTGCGCATGCTGAGGAAGTGGGCGTTGCCGGTATCGTACGGGCAGATGGGCTGGCTGCAGGGCTCAAAGCCGAACCGTTTGTAATAGCCCGGCTCGCCCAGGACAAACAGGGGCTGGTTCTTGATCGCCTCCTGGCGCAGGGCGAATCTGAGCAGTTCCGAGCCAATCCCCTGCCGCTGGAAATCTGGCGCAACAGCCATGGGTGCCAGGTGCAGACCGCAGACGTCGCTGCCATGATAGGCATTGGAAAAGGCGACATAGGCGATGACCTTGTTGATATGGATGCAGACCCCATAGACCTTGGGGCGGTTTTCGATCGAAACTCTCTGTATTTTCACGACGGTTCTCCATTCACGACAGATTCCATCCCCGGAATCCCTGCCGGATTTATCTGCTCCACTTTTTTCCCGACAGTTTATAATGAAGACAGGATAGCAGAGCTAGTGCAATACCTTGGAGGTGTTACCATGAAACCATTCCTCTCGCAATACAGTTCCCACTGTTATGCGCTGATGCGGATCGTTGTCGGTTTCCTGTTCATGTGGCACGGTATCCAGAAGCTGTTCGCCTTCCCGACCGCAATGCCGGCAGGCGTTCCCGCCTTTATCATCTATGGAGCCGGACCGATCGAGCTGATCGGCGGCATCCTGATAATGATCGGCCTGTTCACCCACTGGGCAGCCTTTGTGACCAGCGGCCAGATGGCATTCGCCTACTGGATCGGGCACGGGACCACGGCAGTGCTGCCGATCCAGAACAACGGCGAGCTAGCGGTGCTCTACTGCTTTACGTTCCTGTTCATCGCTGCCCATGGCGGCGGCATCTGGAGCGTCGATGCAGTCCGGAAACAACACTGACCGGGCGTTGATGCCGTCAATTTCCTGCAGGGATGATGGTAAGCATCGGCAGAATATTCCGCATCTGCCCGGAGTATGGAGAGAGCCAGCGCAGGAAGGGGGCACCGTATGGCAACACAGCGTGATTGTGCCGATTCGCCGTCCGGTGCGATCTTGCAGGCACTGGGCGAGTTCAATCGCGGTGACTGGTATGATTGCCATGAAACGCTTGAAGATCTCTGGATCGGTTCCGAAGATGAAAGCCGGTGGTTCTACCAGGGGATGCTGCAGATCTCCGTGGCGCTTCTGCACTGGAGTAACGGCAATTACGGCGGCGCCGTTTCCCTGCTGACCAAGGGAGGCGAGTATCTGCGGCGGGTCAGGCCGGTCTGCCAGCGGATCGAAGTAGAGACGCTCGCCAACGAGGCAGCGGTCTTCCTGGCGGAACTCACCCGGCTCGGCCCGGAGCGGATGGCCGAACTCTCTACGGAGTTGATCCCGAAAATGCGGCTGGCACCGGCGTAACCTTCACAATGAATATTCAGCTTGATAACCACAATTAAGGCTAGTATACTTACCTTAAATTCCGTAATTAAGGAAATTGGCCAATGATTGCATCACATGCTGAGCTAATCGCCGTGCTACGTCGTTACAACCCATGGTGGTCTGGCGGGCGCTTTTCCGAACTGCCGTCCTGGCGTCGGGCTGCATTCAAGGAAATAGGCGAATGGATGCAATCTCCTCCTGCCGGTCGAGCGCTCCTGCTTTCCGGAGCCAGGCAAGTCGGCAAAACGACATTGCTCTTACAGGCAATAGACCAACTCATCCAGCAAGGGGTTCCGCCTACCAACATACTGTACGCCACATTCGATCATCCCCTGCTCAAGCTCATCGGACTAGACGGGCTACTGAAACTTTGGCGCGAGTTCGAGCCGGGCCGCGATGGCATCGAATATCTCTTTCTCGACGAAATACAGGCTACCAAAGACTGGCAGGTCTGGCTCAAGCATCAGGTCGATTTCGAAAAACGGCGTCGCATTGCCGTTACCGGTTCAGCTACTCCGCTGGAAACCGAACATCTCGAATCCGGCGTTGGGCGCTGGCACACTGTGAGACTTGCAACGCTTTCCTTCTACGAATACCTGCAGATCCGTAAAGACCCGGTGCCCGATCTCCCTGTTGTTCCCTCACTTGTGGAGCTCTTTGCCAAGCCCGCCATCTGGTTCGCGCGAGTCGGTGAAGACGCTCGTCCGCTCACGGGATTGTTCCACGAATACTTGTTGCGGGGCGGTTTCCCCCAGAGTTCGCTGGTCAGCAGCATTACGATGGCGCAGAAGCTGCTGCGTGAAGACATCGTTGACAAGGTGCTCAAGCGGGACATGACTGCGCTCTTCGGCGTCCGACGGGTTCTCGAACTGGAGCAGACATTTCTGTATCTCTGCCTGCATGACGGTGGATTGCTGGATATCCAGGCCCTGTGCGGCAACCTGGAGGTCAAGAAGGCAACCGCCAACAATTTCATCGACCTGCTGGAAGCAACCCACCTGATCTATCGTTTACGCCCCTTCGGCTATGGTAAGGAGATCCTGCGCGGTCGGTTCAAGGTCTACCTGGCCGACGCAGCCCTCGCACCCGGTGTGATGCTCAAGGGAAAAGAGTTGCTGGAAGATGCAGCCATGCTTGGTCAGGCAGTAGAGACCGCATTCTTCAAGCATGTTTTCAGCCGCTATTACCAGCGGAGCATCGCGTTCTCCTACTGGCGTGGCAAGAAAGACCAGGAAGTGGATATCATCGCCGACACTGGTAAGCGCCTTGTCCCCTTTGAGGTTAAGTATCGCGGCCAGAATGTCGGCATTTCCGACCTGAAAGGGCTTATCCAGTTCTGCCAGGAGCGCAAGGTCAGCCGCGGTTACGTCATTACCAAAGATGCCGCCGATTTCGGCGTGATTCAACTACCGGGAAGCGAACCTGCCCAAGCACTGAAGATTCCCGCACCCCTTGCATGTTACTGGCTCGGCCGTTCGGAACTGGATGACCTGCAGGAGATGGAGGCGTAGCTCCCCGCCTCTTTCCCAACTGTTTCCTGCTTCATAATTCGTCCCGAATGTTCCATAATGCCCCCATGACCTCACTCCGGCGCAATGTCCCCCTGCTCTATGCCTTCTCCTTCCTGCAGATGACCCTCTTTCCCATGGCGATCATTACCCTGTTCTGGAAGGACCACGTCGGGCTGTCGCTGTCGCAGATCCTGCTGCTGCAGAGCATCTTCGCCGTGGCAATGGTGGTGATGGAGTACCCGTCCGGCTACATCAGCGACCGGGTCGGCTACCGGACGGCCCTGACCTTTGCATCCATTCTCGGGATCGTGGGCTGGGGAGCCTACACGGTCGCCTCGTCGTTTCGGGAGGTCCTCATCGCCGAGATCCTCCTCGGCATATCAACCTCCTTCATCAGCGGCACGGACAGCGCGCTCCTCTACGAATCCGTGAAGGGGACAGGGGATGAACCGGCCTATGCGCGATTCGAAGGGCGCTCCACCGGGTTCGGCCAGACCGGCGAAGCTGCCGGGGCGCTGTTCGCCGGCCTGCTCTATGCCAGATACCCGCTGCTCCCCTTCATCCTCCAGGTGGCGGTCTGGATTCTGGCGCTGCTCATCACCCGCGGCTTGGCGGAACCGCAGCGCGAGCCGAGACGCTTTGGTGGACACCTGAAAGAGGCGCTTGCCTCGGCGCGCTACGTCTTCATCGAGAACCGGCGCCTCCGCATCACGATCATCCTGAGCATCGCGCTCGGAATCTCGTCCTTCTACCCGGTCTGGCTGATCCAGCCGTACATGCGTGACGCCGGCGTCCCTATCGCCTCCTTCGGCCCGATCTGGGCCGGGGCCAACCTCATCGTCGCCCTTTTCGCCGTCCTGAGCCACCGGGTCCGGGCATTTCTGGGCGAACTCCGGATGATCCTGCTGCTGGTGCTGCTGGTCTGGGGGGGATATCTGGGGCTGGGTTATGCAGCAGGGGTCTGGGGATTTCTCTTCTACTACCTGCTGACGGCGATGCGGGGGATGCGGGGGCCGTTCTTTCTTCACGCCGCCCAGGCCGAGATCCCGTCGGCAAACCGGGCAGGGATGCTGTCGCTCCAGTCCCTCTGCTTCCGGCTCCTGTTCGCCATCACCGGGCCGCTGGTGGGGATCTACGCCGATGCCCGGGGGGTGGGAAAAACTTTCCAGCTCCTCTTTGTCGTCTGCCTCCTGATCCTGCCCCCGCTGGCCTGGCTCTTCCTGAAACAGCGGCACCCCGATGCTGCCTGAGAGTGATCCCGGCTGCAGCGTCAGGCGACCTTCTCTGCCAGGGCGGTCGCCAGTTCAAGCAGCCGCTCCCGCATCCTCCTCGGCCGGCACCAGCCGGCTCTGCCGACGGGTTAACCGACCCTCCGGGCCACGAAGAACAGCCCTATATCGATCCGGTCATGCACCAGGTGCATACCCAGTTTCTCGAACAGCTTCCCCTAACCGTAGGTGATGTTCCAGTCTGTCCGGTCGAAGGCGAACAGCGCCTGGGCCTTGATGCTGCCATCCTCCTGCGGCATCACCGTTGCCGGCACGGTAAGCGGCCGGGTAACCCCCTTGATGGTCAGCTCTCCCCGCACCAGGTGATCGGGTGTGCCGGGCGATGCCTCCGGAATCGGCTCCCACCCCTTCAGGGCAATGGTGGCCACCGGGTAGCGGGCAACGTCGAAGAAGTCTTCGGACTTCAGGTGGTTCACGAGCATCTGCCGGTAGCCTTCGTTCTTCAGGTCCAGGTCGGTAATGCCGGTCATGTCCAGGGTGACGCTCCCCTGCCGCAGCCCGCCTCCGGCGATGACCAGCTCGCCCCCCTGCAGCGGAACGCGGCCATAGTGCCGGTTGTTGATATTGCGGCCGGTCCATTCCAACACCGATGCATGTGCATCGATCAGGTAGGTGCCGTCCAGGAGCTGCGGTTCCGGCAGCGGCTCGCCGGCCTGCTCAAGCGGGTAACCGGCACTGCACCAGCCGGCCAGGCCACCCTCCAGGATGCGCACCTCGCGGTAGCCGGCAGCCAGCAGCTTGTCACGGGCTATGACGGCTGCCCTGGTCCTGCCGGTGGCATCGTAGAGGACCAGCGGCAGGGACCGGTCCGGCGCCAGCTCGGCCATCCGGTCCAGAAACACCACCTCATAGACGCAGGCATTCAAAGCCCCGGAAAGATGGGTGGCGGCATATTCCTCCGGGGGCAGGATATCGATAATGAGCAGCGGCCCGCCGGCATCGAGCAGGAGCTGCAATTCGGCGCAACTGATGGTTGCATTCATGGCCGTCTCCTTTCGTTCCCTTTTGGTATTATTCTACACCCGCTGTCACTCATGAGTGTCAGGAATCTTGCTCCCGTCGCCGGCACGACGCTGAAGAAATCAGCCGTGACCACCTGCATTCCGGTATCAGCCCGACAAAAAATAGGCTATTGTAGCTACCCTTAGCAGACGTCACCATGCAGGACGCTGGCGGTTAAAAAGCTAAAACGCCCTACATTGAAGTTGCAGCACCGCAGACCGGCCCTGCAGCCGATTTACAGATTGGAGACTACCATGGCCAATAATGAGCTTTTACGCAGCATCCGGGACGCCCTGGGGCTTGACGCTGCCACCATGATCGAGATATTCCGAGCGGCGGGACGCGAGGTCGGAGCATCCGCGATAGATGCCTTTCTGAAGAGGGAAGACGAGGACGACTATATCCCGTGCAGCAACCCGATCATGGGCTTTTTTCTCGACGGCCTGATCATCCATAGCCGGGGGCACAAGGAAGGAAGCCCGACGCCGGCTGCACAGCCGCTGGCGGAGCTGGGCAACAATGTCATCCTGAAGAAGCTGCGGATCGCCCTGGATCTGAAGGAGGAGGATATGATCGGGATCTTCGGGCTGGCAGGGACCGTCATGCCAAAGCACGAGCTGACGGCACTGTTCAGAAAGCCGGGGCACAAGCATTACAAGGAGTGCACCGATCAGCTCCTGCGCGGCTTCATCAAGGGAGTCGCCCTGCGCCCGAAGACGTGAGAAAGGATGCCAGCCTCCTCCTAAATCTCGCCTGACCACTCACCTGCAGCGACTGCAACAGAAGAAGGATCCAGAGGCGGGGGAAGGCCGTCACTCGATCCGCTGGCAGTCGTCAAGGAACTGCTGGAGCACGTTCTCTTCGACCCCCGCCAATGTGGCAATGCGTGAGAGGCGCGGAAAGGCCCACGTGCTCTCTGCCTCGGCAAGACAGGTCCCGTCCGGAGCGTGGATGAACATTGTCACTTCGGCAGCGGCAGAGGAAAAAGAGACGATCCGCGCCTCCAGACGGATGTCGGTGTCGGTGCGGACCGGCTTCAGAAAGCGAACCTTCATCTCGCGGGTGACGCCGAGTTTCCCGTGGCGTGCAAAAAGGGCATATGCGGCTGCCTCGTCCATGAGTGCCGAAATGATGCCGCCATGGACCATGCCGTCAAAACCGCAGTATGAACCGGGAACCCGGCAGACGGAAACGACGCCGGCCTCGGTGTGACGAAAGCGGATCTGCAGCCCATGGGGGTGCCCTTCCGAGCAGACAAAGCAACTGCCGGGCCAGCGACCGCGAACCGGCGGCAGGTCCCCTATCTCTTCAGCGTGCGGTGGTAATCGATGCTCTGCCATGGCAGCCCCCTGGGGTTTTGTCCCGGAGTATACTGCCGCGGTGCGCGAAAAACAAGAAAGGCAGCCTATCGGCCGTTTTCGCATCAAGTTTTCTCCCGGAAATTGCCTCAGACTGCTCCCATGACTCCATTCTTTCAGAGAGATGTTGCACCGCACCACTTGAAAATGTTACATAGATATGCCCAACTCATCACGATGCCTGAAGAAATCGGGGGGTGCGGGGTCATATCACATTTAATGGGGTTGAAAAGATGACAATGACACACTTTGGTCCGACCGGACTGGTCGCAACGCTCATCCCGAAAATAGCCCAACAGTGGGGAACGCCGGTCTATCTGCATGATCAGGAATACATAGAAAAGAGCTGTGAACAGTTGCTGAACATGCCGAATGCCTACGGTCTGCATGTCCGCTACGCCATGAAGGCCAATTCGGATCGCACCGTCCTGCGGGTCGTGACCAGCAAGGGGCTGGATCTGGATTGCTCGTCGCTCGACGAAGCGGCCCGCGCCCATGCTGCCGGGATTCCGTACAGCCGGATGATGCTGACGACCCAGGAGGTCCCGATCGGCGAGGAGCGCGCCGAACTGGAGGAGATGATCAAGGCAGGGCTCAGGTACAACGTCTGCTCCATGCTGCAGTATCAACTGATTGCCGACTTTGCCCAAAAGAACAGGATCGACCTCTCCATGAGGGTCCATCCGGGAGCAGCCGGCGGCGGCGAGAGCACGACCCGCGATACCGGCAGCGAATATTCCTGCTTCGGCGTTCACCTGAACGACGTCCCCAGGGTAAAGGCCCTGGCCGACCAGCAGGGAATCCGCTTCACCCAGGTCCATGTCCATATCGGCTCCGGGGGCGACCCGGAAAAATGGCGGGAGAACATCGACCGTGAACTCGGCTTCGTCAAGACCTATTTCCCCGATGCCGTAACCGTCAGCTTCGGCGGCGGGCTCAAGGTCGCCAGGATGCCGGGGGAAAAGCAGGCCGACATCGCCGCGCTGGGTGCCTATGCCAAGCAGCGGATCGAGGGGTTCAAGGAGGCGACCGGACGCGAGCTGCAGATGGAGATCGAGCCGGGCACCTTTGTGGTGGCCAACTCGGGCCATATCATCACCCGAATCATCGACAAGAAGCTGACCAACGAGATGAACTTCCTGATCGTCGACGGCGGCATGGAACTGCTGACCCGCCCGCTCCTGTACGGCTCCGAGCATCCCATTGCAATCGTCCGCCAGGACGGCACGCTCTTGTCCAGCGAGTATGACGGCAAGCCGACAACCGGGCTGAAGTCGTTCGGCATCGTCGGGCGCTGCTGCGAAAGCGGCGATTCTGTGCGTCTGGACGGCGACGGCAACATCGTGCCGGTGCTGATCGTCGAGCCGGAAATCGGCGACTTCGTCGTCATCGGCGGCACCGGAGCCTATTCCGAGAGCATGTCGCCGGAAAACTACAACTCGCACCGCAAACCAGGGGCCGTCATGAAGACCAGGAGCGGCGAACTGGTGCAGATCAGGAAGAAACAGGTGCGCGAGCAGTTGACCCAGAATGAGCTGGATGTGCAGCTGTAACTGACCAAATACTACTGCTCCGGAAACAAAAAAGGCGGCCAATCGGTCGCCTTTTGCTTTATGTAGAGAACTCGCTGGTCAGCAGCATCTCCATGGGCAGAAGCTGTTGCGGTGTAGTCTGACAGTGTTCTTGGACATGGCCCTTCTTCGTTCTCCAGCATTCGTCTGGTGCAAAATGTTGTCAAAAGGCAAAGCAGATGCAGCCGATCCCCCAGCTGCCACCTGTACCGACGACCGTATGGGTATGCTGATGCAACGGATTGCCGCCTGGTCCGCTCCGGCTGGCAATTCCAGCTGCGACAGCAGGGGCATGGCGGTACGCGCCCCCATACATCCCGGTCGGCGCCCAGTCAGGCGACACCGGCGGCAGCGGCGGGGCCAGTCCGGCAAACCCGGCGCTGCCATGCACGATCTTGCCGTCCATTATCGTCAGTACCGACTCGATCCCCTTGATCTCATCCTCAGGAACCGAGAAGTAATCGGCTGAGAGTACGGCCAGGTCGGCCAACTGCCCGGCGGTAATCCGCCCTTTCTTGCCATCATCGCCTGAGAACCAGGCACTCCCCTCGGTGTAAAGGCGCAGAGCCCTGTTTCTGTCGAGGCGGTTTTTTTCATCGTAGAGCGCCAGCCCGCCCACGGTCTTGCCGCTCACCAGCCAGTAGAGCGATACCCAGGGGTTGTAGCTCGAAACCCTGGTTGCGTCGGTCCCGGCCCCGACAGGAATCCCCAGGTTCAACATCCGGGATATCGGCGGTGTCCGCTGTGCCGCTTCGGCGCCGTAACGATCCACAAAGTATTCACCCTGGAAGGCCATGCGGTCCTGGATGGCAATGCCGCCGCCCAGCGTGCGTACCCGCTCCATGCTTCGCTCCGAGATAGTCTCGGCATGGTCGAAGAACCAGCGCAACCCGTTGAAGGGAAGCTCCCGGTCGACCTCCTCGAACACGTTCAGAAAGCGGCTGATCGACTCATCGTAGGTGGCGTGCAGCCGGAACGGCCAGCGGTTGGCAACCAGCAGCCCGATCACCTTCTTTAACTCAGCCTCCAAGACCGGCTGCAGGTCGGGCCTCGGCTCCAGGAAGTCCTCGAAATCGGCTGCCGAAAAGACCAGCATCTCGCCGGCGCCATTCATCCTGTAGATGTCATTGCCCTGCCCCGGCGAGACGATCCCGGCCCAGCCGGCAAAGTCGTCGTACTCCTCTTTCGGCCGCTGGGTAAAGAGGTTGTAGGCGATGCGCAGGGTCAGCTGATTCTGCTCGACCAGATGTTCGATGACCCGATAGTCGTCCGGGTAGTTCTGGAAACCGCCGCCGGCATCGATGGTACTGGTGATCCCCAACCGGTTCAGCTCCCGCATGAAGTGGCGGATCGAGTTGACCTGATCGTCGAAGCCGAGCTTCGGCCCTTTTGCCAGGCTGGAATAGAGGATCAGGGCATTCGGTTTGGCAATCAGCAGCCCGGTGGGGTTGCCGTGCCGGTCGCGCTCGATCAGACCGCCGGGAGGATCGGGCGTCTCCCGCGTATACCCCATGGCATGCAACCCGGCCCGGTTGACCAGGGCCCGGTCGTAGAGATGCAGCACGAAGACCGGCGTATCCGGCGATGCGGCGTTGATCTCCTCCAGGGTCGGCATGCGCTGTTCCGCGAACTGAAATTCGGTCCAGCCACCCACGACCCGCACCCATTGAGGAGCCGGTGTGCGCTCTGCCTGCTCCTTCAGCATCTGCAGGGCAATTGCCAGTGACGGCACCCCGTCCCAGCGCAGTTCCATATTGTAGTTAAGGCCGCCGCGGATGACATGGATATGGGAATCGTTCAGCCCCGGAATCACGGTGTGCCTCTTCAGGTCGATGATCTTTGTCGTCGCGCCGGCCAGTCTCATGATGGTGCGGTCATCGCCCGTCTCCAGGATTCGACCTTCAGCGATGGCCACCGCGGACACCTCCGGAGTCAGTGGGTCGAGTGTCGCTATTCTAGCGTTATGTAAAATGAGTTCAGGAACTTTCATCTCCAGCACCTCCATTCCCTTCATCCAGCGCGGCTTGCAGGAGCGCCGTGCACCATGGTGTAGGCATATTCGACTCCCTGGCCATAGGCACCGCCGTGCTCCTTGACCACTTCGATGACCGCGTTGTAGGTATCCTTCCGGGCCCAGTCACGTTGGTATTCAAGCAGCACCTGCAGTGCGGTGACCGGCACCACGCCGGCCTGCTCGATACGCCGCATGGCGGCATTATGGGCCGCGACGCTGGTGCCGCCGGAGGCATCTTCGACGGCATAGACCTCGTATCCGGCCTGGAGCGCCTCAAGGGCCGGGAAGGCCAGGCAGACTTCGGTCCAGAGCGCTGCCATGATCAGTTTTTTACGGCCGGTGGCAACGACCGCCTCAACCAGCTTGGCATCTTCCCAGGAGTTCATACTGCTCCGTTCAACCGGCTCCTGGTCGGGAAAGATATCGAGAATCTGCGGCCACATGTTGCCGGAGAAACTTTTCGTTTCCACGGTAGTGAGGATTGTGGGGACATTGAAGATCTTCGCCGCCTTGGCGAGCAGCATCACGTTGTTGAACAGGGTCTGGCGGTCGATATTGGCAACTCCGAAGGTCATCTGCGGTTGAAAATCGATCAGTATAAGAGCGCTGTTCTGCGGGTTCAATAGTTCGGTTTTCATGGTATGCCTCCTAACAAGACAATTATTGTCTTCTATATATCAACAATAGGCCTCTGACATTAAAATATCAAGCCGACGCAGAGAGGAGTTTAGTAACTATGGTGTCCTTGGAAACAAAGTAAACTATCCCCGGAATATCCGGATTGTGCGATAATAGGATATGAAAAGAGGTGAGACGATATGAGATGCGACTATAAGGACGATTTCAAGGTCGACTACTCTGGCGGTTCACTGCATATCACGAAAGGCAAGGATGTTGACCTGGTAGTCAAGGAAGGACAGATTCCTGCCAACTATAAGGCATGCCTCGATTCAGCGGTGAAGCGCGACAGCTGCCACGAATTGCGGTCGGCAGCGCGTGGCATAACGAACACCATCGACCGGGCATTCAACATAGAATGACGCGTAGCCCGAACAAAAAAGGCGGCCAATCGGTCGCCTTTTGATTACGTATGCTGTCCTCCAGGTACTAGTGCGAAACGCTACGTAACGAAAGTTTCATAGCGGACAACGCTAATAAACTTTACGCCTGCAAAGCTTATTAGCCAAGGGAGCTATGTAACGCAAATTGGTTTTCGTTTCTTAGTGGCCGAGAGAACATGAAGCAAAGGCGGCCGATTGGCCGCCTATGAATTAAATATACTGTCACCGGAATTTCTCGCCTATGAATTAAATATACTGTCACCTGAATTTCTATGAATTAAATCATTCGTGTCCGGAATAATATCAGAATAGATTCAGCTGTTTAGGCTTCTCAATGCTTCTGTTTTTGTAGTCGTAAAATGTAAGTAGCTGGTTTAGTTCCGTTCTTTCGAAAATCGACACGCTCAAAATCTGTAGAAT
>JACRPV010000085.1 GCA_016223015.1 Geobacter sp. | reverse complement strand
CTCCAGCGTGTAGACGACGTCATAGACGTAGTTTTTCTGCTCGTTGCTCGTGGCCCCGGTCTTGATGTTCACATGGGCAAAATCCCAGACCTCCCTGGTGGTCGCCTGATAGGTTCCGGCTGCAGGAGAAACGATCTCCTTGAAATCGATCTTTTTCAGTTGCGATACGAGCCGGTTGTTCCCCTCTCCCAGGGCGGCCATGTGGTAGTAGGCCTTCATGGCCACATCCTCCGAGGCGACCTCCTGGATAGGGGTCATGTTCATGCTCATGTACCCGCCGATCAGGAGCTGGTTATAGCGCTCGATGATCTGCTTGACCATGGTGTCGGGGATGGTGCCGGCCGCTCCCCCTCCGGTGCGCTCCGCAGCACCCTGCTTCGGTGCAGGAGATTTTTCCGTGCAGCCGGCAAGCGGAAGAGAAAGCAGCAGTGCAATGAAAACGGTCCAGTGAAGGGTGCGGATCATTTGAAATACTCCGAATGGATGGTTGAGTTGATGAACGGGGTGACGAACAGGGAAAAAACCGCCAGGAGAAAGCAGAAAATATAGAGCCAGGCTGCCTTGCGCCCTGCCCAACCGTAAAAACGCCGCATGTGCAGGTAAAAGCCGAAGACCACCCAGGTCACCAGCGACCAGATCTGCACCGGCTCCCAGCTCCAGAACATGTTCAGCGACTGGTAGGCCCAGATGGAGCCGGCCAGCATGTCGATGACCCAGAAGGTGAAGCTGAACCCGGCAAACCGGTAGGCATACAGGTCCATGACGTCGGGTTCGGGAAGATACGAATACCTGCGGGGACGGCTGCCGGTTGAGATCAGGTAGAACAGGGAAAAGGTCACCGCGATCAGGGTGGCGGCAAAGGAGATCTTGTAGAAGATGATGTGCAGGATCAGCCAGAATCCCCGGTAACTTGCCGGGAGGTTCTTGATCTCGGGCCGGAAGAAGAGGCCGAGGGCCACGAGAAAAAAGGTCGCCGGAAAGACCGCAATCGCTGCCGAGCGAAGGCGGGGGTAGAAGCGGATTGCCAGGAAAAAGAGGGCAAGCATCACCCAGGCGTTGGACGAGAGGATCTCGAACCGGTCCATGTACGGGCCGTGGCCGACCACGCGCCACCAGACGAGCAGGGCGATGCCATGCAACACAAGGCCGGGAATGGCGCTGTACATCCCGTAGCGCTCCAGGCGGTTGTTGGCGAAGATCACTCCCGATGCGGCGCAGATCGTCGCAATGACATAAAAGGCCACCGCTCCCCAGTGCAGACCGGTGACCAGGGCAAACTGGCTGTTCATGGTTTCTTCTCTCCCCTGCAGCACGACATGATCCGTTCCTCCTCGCCACGGTACAGATCGCGGAACCGGACCGAGCTCCAGTTCACCCTGACCGCGCCATTTGTCCCTTGCAGCACTACCTCGCGCGGGGTCGAGCAATAGACCAGCACCGCGCCGATGAAAATGACAGCAAACCCGCAATAGATCCCGGATACGCCGAACCCTGCAACAGTAAGCAGCTCGGCCATACTGCGCACATCGTCCAGACGCACCAGGTAAGGGCCGAGCGATCCGCTTTCCCCGCGGAGCAGTTCAATCTCGTTCAAAAGCCGTTCGCCCTCATACAGGCGTAACACCAACAGCGGGTTCGTCGAGAGCATCCCCTTTTTTTCGGCATCAGCGTAGTACTTGGCCTTCAGGTGCATGTGCCCGTCCGGCATTGACAGTTGGCCATAGCCGGCCTTGTCTCTGCGCTGAGGCCTGTCAATGGCGAGGATAGCGCCAAACGGCGGGGCAACACCGCTGTATATCTGGAGGAAAAAGGCAGTGCCGAACTTAGGGCTCAGGTAGAACATCTGGCCGCGGAAATTCTTCCCCTCGAACGCCTTGAGGGCGAGCCTGTCGGACCGGCCCTGCAGAAAGCGACCGTAACTGGTCATTGTCCCAGAATGCCGGGGCCAGACGCTCAAGTCGGACGGATGCCGGGTAGGACATCCTGCCGGCGAGCAGGCCGGCCATCTCGCCGGCAACACCGTCTGAACGCGAGACATCACTCCCTTCGACAATCCTGAGAAGCGTCCTCTGCTCAGTCAGAACACGCACGAACGAGAACAGAACCACCAGGGTAATGCCCAGATGGAGCAGGAAATTCCCCCAATACCCCCATGGGGCCTTCACATGCCGACTGACGCTGCCGTTATCCGCCAGCAGCAGATATCCCTCGCGCTGCAGGCAGGCACGAAGTTCATCAGGAGCAATCTGCAGCAGCTGACCGCCGTCAGCCGACTCCGGCGGCAACTGCCGGGTCAGTCGATAGCTGCGCCGTCCCTGATCAAAGGTGGAACAGACCAGCGAAACGAGAAACAATCCTCCGAGCAGGGAAAACCAGATCGAGGTTTGCAGAGCATTCAACCCGAGAAGATGGATCAGTCGCGCAATGGCCGGGAATTGGGCATACCAGAGCGGCTGTTCGCTCGGCATACTCCCCGGCCGCGGCAGAAAATTGGACAGCAGCAGTGACGCAATGAGGAGAACAAAAACGACGGTGATGAATTTTCTGTTGGTGACGAACCGTTTCAACCACATGACAGATCAGTCTCGCTGAGAGCGGTTGATGCAAAGAGCTGTGGTGCACACGCTCGCAGATTTCCACGCAGGATCAACTGTGCTACGCTCCCGGTGCAGGTGAAGAATTGCAGCCACTCCGCGCTCCTCTGATCCAATGCCGCTCATGTACCAGAATTGGCAAAAACGACTGCATTATCGCGCAAATTCGCATGTTCAGAATGTACCATAGACCCTTGCCGATATCCAAAAAAAAACCGGGGGCAGAGCCCCCGGCAGAGTTATCTCACCAGCATGCGCTACCAGCTCTGCGTGCCGCCGGTATGCTCGCCGCCACTGCAACTGAAGGAGCTTATGGTACCACCCTGGGCCGGCATCTTGGTAATGGTGTTGGTGCCGGAGTAGCCGCCATTGCCGTTGGCCTTGTAGCGGGCCGGGGCATTGGTAGTGATGAGGAGCCGCCCGATCTTGCCGCCGTGCGGCACCCGGATGTGGCAGTTGACGCATGCCATGTTGAAGCTGCGGTGCGAGGTACGCTTCGTCGCGCTGCTGGAGTGATAGGTGTTGGTGTCGAGAACCGGGTGGCAGTTCAGGCAGAACAGGCCGTTGTTCGTGCCTGTGCCAGCATTGTACGCCTGGGTCCCGGTGGTGGCCAGGGTGTAGTAGTTGGTGGTGGTCGCGTTGCTAGTGCCGTTGTAGGCGGCCTGGATGTATGGCCAGGCGCGGTTCGGACCGGTAAGCATCCATTTGACGCTGGAGCCGTGCGGCCCCTTGGAGGCGGTGGAATCGGTGGCGTGGCAGTCGGAACAGTTCATGATGCTGCCGGGGGTCCAGCCGCCGGTCAGTTTGGCAGCGGTCAGCTGCGTGCCGGCCGACAGTGCCGTCCCGATCGGGTGCCGTGAGACGTTGTTCGGGTTGATCTCCAGGGCCAGGTCGGTCCAGGCGGCAGCGCCGGTCCCTCCCCACGCCGCAAAGTTGGCATTGGCGCTGGAGTGGCACTTCAGGCAGATCTGCCATTCAGCGGACGCTGCCGGCAGGGCGGTCGTGGTGGTCTGGCCCCAGGTAGTGACCCCGGTCCAGTTGGCTGCCCAGGTGGTGACGGTCACTCCCTTGGCTCCGGTGAGGACGCCGGCCAGGGTAGCACTCCCCTGGGTATGGTTGCCGGTCTTTGCCTGGTGCGGGTCGTGACAGTCATTACACTCCACGTGCTTGGTGGCGGCGATGTCGGTCCGGGTCTCGGTATCCTTGTGCAGACCCTTGTAGCCGGTCACGTTATGCTCGTAGGTCTTCTGGAAGGTAGTGAAGGTGTCCTCGGCAGAAGCAGTCATCGTCTGGCTGCCGAAATAGTCCTTGCTGGCCACGGTCTTGGCCGGCCCACCACCGGGAGTGGTGTCGGTAGTTTTGCTGTGGCAGCGGAAGCAGAAGTCGGCACCGAGGGTCTCGGTCGGGGCAGTGATGCCGAGCGCGGAGAGGATGCTCCGCTGGGCGCTGTAGTGGGGACCGAACTTGGTGGTGGAGGTCTGCTTGTCTTTTGCCTGCTCGTCGGTATGGCACTTGGCGCAGTTGGCGGTGAAGGTGCTGATACAGATGCCGTTCGGAGCCGTTGCCGAGAAGTCGCTGGCAGCAGTGGTGGAACCGGCCACGGCGATGCCGGAGCGGAGGTTGGCGGCCTTGTTTGCGTTGAAGTAGTTGTGGTCGGTGTGGCAGCTGACGCAGGCCAGGACCGTGGTGCTCGTCGGGTAGGTGCCGGTGTTGGGCGCCTGGTCGGGCGAGGCGTCGTCCATCACGTGATGGTAAGTGGCGGTGCTGCTGTTCATGACGCTATATGTGCCGTGGCAGCCGTAGCAGGGCTGACCGCCACTGGAGATGCCGCCGTCGAGCACGCCGTTGATGTGCTTGGTCACGTCGTTGAAGTACGGTGCGGTGTTGTTGACGTGGTTGTGGCAGGCCTTGCCCTGGTTGGCGGCAACGCCGGCATGTCCGCCGGTGTTGGGCGGCTTGCCGTTGCACTTGCCGCCGTCGGCAGCCGTGCCGTTCAGGATGGTAGCTGTCCAGGTCGGGACCACCTTGGTCGGTGTCGCTCCGTCGGCCAGGGAAGTCCCGTGGCAGTAGGAGGCGGTGCAAGTGTCGGTCGTAGTGTTGTAGGCCGGGGTCACGCCGTCGGCAGTGGCAAGGGCGCCGCTCATCGGGACCTCGGCCGGCAGGGCGGAATCGACATGGCCAGCCGAGCTGGAGAGCGCCGGAACCGCGTGGCACTGGGCACAGGCGATGTCGCTGGAGTAGTTGTGCGTCGATGCCAGGTGGCTGACGTGGATCGTGGACGGTGCGGTATTGGTGGTGCCGTTGGTGATCTTGAACGAACCCCCCGTCGCCGTTGAAGCCGAACCATGGCACTTTTCGCACTCAGGAGCAGCTGTGTTGGCGCCCCAGGCAGGTGAGGTGGTGCCGTGGCAGTAACTGTTGGCGCAGCTGCCGCCGCTAGCGTTGTAGGTGTAGGTGAAGCTGCCGGTCTTGCTCGTGTTGGCAGCGATGTCGTAGACCTTGTTCACGTGCTTGGTGACGTCGGTGATGGTGGTGCCGGTACTGGTGGTGGCATAGTGGCAGACGTCACAGGTGAACCCGGATGCGGTGTGCCCGGCATGGCTGTTGGCCTTGGGAGTGCCGCTGGTGTAAGTCGGGCCGGTGCTGGTGCCACCGGTGTGGCACATGCTGCAACTTGCCGCACTGGCCCAGGTGGGCGCAACGGCAGGCTGGTCAACCGGCCTGGTTTCGCCGGACTGGGTGGTGCCGCCGGTCCCTTCGCTGTGGCAGTAAGTGGTCTGGCAAGAGGTGGCGCCGCTGTTGAAACTGTCATAGGCAATATCGAATGACTTATTGACGTGCAGGGCAGTACTGGTAACGCCCGGTGCCGTGGTGGAATTTGCCGTCGCACTGACAACGCTGCTGTGGCACTTGACGCAGGCATAGGTGTACTGGCCGGCTGCCTGGCCGACGTGACGGGCATGGGCGGCAGAGGCGGGGAGACTTGCGGCGGTGACGCCGTGGCAGGTGCCGCAGTTCCCGTCGCCGGTAGTGCCCCAGGTGAGGTTGCTGACGTACGTTGCCCCACTGGTAAGGCCGTTTGAGTGGCAGTAGATGTTGGAGCAGTCGCCGAACGTGGCGCTGGGAGCCACTGTGCCGGTTGCGCCGCTGGCGGCGCTACGGTAGGTGGCGCTTGCCCCGATCAGGTTGGAGCTGGTGGAGAGCCGCCACTGCACGCTGCCGTTGACGTGGCCGTCACTCCCGGCAGAGACCCGCGGGTGGCACTTGGTGCAGGAGAAGCCGTAATTCCCGGCGCTGTTGCTGGCATGCACGTTGTGGCTCCCGGTTCCCGGGGCCTGCGTGTTGCTGGCACCGTGGCAGGTGCCGCAGTTTGCCTGGCTGGCGCCGCCTGCCCAACGCGGGTTGGTGCTGCCGTTGCTGCCCTGCCAATTGCCGTGGCAGTAGACATTGCAGGAGTTGTTGGTGTTGTTGGCAGTGGTCCGGACGATGGTGGTGCCGCCAATGCTGGCAACTGCGGATGAACCGCCAGTGGGGGCGTTGCCGCTGAAGGTGCCGAAGGCTGCACTGCCGGAGAATCCTGGCCAGTTGGCGTTGCTCATGGCAAAGTCGATCTGGATGCTCGTGCTCGGGTGGGCCACGCCATTGCTGTAGTTGTTGTGGCAGGTGGCGCAGAGCATGCCGAGGGCATCATGGGCGGCATGGGCACCGGCATTGGTCGGGCTGGCTCCGAGCGCCAGAGTTGCAGGGGAAGCAAGACCGGACGGGCCGCCCAGGGTGGTCGCGGTGGGCGGATAGCCGTGACAGGTATTGCATCCCGCCTTGAAGCCCTTGCCGTGGACATGGCAGGTCGTGCAGTCCTTCCGGTTGTTGGCATGGGCCGGGTTGTTCTTCACGGCGATCTTGCTGGCGCTGTACTGGTGGTACTTGGTCTGGTGGTGGCAAACCTCACAAACGTTGGTGGAACCCTCTTGGGCATAGGTCCGCTCGTCGTTGCCGAAGACCCCTGCAGTGCTGTTCGAGGAGGCTGTCATGCGTGTGAATATGACGGTCCGGATGCCGGTGGGGGTATTGATCTGATTGGCGATCCGTTTGACGTTGCTGGTCGTGGCTGCATGGCACCAGGAGCACTTACGGTTGAGACCCCAGCTGCCGTAGGTGTTGCTGGTGTTGTCGCTATTGTGCATGAGCGGCGAGACCAGTCCGGTCCCTACGGTGGTTGTGGCAACAACCGCCGCCGGGGCGGTGTGACCGGCAGCAGAAACGTTAACGGTAGAGGTGGTGCTGTTACCACCAGCGGCCGATTCCAAAGCGGTAGCCGTAAAGGTCGAGGTGCCGCTGGCGCCGGGAGCGAGGTTCAGGGAACCCTGGCTGAGACCGGTGATGGTGAAGTTGCCGGTCGGATTGCTGTCGGACTTGGAAAGGGTGAAGGTCGTTGCCGTACAGGCAGCCGAGTCGTTGTTGGTGAGGGTCACCGTGTAGAGGGTGCCGCTCCCCGGAGAGACCGTGGAGGAGGTCGGCGCCACGCTCAGGGTCGGGGTGGCGGCAGTACAGACCGCCGCGGCATTCACCGTAAAGAGAGCGGTGCCGGTCCCGGTATCCGTATTGGTCACCGTCACATTGTGGGCGCCGGTCGTTGCGTCAGCGGCAACAGTCACCGGGACGGTAATGGTCGTGGCATTCACCACCGTGGCACTTCCCGTTGTAATGCCGGTCCCGCTGAACGTGACTGCTGCTCCGCTCTGGAACCCGGTGCCGGTAAGGGTTACCGTGGTCGGCCCGGTGCCCTGGGTCATGGCGTTGGGAGAGGCAGAGGTGACCGTGGGATTCACTATCGCCGCATTGACCGTGAAATCCCCGGTGCCGATAGCAGGTGTGCCACCGTCAGGATTGGTCACCGTGATGTCTCGGGCACCACTTGTTGCATTTGATGCAATGGAAATGCTCTGGGTCAACTGGGTAGCGCTCACAAAGGTGGCAGCACCGTTCAGGGTGATCCCCGTTCCGCTGAAGGTCACTGTAGCGCCGTTCTGGAAACCGGTCCCGTTGATGGTGACCGTCAGGTTGCTGGCTCCCTGGGTGCCGCTGCTCGGGCTGGCAGTGGTGACCGTCGGAGCGGCATTGACGGTGAAATCACCGGTACCTGTTCCGCTTTGAGCATCAGGATTGGTGACGGTGACGTCGCGTGCGCCGATTGTTGCATTGGAAGCGACCGAGATGTTCTGGGTCAATTGTGTGGCGCTTACGAACGTGGCAGTGCCGTTCAGGGTGATCCCCGTCCCGCTGAAGGCCACCGTAGCGCCGCTCTGGAAGTCAGAGCCGTTGATGGTGATGGTCTGGCTGGTCGCCCCCTGCCCTCTGCTGCTCGGACTGGCAGAGGTAACTGTTGGCGCTGCAGCTGGTGGGGTGTAAGTGACCGTTACGGTGATGTAGTCGATTTCAAAGGTACCGGATGCGGTCGTGTTACTGTCCCGCAACATGACGCCAAACGTGGATGCAGTGATGTCGGAAACGGCCCAGGTCTGGCCCCAGAGATCGGAGGTGCTCCCCTGGGTGTTGTTCGCATAGGATGATGAAATCGTGAACGTCTTGGAACCAAGGGCGGTCGTGCCGTTCTTGGTAAGCGCGACGTTCATCGTCTGGCTGCCCTGTGAGTTTCTTCCCCTGACATTGACCGTTATCCCGTCGATGGTCGATCCCGTGGGGATGTCGGTCGTCGTAAAGCCGTAGTTGGTCAGTCTCAGGTATGACTGAGCCGTCCCGTTGTATGTCGCGTAAGTGCCGCTGGTGCTCCCTTGGGCAGAGGTGAGGTTACTCCATCCGGAGCCACTCTGGGTCGCGGTTCCCCCGTATTTCGTGGCAGTGGTGGCAGCCTTGAGTTCCAGAGGCTTGTACCACCCTTCATACATGAACACTGAAAGGGCAAACGTGAAGAGCAGGGTCAATGCCACTTTCGCCCATAGATTCATGCCACAAACATTCCTTGCTATAACCTTTCCCATGGTGACCTCACCTTATTGAATTGTATGTAATCGTAACCCAGGCAGGTTTGCCCCTCCCGATACACGAGAGGGGCAACAGTTCATCCTATCAGAGTTTGCTGTGGCAAGCCTCGCAGCTGAGGCTGCCGGCGTTCCAATTTACTGCCTTGCCCATATGACAGGCAATGTTGGAACAGGTGCCGGCATTCCACATGGTGTTGTTCAGCGCAGCCTTTGCCGTATCGTACGCAGCAGCACCGTTCTTGTAGTTGCTGGCGTTGCGGTTCCAGTAGCCGCCCGCTGCCGTGTAATCGGCGAACGATCCAGGCCTGAGCTGAGCCTTGGAGATGACGTTTACCGGTGCAAAGGATATCTCGACAGCACCGTTGACATGCCTGGCGAGGTTGGTGATCCTGGCAACCCCGGTGGCGTCGGCCTCGGTGTGGCAGCTGCTGCACTGGCTGTTCATCTTATTGCGCGAGAAGCTTGTAGTCTCGTAATGGCAGATGTTGCAGCTGATGGTCGTCGCCTGCGCCGCATCACCATGAGCGGAGGGCTGGCCGGCAGTGCCCGTGAAACCAAGCTTGCCGCTGGTGCCATTGAAGATATCGTCGGAGTGGATGCCGACGGCGTGCGCCGTATGGGCTCCAGATACCGGTGCGTTGCCGTGGCAGCGCGCACAGCGGTCTGCGCCGTAGGTGGCGTTCCACGCCAGGGTGGTAATGTAGTTCCCCTTGCCGTCGCTGTGGCAGTAGACATTGGCACAGGTGCCGGTGTTGGAGCCGACGGCCGAGATCGACGCGGTGCTGTTCTTGGCCCTGAGGGAGCCGGCGCCGGCAACGTTGTTCAGCTGCACCTCTATGGTGCCGTTGCCGTGGAGGTTTGGATCGACCGGATGACAGTTGGAACAGCCGAGGCCATAGCTGGTCCAGGCCGTGCTCGTGAGCTGGTCGGAACCGGTCGAACGGTTGCCCGTGTACTGGTAGAACGGAACAGTCGCCAGGGAGATGCTACCCATGTGACGGAGGTGGGCACCACCCAGGGACGGGTGGCACGAGGTGCAGTTCATGGTTCCGCCCCAGGTGGCGTTCTGATATGAGCCTTTGCCGTTGGAGTGGCAGAAGATGTTGGAGCAGACCTTGCTGCCGGAGGTATAGGTTGCCTTCCACGCGGAGCTGATCCCGGCGAAACGGACATCGGTGCCGTTGACGTTGTAGCTCCCGTTGATGTGGGTTGTGGTTGCGGCCTTGAGCGCGGTCGGGCTGGCTGCGGTATTGCTGTGGCAGGTCGCGCAACTGATGTTTTCCGTCAGGTGTTTCGGGTGGCTGAGGCTGGTATTGGCATGGCAGGCGTTGCAGGCCAGCGGTGCTGCAGCGGCGGTCCAGGCCGGGGTGGTCACCGTGGTCCCTTTGCCGTCGCTGTGGCAGTAGATGCCGGAGCAGGTGCCGGTGGCGCTGTTGAAGTTCGCCTGACGGCCGGCGCGCAGGCCGGAGTAGGCGCGGAATTTGTGGGCGTGCTGACGGTTGTCGACCAGGCTCAGGTTGCCGCTGACGGTCTTGGCGTGGCAGTCGACGCAGCCGAAGTTGGTGCCGAGGTAGCCGGCGTTGTTGACGTGGCTGTTGTGGCGCCCGGACAGGGTGGCGCTGCTGGCGTTGCCGTGGCAGCCGGCGCACTGGGTGCCAAGGGAGCCTTCGCCGCTTGCCCAGGTGACGGCGATGGCGGCAGCCCCGCCGCGGCCGTTGGAGTGGCAGTAGGTGTTGTTGCAGCTGGTGCTGCCGCCGG
>JACRPV010000048.1 GCA_016223015.1 Geobacter sp. | reverse complement strand
CAAGACCGCTGCGCTGGGCACATTAGCCTCGACTACTGAAAAGCCCTGTTGTACAGCAATCCGTTTCATCTCCTTAAGTTGCACGACCGAACCGATCTCCCGGGAACTGTACAGAACACCGATCTGTCGAAACGCCTTGAATTCCATGACCGTCCGCACCAGTGTGATAAGTGGCACCTTGGAACTGATGCCGGTAGCATTTGCGCCAGGAGTAGAAAGACTCTTTGCAATACCGGTCTCAAGCGGGGCATAGACATCAACAAAGACAATGGGAATGTCGTGTGATTCCTGGACAGCGGCAAGTGCAGCCGGAGCTCCATAGGCAACTATGATGTTTGCGCCAATGGCATTGAACTTACGAATTGCGTTGGACCACGAGATGGGGTCGGGGTTTGGCACCTGGGTGATTATTTCAACGGCATCCTGGTCGTATCCCTTGATGGCCAGCGCCCGCACAAATGCACGATGGGCATTGCGATAACGGGGAAGGTCACTGGACAGGACAGCAGCCACGATGATAGTGCTCGAACGAGCCAATGAAACCGGATAGGCCACAGACACAATCAGCATGCACACGGTACATAACAGAATTTTTTTCATCAAGAGCTTATTCATCCATTACCATTTCGCTGACATGCTGGCAATAATTGCATGAACCGCGCCGTCGTAAAGCGTATTCCGATCATCTGAGTACTGACGAAAGCGGTAATCAACCCCACATGATACATTCTTGGTCAAGTCATATGCTGCCTTGAAACTGACAGAGTTTTCGACTGTCTTGAGCCAGGTGAGCTCCTTGACCCCGGTTGTGTTGCTCGTGGCGTATTGTAAATACGAGGGATCAAACTCAGCATCGGATATAACCTGCTGGAAGGCCAGAGAAAGATCCAGCTTTTCCATAGGCCGCAGGTTGGTGGTGATGCCGTACAGGATTGCGTTACTGGTGTAGTTGGCAGCAGCAGAGCTTCCAGAAGTCGTGGCTGCGTAAAGGATATCCTGGTCAATGGAACTCTTCAGCAACCCGGCCGTGCCGGTCACGTTGAGACGGCCGGCAAAAAAATTGGCCCAGATGCTTGCAGAAGCACTTACCATCGTCTTGTCGCGCGGCAATGCATAATTCGTCAGCGGATTCGTAACCGGGTCGGCAAAGGCCTGCAAGGTACTGATGCTTTTCGATCCATTATGCTCGCTGCTGTTCAGGTAATTGGCGGAAATCCCCCAACGGTCCTTCATGGTGTAGGTCGCCAGCAACTGCCCCTCGTGCCTTTCATCGTAAGAGACACCATATGCTGGCTGGCCGTTGGCAGTATAGCTGTACCGTGCCTTGAGCCGGAGCCCTTTCAGGGGGCGGGCCATGAACGCAATGATCCCGCGGTGAATCTCCTCATTTCCGGCAATGACATGCCCGCTACATTGTTGGTATACGGATCCCAGGCCGTGACATTGCTCCGCCTGAGAAAATCACCCCGGTATTCGGCCTTGACCGTGTAATCGTTCACAGGCCTGAACGACATGATCGTTGAAATGATGTCGCGTTTCGTGTCAATCCCCTGGTAGGCATACATGGTTGACGGTGTGAACAGAGACATGGAAACCGTTGCAGTCTCGCGATCGATCTCCTGATGACGGAAACGGACCGCCAGCGAGAATTCCTTGCAGGGGGTATAAACCAGGTCCCCTGCTGCGGTGTGCAGGG
Organism: Geobacter sp.; assembly: GCA_016223015.1. Lineage (GTDB taxonomy): Bacteria > Desulfobacterota > Desulfuromonadia > Geobacterales > DSM-12255 > Geoanaerobacter. Next base: position 8,744 of record JACRPV010000048.1, on the reverse strand, counting down.
TATCGGTCAACCCGTTTGCGCCGGACACCTGGGTCAGTGAGGAAAGGTTGCTCCGCTGGGCAAAGGTATATGCGGAGGCGATCACGATGCCGCCGGTCTGTTCGGTATGGAGCTTGACCGAGTGGGCCATATAGCGACTGTCAGGGGTTTCGTTGTGGTCGAAGGTCCCGCCGGCACGCTGCAGATATTCGGGATGGAGTGCATCAACCCTCGCAACAAAGCTGTCAGAAGGAGTCCCGGCATGATCGGTATATTGCCGTACGGTAAAGTCGTAAATCGGGTCAATGGGACCGAGATGGGCGTCAAAACCCAGCTTCCCTTCATGGGTTTCCCGGTTGACGAGGCGATTTGCGGAATAGACCGTGTTTGTGGCAGTGGAGGGGAAAAAGGCTTGATCAGCATATCGAAGCTGTGAAGCCCCTTCCTTGATCATCCGCCAGTACTGCAGATTCAGGTGAATCGGATAGTACCCCATACGGGCACGCAGCGAGGCAAGATCCTGTTCTACCCGCATGCCGTAGCGTGCGGCATCATTCGTTGTATCACCCTGGTATTGAGACCCGAAGGTGAATGCATTGGGAACCGATGACGGGAGCCGGTCAAGGTTGTGGTACAGGGATTCGCTCCGCAGGTGAACGCGATATGCCCCCATATAATCGTAGGAAAGATCGCCGAAATAATCATTATCACTAAGATAGGCACCATCGACGATAAACTTGTGATCCCGGCCGAGGATGCTGTTCGTGAGTCCAAAGGTTGGCCCTGAATGGAGATCTTCGTATTCTGCCGCCCTGCCGGCATTGCCGTCAAAGCTGAAGAAACGATAGCCGGCAAAGGTTCGCACCTGGCTGTGGGTTTCTATCTTGCTTTCGGTGAGCGGCAATTCAACTTTCTCGACTTCCGTCTCCTCCTTGCTCCTTGGCATAAAGGGTCAGAGGCGGTTACTGACGCAAGGTCCCGGCGCCAAATTCGGCTGGAGCCGGGATGTCACTGCCATGAACCTGTGAGTGACAGTCGGTACAGCGATTCACAAAAAGTTGCTTTGCCCCGGAGGTCGTATCGAGGGTATGACCACCGTGGCACTGGAAACAGAGGAAAGGCAAGGCTGCCGACAAAAGCCCGTTATTGACCGAGCCATGCGGAGTATGGCAATTGGCACAGTTCTCGGTGACATCGCCATGTTCGAAGGCAAACGGCCCCTGCTTCTCCATGTGGCACCGGGTACAGGTTTCCTTCGGGGTCGATCCGCGCAGGAGCTTGTCCTGCATCGAGCCGTGAACCTCGTGACAGTCGGTGCAGGACATCTTTTTCTCCCGTAGCGGGTGATGGGAGAAGAGATTGTTTTCAATCTTCACATCAGGATGGCAGCCATAGCAGAGTTCAGACATCTCATCGTGGCTGACCTTTTGCTGGGGACCCCGATGCAATTGGTGGCAGTCAAAACAACTGACATCGTTCATTGCATGTGCGCTTGCATTCCAGAGTGCAAGGACCGGTGTAGAAGCGGCTGTATGGCATTTCAGGCACAACAGGGACTGCGCCTGCGGCGGGAGGTTCATGATATCCAGGAATTTCGTTGTATCGCATTTTTTGTTCTGGGAATCGTTCAGATCGGGGTCGTCGTCCAGGTTGGCAATTGCCAGGCTCCCCGGACCGTGGCACGATTCGCAGTTAACCAGCGGCAAGCCGGTCTCAGGCTTGATCTGTTCACCATGAATACTGTGCCTGAAGTTGTCGGTTATCTTGTCGTGCTTGTGGCACTTTGCCACGCAGTTATCCGTACCGACGTACTCGGCGTCCAGGCGACCGACAATCAGACGTTCATATTCGCGCACCGGCAAAAGCGGCCTGCTTTGCTTCAGGTCGGCACATGCTGCACAGAGCGCCAACGTCAAGAAACCTGCTACTGTAATCTTTGCGCAGTGCCACACCACCCTGCCCCCCCTGCCTGAAACACAGTCGGAACTCCTACTGTCATCAGTCGGCATTGATACCTTTTGTCGTGGTAAAGATGAACCGCTTAACGATGGGATTCTGGCTCTGCTTGATTTCACGCGGAGTCCCCACCTCGATGATCCGCCCTTCATGCATCATGCCAATCCGATCGGAGATATAGAGCGCGAAATTGAGATCATGCGTAACGATGATCGTGGTGTTCTTGGTTGTCTCTTTCAGCCCCAGGATGGTATTTGCCAGTTCGTCCGTATTGATCGGGTCGAGCTCGGCAGTCGGCTCATCATACAGGATCAGATCCGGGTTCATGGCCAGAGAACGGGCAATGGCGACACGTTTCTTCATCCCGCCGGACAGTTCGGACGTTCTGAGGCCTTCCTTGCCCTCAAGGCCTACCAGCGTCAGCTTCGCACGGATGATCTCCCTGATCCGCTGCAGATCCGTTTCTCACGCAGCCAAAGGCCGACATTCTCACCAACCGTCAGGGAATTGAACAGGGCAGATGACTGGAATACCATGCTGTATCGGTAATTTCTGGACAACTCCTGCTTCTTGACATCGAAGATCGGCATGCCGTTGATGAATATCTGGCCGCTGTCAGGGGTCTCCAGCTTGACGATATGCTTGAGCAGAACACTCTTGCCGGTACCGGAAGGTCCGATTATGGAGAAAGTCTCTCCCTCCTTGATCTCCAGGTCCACATCCTGCAGAACCTGATGACTGCCGAACCGCTTGCAGAGCTTGTCGATACGAATCTCGACACCATGGGTATCTTCAAGATTGACGGCACAATCGGCATCATCACTATGAAAAAAGGTGTGCGCCAGACCATGCTTCACCTTATCGATGATACCGTCGGTAGATATGTTCTGCTCCAGCAGAGATCGGAAGAACAATGATTCACCTCGCGTATGGTGCGAAAACATCGCAATAATAGCAGACCGAACAGGCCAGTGCAACCTGAACAGGGCATCCATCGGCTAAAATAGTTCCTCGGCAGGTGCTAAAAGAGATATTTCTGCCGGTTTGAAAAATGGTGCTTGCTCCTGTAGATGAACTGTGACAGGAGCAGAATCGCCAGTGCAGCAGCTATGTTGTTTATCCAGAGCCCTTCCTTGTGCACTTGAACCCCTATCACCCTCTCTATCTCTACAGGCGTGATGAAATTCAGGTTGATGATAGTGTTGAGCACCTCGAACAGATTGTAGGCGAGCAACAGATACCAGGTCAGATACTGCCGCTTGAGTATGCCGAGCAAAAGATAGAGACAGATGAGACAATCCGCGATAACCAGTACCTTTGCCGCGGAACCGCTGTAGATCTTTCCGAGAAAAGGGAACGGATTGCCGAAGGTCGAGGCGGACACCAGGAAGAAGAAGAGATACAGTCCCGAAAGCAGGGTAAGTGCCATCGGCCGGCGCTCCTCGGTGTCATCATGTTCCAAACTCATTCAATCACCTTGGTAAAAATAGTGACGGCACACACTCCGATCATTTCTTTCGCCGCATGTCGCTGAAGGCTACACAGATAAAGATCACGACCATGACACCGGCAATGAATATCCAGTCTGCTGCACTGAATCCAAGCATCGCTCCCCCGCTCATCGTGCAAGATCGGTCAGGGCCTGCTGCGCGTCGGTAAAACCGGGATCACGCTGCAAGGCTTCCCTCAGGCACTGCTCCGCATCCCTTGGCATGGCCAGGTTCTGGAAACAGAGGCCGAGGTAATACCAGACCTCGGGCAAAGGGAATTCTTCGCAAAATGCCAAGTCATCGAGGACATCCCGCAGAATTGCTGCACATTCCTCGAAATCCCCTCCCTGGTAACAGCCGAATGCTACCCCGATGGCTTCGAGGTAGTCCACCGGTGGGACCCGCGGGATAGCCCCCCCCTCGACCTTTGCGCAGCGAGCTACAAGCCGCTCGGCATCCGCACTCTTAAGTTCCGGCAGAATCTCCCGCCAGTTCTCGGCAGCCTGCTGGTATCGGCCCAAAAGATAGAGCACCTCACCAAGATGCAGCTTTACCGTCGCATCAGAGGGGTTGAGTTCCACGGCCCGCTTCAGAAAGGTTTCGGCCCGATACAGGTTGACCGTCGATTGGTGCAGCGCCGACATCCGTGTGCCGCGATCGAGAAACGTCGCTCCTATCTGCCCGATGATGCCGGGATCATCGGGCTGCAGCAGGGCCATGACCTTCAGGTAATTGATCTTGCGGTCCAGATAGGAGACCTCGACATCCTTGTTGTCAAGCATCAGGATATGGCTGGCAAGCTCGGCAAGGTAATGGGGATAGGCATCGCGCAGCCATCCGGCATAGATCGTGTTGTTGACGCAGTCGGGATTGCTGCGCAGGGCAAGGTAGATTCCCTTGCCGACCATATCGTAACCCAGCCCCGTTTCATCCAGTTTCTGATGATCCGCTTCTTCCAGCGGCACCGGAATATCGTCGGTAAATGCGATCGAGGCCCGTCCGTCCCGCCCTTCCAGCACTGAGCCTTCAGGTGGTGTGTAATAGACGATACCGTCAATGGGGGTCGGCTTGTTTCGTTCTAGAGCTCCGATGGGAGGTCCTCCTCTTCTTCCCTGCCGGGAAAGGTATTGATCCCTGCGTGAACACCAATCATCTTGTATATCCGGATATTGTCCCACGGCTCATCCAGGATGCCGTCATGGATGGCCCAACTGCGACCGCGGACCGTCCGCTCCTGCCCCGGCTTGCGAAACGGCGAGGAGCCGTCGAGGCGTCTGAACAACTCCCCTCCGGGCCCGAATTCCCGATCGATCATCTGCATCAGCATGCGACCGGTCAGATAATCAAAACCGTATTTCTCATACCTGATCGCATTGTCGTAGGTCAATGGCTCAGCGACAATCATCTCGACGCCCATGGAGTCTGCAAATCGCTCGAAAAGCGGGAAAAACTCCGCAAACATCCGCAGGCCGCGGCGAGTCTGATTGGGAAAGAGCCCTGCCTGCATCGCGCGGATCTCCTCGGGAATGTTGCGCCCCAGGGTGGTAAAGCAGTTGTCCTGCCCCCTGCTGTCCAGGTCCACATCGAAGCGGCGGGCATATGGATCGTTGATGATGCAGAAAGCAAGTTCCAGTTGCCGATACGGGGTATCGGCAACATCGAGGAAAAAGACGGTATCGCGGTCATGCGGATGCAGCCGCACCTTCAGCCGGAGCAACCCCAGACCCGGCGGGGCGGTAAAGTCAACGAGACGTTCCCCATCTGCCGAACAGAATGTCTCGGCTGAAATCTGCAGCATCCGGCAGAGCCGCTCGGGGATGAGCGATCCGTAAATCCGCTCCTTTTCCCTGTCCGGAAGCGCATTCACCTCCCGCAGGCAAAAAAGAGGACTGCCAGAAACGCTCAGGAGCGGTGCATTACCGGGCAGATTTGCCATGGCCACCCATATGTACGGGAAAGACAGTTTTCCTGATGGCGGCTATACTCTTCTCCACCGCATCGAGAGCCCTGTTCCTGTCGTCTTCCTGTGCCCAGTGCATGGCATCGAGCAGCATGCTGTTCTGATACCCCAATCCCTTGATCAGCCCCTGGAAGCGTGCCGGGAGGCGCGGGGGGAGACTGATGCCGTTCATGATGGCCCATGCCAAGGTCCAGGCCCTGGCAACATTCATGTTGTCGTAGCCGCCGCCACCCACTGCAACCCAGGGAATCCGCAGAGCCTTCAACTTCCTGAGGATATATGAGTAGCTATGGGTCGTGATCTCCAGCCTGGTTAGAGGATCGGTGCGAAAGGTATCGGCACCCAGCTGGGTAACCAGCACATCCGGATCAAAGGCGGCTATCAGCGGAAAGGCCACTTCATCAAAGGCCTTCATGAACAGTGCATCATCCGTGTGCGCCACCAGCGGGACATTGACCGAATAGCCACGCCCCTTGCCCGTGCCGATCTCGCGTTCAAAACCGGTACCGGGGAAAAAATAGATGCCGCTTTCATGGAGCGAAACGGTCAGAACCTGATCAGTATCGTAAAACGCCTCCTGGACCCCGTCGCCATGATGGGCATCGATATCGAGGTAGACAACCCTTTTCCCGTGCCGCAACAGGCTGTTTATGGCAATGACCGCATCGTTTAAGTACGAAAACCCGGAAGCCTTTGCCCGGTGGGCATGGTGCCAGCCGCCGGCAAGGTTGAAAACGATGTCATACCCCTCTTCAACCACCATCCGTGCCGCTTCGACCGTGCCTGACGTCCCCAGCAGCGTCCAATCGTAAAGCCCTTCGAAAACGGGATTTTCCACATCGCCGAGACCAAAGCGGAAATCCGCACGGGGCTGGCTGTCAGCACTGAACTCCTTCAGCTTGGCCAGGTATTCGGCAGAGTGAAATCCCTGCAACGCCTCTTCGGTGGCCAGGGGGTAGTCATGCACCTCCCGTCCCACCGTGCCGATGAGGTCGTAAGCCATCATCAGTTCATAGGTCAACTGATAACGCTGAACATGAAAAGGATGATCGGCACCATAGTCAAAGGTATTAAAACGATTGGAGTAAATCAGGGCCGTCCTGGCAGCCACCAAGACCTCCTCAAAGCAATGCCGGCACCATATAAGGGCTTGTTAATTTGCAAACATTACCTTGATTTCCCTGTAACCGTCAACCCCAAATTACCCACCTACTTTCTGGGTAACCGTTTCCCTGAATTCCCCCTGCACTGCAATTTATCGGTTGACGACCAGCCTTTAGGCTGTATATTATTTTACGGTTTGCTACTTTTATGGCGACATAATACTTCACAGAGGGGGGTTACACCGCATGAGAATCGCAATCAATGGCTTCGGTAGGATCGGCAGGATGGTACTGCGCGCGGCAGCGAAGGAAAAAGGGATCGAGTTTGTCGCCATTAACGACCTGACCGACGCCAAAACCCTTGCCCATCTGCTCAAATACGATTCGGTCCATGGCATTTTCCCCGGCAAGGTCGAAGCGACCGACGATGCCATCATTGTCAACGGGAAAACCATCAAGATCTATGCGGAAAAGGACCCGGCCCTGCTCCCCTGGAAAAAGGAAAAGATCGACATCGTTCTTGAATCTACCGGCAGGTTCACTGCCCGCGACAAGGCCGAACTGCACCTCAAGGCAGGAGCGAAAAAGGTCATCATCTCTGCTCCGGCAACCAACGAAGACATCACCATCGTCATGGGAGTCAATGACAACCTCTACGATCCCAAGAAGCACCATATCATCTCGAATGCCTCCTGCACCACCAACTGCCTCGCGCCAGTGGCCAAGATTCTCAACGACGCCTTCGGCATCGAAAAGGGCCTGGTAACCACGGTTCATTCCTATACCAACGACCAGAGCATCCTCGATCTTCCCCACAAAGACCTGCGTCGCGCCCGCGCTGCCGCCATGTCCATGATCCCCACCTCGACCGGTGCGGCCAAGGCGGTTTCCCTGGTCCTTCCCGAGCTGAAAGGCAAACTGGACGGGATGGCGATCCGCGTGCCGACCCCCAACGTCTCCGTGGTCGACCTGGTTGCGACCCTGAAAAAGAAGGCCGACGCCGACAAGGTCAATGCGGCATTCAAGAAGGCATCCCGTGGCGACCTCAAGGGGATCCTCGGTTTCTGTGAAGAACCGCTCGTCTCCATCGACTTCAACGGCAACCCCCTCTCGTCCATTGTCGACGCCCCCAGCACCAAGGTGCTCGACGGCAACATGGTCAAGGTGCTCTCCTGGTACGACAACGAATGCGGCTTCTCCCAGCGGGTAGTCGACCTCTTCAAACTGGTTGGAAAATAACTAACTCTTACGATAATCGGGAGGGGGAGCGATCCCCCTCCTTTTTTTTCATTTCAATGTATTGAGAACACGGGAGGTAACATGGCAATCCGCTATATCGATGAGATTGAAGACCTCAAGGGGAAAAAAGTTTTCATGCGGGTCGACTTCAACGTCCCCCTCGACGACAATCAGAACATTACCGAAGACACCCGGATACGGGCCGTCCTTCCCAGCATCAACTATGCGCTGGACTATAACGCCAAAGTCATCCTCGCCTCCCACCTTGGTCGGCCCAAGGGAGAGCGAAAACCCAAATACTCCATGGCTCCCGCAGCCAAGCGGCTCTCCCGTCTGCTGGGCAAGGAAGTAAAGCTCGCCCCCGACTGCATTGGCGATGAAGTCCGTGCGATGATCGACAACATGAAACCGGGCGATGTACTGATGCTGGAGAATGTCCGTTTCTATCCCGGCGAGGAAAAGAACGACGAGGATTTTGCCAAGGCGCTAACCAACGGCTGCGAGATCTACATCAACGACGCCTTTGCCGTCTCCCACCGCGCCCATGCCTCGGTTGAAGCGATTACCAGGTTCTTCCCCACCGTGGCTGCCGGCTTCCTGATGAAAAATGAAATGAACTACTTCGAAAAGGCCATGACCAAGCCGATCCGCCCCCTGGTGGCCATACTCGGCGGGGCAAAGGTGTCGGGCAAGCTCGAAGTCCTGGAAAACCTCATCGACAAGGTCGACAAGATCGTCATGGGCGGCGGCATGGCCTTCACCTTCCTCAAGGCGCTCGGCTACAATATCGGTAAATCGCTGGTGGAAGAGGATCTGCTCGAAACCGCCAGGAAGACCTATGAGGCTGCGCGGGAAAAGGGGATCAAGTTCTATCTCCCCGTGGACTGCGTCGTTGCCGACCGCTTCAACCCCGAAGCCGAAACCAAGGTCACCCCGATCCAGGAGATCCCGGATGAATGGATGGCTCTGGATGTCGGCCCGGCAACCGTCACCCTCTTCACCGAGGCGCTGCAGAAT
>JACRPV010000045.1:19471-22804 GCA_016223015.1 Geobacter sp. | reverse complement strand
TGAAGTTTTCTCGCGTGTCAAGATTAAACCTAAAAAGTTTCATGGCGATTGGAATTACACGATTTCAAACAATGAAAATTAGTAAAGTTGACTAACTTATTTATGCGCAGCCCCTAAATGCTTTAAATCGTGAAACTTCCCGGCTTATCACCCTCTGGTCAGGTGCCGGTACTTAATACGGTGGGGCTGGTCTGCTGCGGCGCCGAGGCGGGCCTTCCTGTCTGCCTCATATTCCGAGTAGTTCCCCTCGAACCAGACCGCGGTGCTGTCCCCCTCGAAGGCCAGGATGTGGGTGGCGATCCGGTCGAGGAACCAGCGGTCGTGGGAGATGACCACGGCGCAGCCGCCGAAACTCTCCAACGCCTCTTCCAGGGCGCGCATGGTGTTCACGTCCAGGTCGTTGGTAGGTTCGTCGAGCAGGATGACGTTAGCGCCCTCTTTCAGGATCTTGGCGAGGTGAACCCGGTTCCGCTCGCCGCCGGAGAGCGTGCCGACCTTTTTCTGCTGGTCGCTGCCGGAGAAGTTGAAGCGGGCCACGTAGGCGCGGGAGTTGACGCTCACCCGGCCGAGCTGGATGGTGTCGGCCCCTTCCGCGCGACATAGGCGAGCTTCACCGTATCGCCGACCCGGATCGCGCCGGAATCGGCGGTCTCCTGGCCGGTGATCATGCGGAACAGCGTGGTCTTGCCGGCGCCGTTCGGGCCGATGACGCCGACGATGCCGCCGCGCGGCAGCCTGAAGGTCATCCCCTCGAACAGGAGCCGGTCGTTATAGGCCTTGGCGACATTCTCCGCCTCGATGACCACGTCACCCAGGCGCGGGCCGGCCGGGAGGTAGATCTCCAGCTCCTTTGCCTGCTTCTCACCCGCCTCGTTGACCAGCTGCTCGTAGGCGCTGATGCGGGCCTGGGACTTGGCATGCCGCCCCTTGGGGGACATCCTGATCCATTCCAGCTCGCGCTGCAGTGTCTTCTGCCGCTCGCTCTCCTGCTTCTCCTCGTTGGCGAGCCGTGTCTGCTTCTGCTCCAGCCAGGAAGAATAGTTCCCCTTCCAGGGTATCCCCTCCCCCCGGTCCAGCTCCAGGATCCAGCCGGCCACGTTGTCGAGGAAGTAACGGTCGTGGGTGACAGCGATGACCGTGCCGGGATAGCTGTGCAGGTGATGCTCCAGCCAGGCGATGGTTTCGGCGTCCAGGTGGTTGGTCGGCTCGTCCAGGAGCAGGATGTCCGGCTTCTGCAGGAGCAGGCGGCAGAGCGCCACCCGCCGTTTCTCGCCGCCGGAGAGCACTCTTACCGACGTATCGCCGTCCGGGCAGCGCAGCGCGTCCATGGCCATCTCCAGCCGCGAATCCAGGTCCCAGGCTTCAACATGATCCAGCTTCTCCTGCAGCTCGGCCTGGCGTTCGCACAGCTTCTCGAAATCGGCGTCCGGCTCGGAGAACTTGTCGGTGATGGCGTTGAACTCGGCCAACAGGTCCACCGTGGCCTGCACCCCCTCCTCCACGATCTGGCGGACGGTCTTTGCCTCGTCCAGCCTCGGCTCCTGCTCCAGGTAACCGACCGTGTAGCCGGGTGAGAGGACCGCCTGGCCGTTGAACTCCTTGTCCACCCCGGCCATGATCCGCAGCAGAGAGGATTTACCCGAGCCATTGAGGCCGAGGACGCCGATCTTGGCGCCGTAGAAATAGGAGAGCGAGATATCCTTGATGACCGGCTTCTTGTCGTAGAACTTGGAGACCCGCATCATGGTGTAGATAATTTTCTGACCTTCGGTACTCATCCAAAAACCTCCTGGGGAATGTGGTCTTCTTTTACCCGCTCCCGCGGGCGGGTGTCAACAGGAAAGCCTCCCGGCCCGTTGCCGGAGAGGGAGGAACAAAAAAAGGCGGTCCGAAGACCGCCTTTCGACAGGTATCTGCACAAAAGCGTTAGAAGCTGCCCCGCACCAGCTGGGCGTTGAAAGCCAGGGATGCCTGGCCGGTCGCCGCGTTCTCGCGCAGTTCGGGGATCACGGTCGGAATGGCGAATTTCACCTTGCCGTTCTCGTATTCAGCCAGGGCCCTGGTGGACTTGACGATGCCGAACGTCGCACCGAGCAGGACACCGCCGGCAGCGCCGTACACCATATAATCCAGGTGGTCTTCCGGTTTGTGGGTGAATGCCAGCAAGGCAGCACCCACCAGGGTACCGGCGAGACCGCCGTAGAAGGCATTTTCAAAGGTATCTTTAAAGCCATTGTCGGATGCGTAACAGGGAAGGTTCCACAGGGTCAAAAGGGATACTGCCAGGGTCAGCGCCAGGATTCTCTTCATCTTCTTCATACCATCCCCTCTCGTGACTGTTCGGTTGTTACGGGTATCCTTCAGCTAGCAACTATCGGGCCAGGGCAACCGGCAGGGACAATAAAGCAAAAACCGTCTGATATCGGGCAGATTGCAGTTTCGTACTATACCCCAATCCGGCGAACAGTCAATTCCTTTGTGGCGATTTCACTTCACCCCGGATGATACCGGGCCGGTTTCTCATTATAATTCGGGCAATTGTCACGACTCGGCCAAATCACCGGAACTGTTGCGCTCATGCAACAGCCGATCGCGGGCAGCGATGACGAAACGCAGCTCGTCTTCCCGGCTCATCACCTCGCCGTTGAGGCGCGCATCCAGCAGCATGCCGAGAATCCTCCCCACCAGCGGCCCCTCGGGGACCCCCATTGCCATGATGTCGGTGCCGGTGATGAGACAATGGACATTCTGCAGCTGGGTGAAATAGAGGGAGAGGTATTTTTTCATCTCCTCTTCCCTGGAGCGCGCCATCAGGTAGAGCAGTACTTCGACGGAAAGGTCGCCGAACATCTTGTAGACATCGCTCTTTGTCAGGCTGTTTCGGCGCAGGCTGCGGCGTGTCGATGCCTCCATGATCTGCCTGCCCCGACGCCGCATCTCGGCCAGCTTTTCCCGGTAGTGCTCGCTGACCGCCAGCCTGGTGCAGACCGCCACGAATGCCTCGTCCTCCAGGGTCTCGCAGAGCCCCAGGAAATAGACCACCCACTTTTCGTAGCGGCGGTCGAGAAAGAGCAGCTCGAACCATGAGATGATCTGGCGCGACTCATCCAGCACCCGGCGTGTTTCAGCGGTCAGCTTCAGTTCGGGATGGATGAATCGGAGCAGTTCCAGCTCGGCCATCCGCCCCACGGCAGCAAGCGGGTCGCGCTCCCGGAGGATGATCACCAGCTCGCTGAGCAGCCGCTTCCCCCCCAGCTTTTCCAGGAAATTCATCCGGACCGCGTTCTTGATCAGGTTTTCCGTATGGGTGGCAATATGGAAGCCGAGGCGCTG
>JACRPV010000045.1:8467-19371 GCA_016223015.1 Geobacter sp. | reverse complement strand
TGGTCGATCAGGAGGCCGAAGTCCCCGCTGTTCAGCTGTATGGCCAGGGTATTGATGGTGAAGTCGCGCCGGTAGAGGTCCATCTTGAGGGACGAGCGCTCCACGATGGGGAGTGCGGCCGGGGTCTCGTAGAACTCCAGGCGGGTGCTCGCCACATCGATCTTGAAGCCGTCCGGGAAGACGATCACTGCCGTGCCGAACTTGTGATGGCATTTGCAGCGACAGCCATGGATGCGGGCAAAGGTCTCGGCAAAGAGGATGCCGTCCCCCTCCACGGTAAGGTCGATGTCCAGGTTTTCGATGCCGAGCAACAGGTCGCGCACGAAACCGCCCACCGCGTAGACCGGCAGTTCGAGCGCAGTGCCGGTCTCCCCCGCTTCTTTCAGCAGTTGCAGCACGCGACGGGAGAGCTTCCCCTGCATGAGACGGGCAACCTCTTTGCTCCGCATCGGCAGCGACTCGCGCGCAAGGTCGTAGAGCGCCTCTCCGGCATACATGGAGCGGAGCAGGTCGGTTCGGGTCACGACCCCGACCAGTTCCTCCCCGTCGAAAACCGGGGCAAAGCGGCGGTTATGCCGGACGAAATACTCCTGGATCTCCTGGACCGGGGTGTCGGGGGTGGCCGAGAGGTATTCGGTGTGCATGTACTCGCTGACCGGGAGATGCCCCAGGTTGTGGTAGAGCGCTTTTTCCACGATCCGGCGCGAGATGATGCCGGCCATGTTCCTACCGGCCAGAACCGGCATGGCATTGACGTTGTAGCGCGTCAGGAGATCGCGTGCCTCGACAAGGCTCGTCTGCACCGTCACCGTCTTCACCGGCATCGACATGATGTCCCGGGCGACCCGGCGCGGGTTCACCATCAACCGCAGCACCTCTTCCAGCCATGCCATCACCTGGATCATGGTCAGCTCGCGGATGGTCGCGGAAGCTGCCGTGGCATGACCGCCCCCCCCCATTTCGCGCAGGATCTCCCCCACGTTCACCTCGGGGATGCGGCTGCGCGCCACGATGTGCACCCTGCTCCCCATCTCGACCACCAGGAACAGCGCCTCCAGGTTCTCCATGTCCCGCATCATGTGGGCAAGAACGGCAATATCGCCTACATAGTAGTCGAGTGAGGCCTGGGCAATGGATACGGTGATGCCGTTCAGGGTAATGGTCTGCAGCGATTTGAGCAGGTCGTTCAGGAGCGAGACCTGTTCTGCGGTCAGCTCCTGGGTCATGAAGTCCGCCACCGTGTTCAGGTTGGCCCCCTGCTTCAGGAGCCAGGCAGCGGCCAGGTAATCGTCCTCGGTGGTGGAGACGAAGGTGAGGCTGCCGGTGTCCTCATAGATGCCGAGCATCATCAGGGTCGCCTCGATGGGGGAGACCCCGATCCCCCGATTCTCCAGGATGCGGGCAATGATCGTCGTGGAGGAGCCGCATTCGCGGATCAGGCCGCCGTCATGCCCGATGTCCCCGGCAGATTCCGGATGGTGATCGTAGATATGGACCGACACGCCCGGCCGGCGGACCACGTCGGCAAAACGGCCGATCCGCGAGGTATGCTGACAGTCGACCAGGATCAGCCGGTCGATGCGATCGAAGTCGACATCCTTGATCCGGGTGAAATTGAGGACATAGCTGGACGACTTGAGAAAGAAGTCGCGCATACTCTTTTCCTGGGACCCGGCAAAAACCATATGGGCGTCGGGATAGAGCTTGTGAGCCGCTACCATGGCGCCCAGGCAATCGAAATCGGCATTGATGTGCGTGGTTATGACTTCCATCGACAAGCCTGCGGCGGCAAGAGACCGCGCAGGATCCTCCTGTAGCATGAAGTGTGCAGACTAGTGCAGCGTGAAATAGAAGGTCGCCCCGGCATCCGGCATACCTTCCGCCCAGATCCTGCCGCCGTGGCGGCGGATGATCCGCTGGACCGTTGCCAGGCCGACGCCGGTGCCGGGGAATTCGGTCTCGCGGTGCAGCCGGCGAAAGACGCCGAACAGGTTTTCGTAGCCGGCCATGTCGAAACCCGCGCCATTGTCACGGATAAAGAATATTTTCTCGCCGACCCGCTCGAACGAGCCGAACTCGATGACCGCGTGATCACGCTTGCCGGTGTATTTGAAGGCATTGTGCACGAGATTGTCCAGGGCAACCCGCATGAGACCGGGATCGCCTTGGGCCTCGATGCCGTCGGCAATGACGATCTCCACATCGCGCCCCGCATAGGTGTTTTTCAGTTCGCAGGCCAGTTCCCGCACCAGCGTGGAGAGATTGAGCTTCTGGCGGTGCAGTTCGGCCCGGTTCACCCTCGACAGGGCGAGCAGGTCGTCGATCAGCCCCTGCATCTTTTCGACCCCGGCGGCAATCCGCTGCAGGCAGTGGATGCCATGCGGATCGAGATGCTGCTCATGGTCCTCGAGCAGCATCCTGCTGAACCCGCCGATATGGCGCAGCGGGGCTCGCAGGTCATGGGACACCGAATAGCAGAACGATTCCAGTTCGCGGTTTATCGCCTCCAGCTGGGCGGTGCGCTCGGCCACGCGTTGTTCGAGCTTTTCGTTGAGCCTGCGGAACTCTGCCTCGGCATTCCTGCGCTGGTTCATCTCGACCAGCATGGAGACGAAACCGCCCACGGCCATGGCAAAACTCTGCTCCTCCAGGGTCCAGTTCCGCGCCGGTCCGGCATGTTCGTGACAGACAACTCCCAACACCTGCCCTTCGGCAAGGATCGGCACATTGAGAAGAGAGGTGATGCCGTTGGGGAAGAGGAACCGCTCGGTGAATTCCGCGGTGCGCGGGTCGTTGTGGGCATCGCTGGCAGCGATGACCTCGCCGGTGGCAGCGGCGGCAAAATAGGAGGGAAAGTCTGCAACCGCAATCGTCTCACCCTGGGTATGGCGCCTATGCTCCAGATCAAACATGTCGCTACAGACGATCCCCTCATGATCGTCGCTGTAGAACCAGACGCTGACACGCCAGGTCCCGAGCGCCTCAGCCGCGGCCTCGGTTATGGTTGCCAGCGCAACGGGGAGCTGGACGGCATAGAGCGCCTTGTTACGGGCCAGGTCTATCAGCGCCTGCAGCATCCGCAACGAATCGATCTCAAGCGATTTCCGCTCGGTGATGTCCTGGATCGTGCCGATCATCCGGATCGGGTTGCCCGCGTCGTCACGGGTGAATTCCCCGGTGCCGTACAACCAGCGCTCGGCGCCATCCACGGGGCGCAGGATCGGGTACTCCATGTCAAACCATGTCCGGGTACGGTGCAGGGAGGAAAAATACTGGTCCATCCTGGCGCGATGATCGGGATGCACCAGGGTAAGCCAGGAATTGAAGGTCCGCGGAAAGGATTCGTCGATACCGAAGATCCGATCCAGTTCAGGGGAACATCTCCACCGATCAATGGGTATGTCATAGTCATAGGTGCCGAGATGTCCTACCCTCTGCGCCTCTCTGAGCAGCAATTCGCTGTCGCGCAGCGCCTTTTCGGAGCGCTTCAGATCGGTGACGTCGATCAGGGTGACGAAAACCCGGCATGGGACCGGTTTCCCGGTCCGGAGCGCAACCATGGATGGATGCCGTTCCGGGGGCAGTTCAGAGCCGTTCTCGTCGATGACCCGCCACTCGGGATGGTACGAGGTCCTGCCGAGGAGCTGGTCCCGGCTCAGGCCGAACATCTCCAGTGCTGCCCGATTGACGTCGATCAGCGTGCCATCTGCGTCCTGATAGAAGACGCCGACCGGCATCTCCTCGAAAAGGGACTGGTATCTGTTCTCGTAGTCGCTGTCTGCGTGACCCATTTCTCCCCTACTCGCTGATTACCATACGGCAACCGATGCGTATCCCACCACCTGATCGTAATCTCCATTCGTATCGCCGCTGTTGGCATACCGCACCAGTCGGGCTTCGCTGGCCCCAAGGGCCTTGGCGGCCACCAGCATGACCGTGGAGGGGACCACGCCGCACATGGTGATGCGCCTGGACCGGCAGACGGCGAGCAGCCCTTCGGCATCGAGCGCCAGGGCGCGTTCCAGCGCCAAGTCGTCCTTCTCCCTGGCGACGGTTGCGGTCTCGTAGTGGGTCATGTCGGAACTGGCAACCATGAGAACAGGAGCGCCATATTCCCGGATCGCCGCGGCAATCCCCTCTCCCAACTGCCGGCAGGTGGCATAATCGCCGAATCCGAGACAGATCGGGACAATGGCGAGCTCTGGTTGCAGGTGCTGGAGAAACGGTACCTGAACCTCCAGGGAATGCTCTCGCAGGTGGGCCGACGTCTCCTCCTCGACCATGGGGGCGTGGCGACGCACCAGTGCAGCGAGAGTCTCGTCGATCGGTACGTTGCCGAGCGGGGTATGCCAGGCCCCGGAGGGATAGAGGGAGACACGTGCCCCGAGCCCGTGGTGATTGGGGCCGAGGATGAGGACGGTCCGGGGAATGGCGATGGCACCGAACAGCACACCTGCGACGGCGCCGGAATAGATGTAGCCGGCATGGGGAGAGATGACGCCGATGACCTGCTCCGGTTCAGCCGACCGGACGATCAGGCTATCGAGCTCGGCGCGAAGTCGCTGCGTATCACCGGTGTAAAACTGATTGGCTACGGCTGGCTGGCGAATCATGGCATCCTCCCGTACCGGAACAGGTCTGGTGGTGCAAGGAAACGGGGTGTCGCGGCGACACCCCTTCTGTCAGCTTACCCGATTGTGGAGGGAATGCAACGATGGGTCATTCGCCGCTGGGGAATTCGGGAGGGGACGGATCGCCTTCCAGCGGCAGTTCTGCCTGTTCTTCGAAGACCGGCGGCTCTGCCAGGTCCTGGATCTCCTTGATGGTGGGGAGTGCGGTCAGGTTCTTGAGGCTGAAGACTTCGAGAAACTCCCTGGTCGTGCCGTAGACCAGCGGCTTGCCAGGCACGTCCTTCTTACCGAGAATCCTGATAAGTTTCCTCTCCAGGAGCGTCTTCAGCACACCGCCGCAGTCGACGCCCCGCAGGTATTCCACTTCGGCACGGGTCACCGGCTGCCGATAGGCGATGATCGCCAGGGACTCCAGGGCAGACTGGCTGAATTTAGCCCCCCTGCTCCGTTGCAGCCGCTTGAGATACTCGGTGTGCTCGGAAGGGGTGCGCAGTTGGTAGCCGCCGGCAACCTCGGCCAGGATGATCCCCCGCTCCAGGGCTATGCACTCCGTTGCCAGCTCATCAAGCGCCAGGGTGATCTCGGCCCGGTCGAACTCCTCCAGTACCGCTGTCAGCCGGTCCAGGGAGAGCGGGCCTTCGGCAACGAAAAAGAGCGACTCCAGCAGTGATTTAAGGCTTTTCGCTGTCATCGTCGTCCACTCCGGCAGGGTCCGCCTCAGGTTCCAGCGCCCCCGGCACGAGCCAGATCACTCCGAACGGGGTCAACTGGGAGACCTTGATCGTTTTCAGCCTGCAGAGTTCGAGGAGAGCCAGGAAGGTCGCTATCGCCAGTTCACGCGTTATCTCCTCGTCATCGAAGAGGTCGTCGAACTGCACCGACTCCCGCGACTGGACCAGATCGAGGATGCGGCCGATCCGGTCGGCAACGCTGATCGATTCACTGACGACCTCATGGAAACGCTCCACCGGGATGCGGGCAAGCACGCGGCGAAAGGCGTCCACCAGCTCGAACAGCTCGATCTCCAGCGGCTCTTCGCCGGCCGGAAGCAGCGTCTCGTCGACAAAGGGGATGGTGCGGGTAAAGACGTCGCGGCCGAGCAGCTCGCGGCTGGCCAGGCCGGCAGCCGCTTCTTTGTACTTCTGGTATTCGAGCAGCCGCCGGACCAGTTCCGCCCGGGGGTCCAGCTCCTCGTCCTCGCCGCTATCCTCTTCTTCAGGGAGCGGCAAAAGCAGCTTGGACTTGATCTGCAGCAGGGTCGAGGCCATCACCAGGAACTCGCCGGCGATCTCCAGGTTGAGTTCCTTCATCACCTCCAGGTATTCCAGATACTGACGGGTGACGATGGCGATGGGGATATCGTAGATATCCAGCTCGTTCTTCTTGATCAGATGCAGGAGAAGGTCGAGCGGCCCCTCGAAGGACTCCACCTTGACCGAGTAGGCGGAGAACTGCTGACTGTCAAAGAGGGGCTGGGAAGGGGCTGTATCGGACATGGCCGTTATCAGAACTTCAGGGCAGCCCTGACCTCCGCCAGCGTCGTTCCCGACTCCTCCTGGGCACGTTTGCTGCCGTCGGACAGGACATCGCTCACCAGCTCCGGCCGGGCGGCCAGCTCCTCGCGCCTGGCGCGGAACGGGGCAAGCCCCTCAACCACGGACTCGGCCAGGATCTTCTTACACTCCACACAACCGATTTCTGCCCCGCGGCAGGCAGGCACGATCATGTCGAGCCTTTCCTGCGACACGTAGAGGCGATGGAGGTTAAAGGCGATGCAGCGGTCCGGTTCGCCGGGGTCGGCACGGCGGACCCGCTGGGTATCGGTGATCATGGTCATGATCTTCTTGCGGGTATCCTCGGCCGTGTCGGAGAGGTAGATGGAGTTGCCGTAGGACTTGCTCATCTTCCGGCCGTCCAGCCCGGTCAGCTTGGGGGTTTCGGTGAGCAGCGCCTCGGGCTCGGGAAAGACCTGGCCGTAGAG
This sequence comes from Geobacter sp., assembly GCA_016223015.1. Lineage (GTDB taxonomy): Bacteria > Desulfobacterota > Desulfuromonadia > Geobacterales > DSM-12255 > Geoanaerobacter. The sequence continues at coordinate 12,759 of JACRPV010000045.1, read as the reverse complement.
ATGGTTGAAGCGGCGGGCGATCTCGCGGGTGATCTCCAGGTGGGGGAGCTGATCATGCCCCACCGGCACCCTGGTCGCCTTATAGATGATGATGTCAGCGGCCATCAGCACCGGATAGCCGAGGAAACCGAAGGTGGAGAGGTCCTTGTGCTCCAGGTTGTCCTGCATCTCCTTGTAGGTCGGGTTGCGCTCCAGCCACGACACCGGCGTGATCATGCCGAGGATCAGGTTCAGTTCCGAATGGTGCGGCACCAGGCTCTGCTCGAAGATGGTGCACTTCTTCGGGTCGAGCCCGAAGGCGAGCCAATCAAGAACCATCTCGCGGGTGCTCTCGCGGATGCCCGAGGTATCGGCATATTCGGTGGTCAGGGAATGCCAGTCAGCGGCAAAGAAGAAACACTCGTATTCGTTCTGGAGCTTCAGCCAGTTATCCAGTACGCCGTGAAAATGTCCCAGGTGCAGCTTGCCCGTCGGGCGCATGCCGCTGACTACGCGATTGTTGCTCATGATTCCTCTCCCCTGCCGGTTTACTTGAACATCAGATTGGTGACGCTGAAAACGAGGTTGCTCTGGGAGCCTGCCAGAAGCCGAACCCCCAGGCTCAGAGCCGGTGAAATGATATAGCTGAACAGATTGGTGAAAAATACCAGGACAATGATGATGATCATGCCGTACGGTTCGATCCGCGAATAGGCGATCGCCTGCCGCTCGGGAAGGAGCCCCACCGCAACCCGGCCACCGTCCAGCGGCGGCACGGGGATGAGGTTGAAGATTGCCAAAAGCAGGTTGATGTAGACGGAAAAGGCCAGCATCAGCACCATCGGGTCGATGAGGAACTGCATCAGCGAGGCATCGCCTATCAGGTCGCCCAGGGCCTGCATCCCCCGCATGAGCAGTGCCGACACTGCCGCCAGACTGAAATTCGTGATGGGGCCGGCAGCGGCGACCCAGATCATGTCGCGCTTGGGACGGCGGAGATTGCCGAAGTTCACCGGCACCGGCTTGGCCCAGCCGATGCCGACGATGAAGATCATCAGGGTGCCGATGATATCCAGGTGCTTCAGGGGATTCAGGGTGAGGCGGCCCAGAGACTTTGCCGTATCATCGCCGAAACGGTAGGCCACGTACCCGTGAGACACCTCGTGACAGGTGATGGCCATCAGTGCCGGCACCAGCATGATGGAGACTTTGAGGAAAAACTGATCCATGCCGCCTCCGGGTAAAAGAATTGACAAGACTGTTGTTTCTAGCAGATTGGGCGGGCAAAGTCAATGTCGGGCCGCGCCGAAACTGATCGCTCAACCGTCCGCCTTTGACAGCTCGCTTTCCGCTTGCGCCCCATGTCGGCTGGAAACCGCCCGTTGCCGGAAAGCGCCCTGCAGACGGAAAAAGGCGGGAGATCGCTCCCCCGCCTTTTTCGTACTGCTCCGTATAAAACCTCTGCCTAGATGTCGTAGTAGAGGGCGAATTCGAGGGGAACCGGACGCATGCGGACCGGGTTGACCTCTGCTTCCATCTTGTACTCGATCCACTTTTCGATGACGTCGGGGGTGAAGACGTCACCCTTGAGCAGGAACTCGTGGTCGTCCTTGAGGCAGTTGAGGGCTTCCTCAAGCGTGCCCGGAGCTGACGGGATGTCTTTCAGCTCTTCCGGGGAGAGACCGTAGATGTCCTTGTCCAGCGGCTGGCCCGGATCGATCTTGTTCTCGACGCCGTCGAGGCCTGCCATCAGCATGGCGGCAAAGGCAAGGTAGCCGTTTGCCGACGGGTCGGGCGTACGGTACTCGATCCGCTTCGCCTTCGGGTTGGTGGAGAACATCGGGATACGGATGGAGGCGCAGAGGGCCTTGGCATGCTTGATGATCCCGCCGATGTACCAGAGGGCCATCTGGGAAAGCCCGCCGTACTTGTCGCCGGCGAACAGGTTGGTGCCGGCCTTCCAGATCGACTGGTGGCAGTGCATCCCGGAACCGTTGTCGCCGTAAAGCGGCTTCGGCATGAAGGTAACGGTCTTGCCGTTGCGGCAGGCAACGTTCTTTATGACGTATTTGAACCACTGGAGGTCGTCAGCCATGGCAACCAGCGAGTTGAAGCGCATGTCGATCTCGGCCTGGCCGCCGGTGGCAACCTCGTGGTGCTGGCACTCGACGCGGATGCCGACCTTCTGCAGCTCGATGACCATCTCGTTACGCAGGTCGTTCTGGGAATCGGTAGGGGAAACCGGGAAGTACCCTTCCTTGTGGCGCGGCTTGTAGCCGAGGTTGGGGAATTCCTCGCGGCCGGTGTTCCAGGTCCCTTCGACGGAGTCGACTGCGTAGAACGACTGGTTGGCGCTGGAGTCGTAGCGGACGTCGTCGAAGATGAAGAATTCGGCTTCGGGTCCGAAGTAAGCGGTGTCGCCGACGCCGGTGGACTTGAGGTATGCTTCGGCCTTGCGGGCGATATTACGCGGGTCGCGGCTGTAATCTTCCTTGGTGATCGGATCGAAGATGTTGCAGATCAGCGACAGGGTCGGCACCGCGGTAAAGGGGTCCATCTTTGCGGTGGTCGGGTCGGGAAGGATGATCATGTCCGAAGCATGAATCGGCTGCCAGCCACGGATGGAGGAACCGTCAAAACCCTGCCCTTCTTCAAAGGTATCCTCGCCGAACTCTGACATCGGCACGGAAAAGTGCTGCCAGATCCCCACGAAGTCCATGAATTTGAAATCTACCATCATTGCGCCATTTTCTTTGGCAAATGCTACTACCTCTTGTGGTGTCATCAAGACTCTCCTTTCGGTTTAATGCGCATGAACGCACGTACGCTTTGTTAACCCGACCGTTTCGACGGGTTTTAAGCATATTGGATGGATTGTATTAAAGAGGCCGGACGGGGCAAACCGCAGGGCAGCTCCTACAGGGCGTCTTCTCCCCGCTCTCCCGTCCTGATCCGGACTACTTCCTCGACAGAGGTGACAAAGATCTTGCCGTCGCCGATCCGGCCGGTTTTTGCCGCCTGCTCGATGGTCTCCACGACCTTGGCCACGATATCGTCGCCGACGATGATCTCCATCTTTATCTTGGGGATAAAATCCACCACATATTCGGCACCGCGATAGAGTTCGGTATGACCCTTCTGGCGGCCAAATCCCTTGATCTCGCTGACAGTGATCCCCTGGATGCCGATCTCGTTGAGCGCATCCTTCACTTCGTCAAGCTTGAACGGCTTTATTATCGCTTCCACTTTTTTCAAGGCCACTCACCCCCTTGTGATTGATAAGTCATGGATTGTTCGTAAATTGTACTGCACAAGGGTGCCTACGTCAAAAGCACGCGGCGTCTGCTCCACCCAAAGAAGCAAATATACTGCCAACTCATGAGCAAGAATCAGCCCCTGTATTTTCAACACATTACAAGCCTTGCCAGCAACAGATGCAGAACAGGCGACAAATCAGCCCATTTATGCAGCATTCGCCCACCCGGTCGCCTCTTTTTTGGGCAGCACAGCGTTGCCGCAGCAACTCCTCAACTTGTCAAAACCCCTGCCGAAGTATATAGAGTAAAGGGAACATCATCTCAGCACCAAGGCGCCCATGATCCGCTTCCACGTCACCACACTGCTGCTCATCTGTCTGACCGCTGCCGGTACGGCACAGGCCGACATATTCCGGCTGGAGGATGACGACGGCGTGGTATCCTTCACCGATTCTCCCAGCAGTCGCGGCTACACCCTGGTCATGCGCGACCGGGCAACGCGCCACCCAGCCTGGAAAAAGGGCAGGCCGGGATCAACCGCAGGTCCGGTCAAGTCGTCCACGGACAATCGGGATGAAACGGGTTCCGTGCTGCAGAGAGGCACCCTGCCGCTTCAGGGGGTCATCACCTCCACCGCGGGTCTCCGCTTCGACCCCTTCGACGGAAAACTCAGGCACCACAACGGCATCGACATCGCCGCCCCGACCGGGACGCCGGTAAAACCGGTTGCGCCGGGCACCGTGATCTTCAGCGGGCTCCGCTCGGGATACGGCAACACCGTTATCATCGACCACCACGACGGCATGAAGACCATCTACGCCCATCATGCCGAGAACCTGGTCCCGGAAGGGGCAGAGGTGGATTGTGCCACGGTCATCGCCCTTTCCGGCTCAACCGGGCGCTCAACCGGTCCCCACCTCCATTTCGAGGCATGGCAGGACGACACCAACATCTCACGGTCCTTCATGCCGGCACATTCCTCTGGCCGCGACGCACCGACCATGGCCAGCGCACCCGTCCGCAGGCTGCTGCAGCCGGACGGAACCATCCTCTTTC
>JACRPV010000045.1:0-8439 GCA_016223015.1 Geobacter sp. | reverse complement strand
GGAGTTTTTTCCTGCTGGTTTCTGGTCTTGCGCGTCGGTGCAGCACGCCACGGATCGTCGGGCCAGGGGTGCTTGGGATAGCGCCCTTTCAGTTCCTTCTTCACCTGGGGGTAGGTGGAATCCCAGAAACTCCTGAGATCATTGGTCACCTGGACAGGCCGCCGGGCCGGCGATAAAAGGTGGAGGAGCACCGCTACCCGCCCCCATGCCACTGTCGGCGTGTCGGCACAACCGAAAAGCTCCTGCAGCTTGACGCTCAAGACCGGCACGCCGCTTTCGTAGTCGAGCGGAAGCCGCGAACCGCTGGGAACGGTGAGATGGGTCGGCGCCCCCTCGTCCAACAACCTCTGCTGCTCCCAGCTGAACAGCCCCTTTAGCAGTCCCGCCAGGTCGATTCGCTTCAGGTCGATCGACGATCGGCAACCGCGCAGGCTGCTGCCGAGCAGGTCATCGAGCCTCGTAGCCAAAGCGGCATTCCCGATATCGGGCCACTCCCGCTCCGGGGCGGCCCGTGCCAGCAGGGCAACCCGCGCCTGCAGCTGGCGGCATGCAGGGGTCCAGGGGAGCAGCGCCAGCTCTTCATCCGCGCGGATCACCTCAAGAAGCAGTGAAGCGCTTTCCGCATCGCCCGGGGTAGCGGGGCGGGACGACAACACCAGCTCCCCCAGCCGCTCCTCCTCCCGCACCCAGACCCTCCCCTGTTCGGCATCCCAGCCAACGCGCCGCTCGGTGCGGATCTCTTCGGCAAATTCGCGTCGCAGCAGCTCCGGAGAAAGGGACGACGCCCCATGGATGAGACCGTCGCCGCCGGCACTGGCGTTGATTTCCACGGCAACGATGAATTGCCGGTCACGGAGGGCGCTCCTGGTGCCGAGCCGCCCGCCCGTGCCGTTGGCGAGCAGGTACCGATCCGAACCAGGCTCGCGCTGCCGCGCTATTCGGTCCGGAAAGGCATGGGCAAGGAGCAGTCCGACCTCGTCGTTGTCAGGCTCCGGGCCACGGGCAGGGGCGCCGATCAGGCGCCGCAGCCGCTCGGCAGTGCGCTGGACAACGGCACAGGCCTGCGGATCGAGGTGGGGATCGCTGCGGCCCGAGCCATGCGTGCGCCATTCCTCAAGCGCCTCGATCCTGTCGAGGTAATCGCAGCCGCTGACAGCGAGCGACTCCTGCCGGTCGCGGCGAAAGATGTCCCGTTCCTCCAGAAGCGCGGCCAGATCGCAGGCAAGACCGGCCTGCCCGCGTTCTGCCCCGGCCAGCACCATCCGGGCCAGGCGGGGATGGAGCGGCAGCTCGGCCATCCGCCTGCCGCAGGGGGTTATGCGCCCCTGCCGGTCCAGCCCGCCGAGCGCAGTGAGCAGGGCACGCCCCTCGGCCAGGGAGCCCGAGGGAGGGGGATCGAGCCAGGAAAGCGCCAGGGGATCGCTCACCCCCCAGTTGGCCAGCTCCAGGGCCAGGGGGGAAAGCTCGGAGATCCTGATCTCGGGCGGGTTGAAGGGAACCAGCGCGGCATTGGCCGCTTCGCTCCAGAGACGGTAACAGGCCCCCGGCCCGAGACGCCCGGCACGGCCTGCGCGCTGGGTAGCCGAAGCAGCCGAAACCCGCACCGTCACCAGCCGGTTGAGGCCGGATGACGGATCGAACTGCAACCGCCGGGTCAGGCCGCTGTCGATGACCAGCCCGATCCCTTCGATGGTCAGGCTCGTCTCGGCGATGTTGGTTGCCAGAACCACCTTGCGCCGGTCTGCCGGGAGGATGGCCCGCTCCTGCTCGGCAAAGGGGAGATCGCCATAGAGCGGCACGACCAGCAGGTCGCGCACCGGCGGCGCATCCCGGAGCTCTCGGTGACAACGGCGGATCTCGCCGCTGCCAGGCAGAAAGACCAGGATATCCCCTTGAGCCTCTGTCAGTGCCTTGCAGATGGCCTGGATCACGGCCGGCACCAGCTGACCCGGCGGCTCCCCCAGGTAGCGCAGGGCCACCGGAAAACTCCCTCCTTCTGCCCTGATGACCGGCAGGTCCCCCAGCAGGCGAGCCACCCCACCTTCATCGAGGGTTGCCGACATCACCACGATCTTCAGGTCCGGCCGCAGGGTCTTTTGCACCTCCAGGCAGAAGGCGAGCGCCGTATCGGCGGCAATGCTCCGCTCATGGAACTCGTCGAAGACCACCGCACCGATCCCGTCCAGGGAGGGATCGTTCTGCAGGCGCCGTACCAGCAGACCTTCGGTCAGCACCTCCAGGCGTGTCCGCGCAGATACCCTGCGCTGGAAGCGGATGGCATAGCCGACCGTCCCTCCCACCTCCTCGCCGATGCTTTTGGCGAGCCAGGTGGCGGCATTCACCGCTGCCAGACGGCGCGGTTCGAGCATGACGATCCGTTTGTCCTGCAGAAAGGGCGCATTCAGGAGGGCCAGGGGGACCCGGCTGGTCTTGCCCGAGCCGGGAGGAGACTGGAGAACTGCTCCCGGCGCCGAGGTCAGCGCCCGGAGAAGGTCGGGGATGACCAGATCGACGGGGAGCCGGGACATTATCAGGGGTTGAAGAGCTCTGCCAGCCGGTCCCGGTCGAGCCCTTCGAGGGAGGCAACGACCCGGTCGGCTGCGTGCAGATCTGGGGCGGGATAGCTGTTGGTGACCGCCAGGACCGGGATGCCGGCCCCCTGTGCCGAGGCGATGCCGGCAGGGGTATCCTCGATGGCAAGGCAGTGCGACGGAACGATCCCCTGTGCGGGAAAGCGGGACTGCAGCCGGGTCACCGCCAGGACATAGCTGGCAGGGTCGGGTTTGCTGGCGGCAACATCATCGGCCGTGACAATGATGGAGAAGGAGTTTTCCAGGGAAAACTGGGAGAGTATGGGGGTGATGTCGGAAAGGAGCGCGCCGCTGCAAAGCGCAAGCGGCAGGGAACCGGCAAGCCCGCGGATCAGCTCGGTGACTCCGGGATAGGGGGTAACACCGCCGCTGATGACCTGCTGGAAGACCTGCGCCTTCCGCTGGATCAGTTCATCCAGCTCGGCCGGGGCAAGGGCTTTTCCGGCGGCATGAAACGCCTCGGCAAAAGCGTCACGGTCGTCGAAACCCATGTAGCGGGAGACGTATTCATCCCACGGATAGCCGAGCCCGAGCGGTTCGAGGATGGTCTGAAACGACCGGTAGTGCAGCGGCTCGGTGTCGACGATGATCCCGTCAAAATCGAATATGACTGCAGACAGCATCTCTCCTCCAGAATAGGTCAAAATCGCCCGGTCACGGCAATCAGGGCCGCCTCAGTGCCGACCACCGGCGCGACCGAGAAGCGTCGGGCCTTGCCCGATGCATGATACCCCATTGCCACCCTGCCGCAGAGCTCTCCGATAGCGGCGCCGAGCACCACGTCGCTTGCCCAGTGCTTGTCCTGGTAGATGCGGGAAAAGCCGACAAAGGCGGCTGCGGCATAGGCACCGATCCCGATCAGCGGGTTGTCGGCGCTAGCCGCAACAACGGAGGCCATGGCAAAAGAGCTTGCAGTGTGCATGGACGGCAGTGCGTCATAATCCGCTGCGAAACGGAACGGACGGAAACTGCCAGAACCGCTCCCCGTATTCGGCCGAGCCCGGCCCGTTGCCGATTTGAGGATGAAGGTGGTGGCATCGGCCAGGATGGCCGCCTCGCCGAGCATCTCACCCAGTTCCCGGTACTTGGGGGACTCGGCCAGGATTCCGCCGCCATAGACGGCCGCTGCCAGCCCCAGGTGCAGGAACGGATCGCCCGCGATGCTGCCGGCATCCGTTACGTGGTCGAGGGTTGTTCCCTTGATGCCGCCGACCTTGTCGCGGATGTCGCTATCGTAACTGCTGGTGAACGCCACCGCCCCGGTCACCAGCAGGGTTCCGAGCATGCCGTATCCCCTGGTGTCGACCGGCGTCGTTGCCACCTCCAGAGCCTCGTCGGCCAGCCGTCCGGCTACCCGCCCGTATTCGGCGGTGCTGTTCAGGAGATGCCCGTCAGCTGCCGCAACCGGCAGGGAGGCATGCAGGAGGCACGCAACGGTCGCGGCAAGGATGAAAACGGGGCAATGTTCCGTGCGGGAGCGGGAATCCAGGAATTTGAACAAGAGGTAGGCGGCCAGCACTCCGACCGCATCTGCCAGCAGATCCCGCGGATCGGCTGTGCGCATGCTCGTCAAAAGCCCCTGCGCCACCTCCATGAGCCCGCCGAACAGGATCACCGCCACCGCTATACGCAGAGGCTGCAGACGCTTCGCAAGGGAATCGCCACTGGCGGCACGCAGTGCCAGGATGGTGAGCAGCCCATAGGCAGCCGCATGCTGGAACTTGTCCCACCCCAGCAAGGCCTGGGGGATGACGGGTGGCGAAGGGGTGAGCGAGAGCCAGACAATGATCAGCGCCCAGGCGATGCAGAGTACAAGGGCCAACCTGCGCAAGTTTGCCCATCTCATGCGGATTGCCGCCAGGGGCGTACCAGGGCAGTCCCTCCCGGCGAAGAACCGGCACCGGCAGCAGGGATCACGGCGCGGGTCATCACTTGAGCCCGAGCAGGACCGTGCCCGCGGTCAGGGCCACGTTGGCCAGGATCTGGGTTATGTCCTTGATGTCGCGCAGCCAGGCGGTCCGCTCCAGCTTCTGGGGGACGACCAGGGTATCGCCGGGCTGCAGGGCAGCGGCCATGAAGCTGCCGAAGGTCCAACTGCTAGAGGCGTCATCCCAGTGAATGCCGAACGAGGCCTGCTGTCTGCTGAACACCGACCCGTCGGCCCGGATGATATACATGTCCTTTTCGTCGCCATCGCGGGTCACGCCACCGGCCTTTTCCAGGTAATAGGAAACCTGCTCTCCGGGCTGGTAGATATGGGCGGTCTGATTGTAGACCTGGCCGAGCACGTTGACCACATTGGACCGGGGCGGGATCTGAATCAGGTCCCCCCCCTGAAGCTCCACGTTATAGGCGCTGTCTTCGAATGCATCGAGTTTTTCGAGCTTGACCACGACCCTTCCCTCTGCCTTAAGGGTCTTAAGTTTCTCCAGGCTCTTCTGGAGGCCTTCCAGTGCCGATTTCGTCGCCTCCAGCTCTTCCCGCGACGCCGCCACCGATGCGAGCTCTCCCTGTTTCTTCAGGATATCCTGCTCGGTGCGAAGGATGATCTCATCCATCCGCTTCTGCTGCTCCTTCTGCACCGCTTTCCGGGTGAAGCGCGCCCCGCTCAGGTACGCCTTGTCCGTATAGCCGCCTGCCCGCTCCAGCACCGAGCTCAGCTTTTCTCCCTTGCCGATGGAGTAGGTGCCGGGGAACCGCACTTCCCCCTCGACAGTGACGAAGCGGTCGTCGGATTCCAGCCACTCCTGGATGCCCCGCACGATCAGGACATCGTCCGGCTGCAGCGTGAGATTGTTCTGGGGGTCGCCTGCCAGCGCCTTATTGAGATTTACGTCGAAACGGGTGGTCCGGGCTACGCCGTCAGCCGTAACGGTCCTGGTCAGCTCGGCCTTCTCCATGTAGGCGTTCCTCTTGAGGCTCCCTGCTGCTGCCAACAGGTCCCGGATCGTCATCCTGTCATAATAGTCATAGGTGCCGGGGTTGACCACATGCCCGTTGATCGCCACCGACATCTTCTCTTCCATTTCGGTCCGGGAAAAGATCTTCAGCGTATCCTGTTCATGCAACTGGATGTTCTCGCCGGTATCCCCGGCCCAGACCTTTTTCAGGTTGACGGCAATCGACTCGCGATGGAAATCGGGTGGAACGAGCCTGACCACCTGTGCCGATTCAAGGTAGGATTGGGGGAGAAGATCCCGGTAGGAAGGGAGAAGATCGGAAATTCGCATCCCCTGGCGGAACTGGTATTCTCCGGGGCGCACCGCATTCCCCTGCAGCGTCACCACCTGGCGGAGCGCCTGGTAGACCGGGAAAATCTTCACCAGGTCGCGGTCCCGGATCTCGGCCGCTGCTGCCGTCCCGTCGAGACGGGCATTCTGCAGTTCGAAGTCCATGACCACCCGTGAGGCGTTCCCTTCGAACCGCTCCAGCTGTATCCGCCCCAGATCGCCGGACGCCGTAACCCCGCCGGCCATCTGCAGGAGCTGCTGGAGGGTGGTTTTCTCCTTCAGCTCATAGATGCTGGGCCGCTTGACCTACCCGGCCATGGCCGCAACCGGGCCGCTAACCGGCACGAAGATGGTGTCCCCGCTCTCCAGCCGCCGGTCCTTGGAGCGGTCGCCGGAGAGGAACATGGCGTAGAGATCGATCTCCTGGACCATCGAGCCGCCGCGGGAGAGCCTGACGGCCCGCAGGGTGCCGGTCTTTGCCGGTCCCCCGGCAAGGGCCAGGGCATTGATGACCGTTGCGGTGGAAGCGACCGAGTAGGTACCGGGAGACTCCACTTCGCCTACCACGAAGACCTGGATCGTGCGGAGCCGACCCATGGAGACATTCAGTTCGTACCCCTTGTAATAGCGGGAAATCGCCTTGTCGATGATCTCACGGGCCTGCTGGAACGTCACCCCCCAGACCTTGACGGTGCCGATCCGCGGGATGGAGATCTCGCCGTTACGGTCGACGACCAGATCCTGGCGGGCCTGGATCGAGCCCCAGAGGTCGATGCGGAGGGAATCGCCCGGTCCGATGACATAGTCGGGGCCGACCGGTGCATTCTCCAGGGCTGTTCCGGCAGTCAGGCTGTTCTTGAAGAAATCGTAGCCGAACTGCTGGAGCGAGCGCTGGAACGGCTCTGCCTCGATCTTGTCCTGCAGGGTCTGGGTCTTGGCGGCAAACGATTTTTCCAGGGGGGAGCCCAGCTCTTCCGGTGGCGCCGGCGTTGCCTTTATCTCGTTGGAAAAGATGGTGAGTTCGGACGGCTGGGTGGCGTCGTCAGCGACTTCAACGGATTTCGTCGTCTCGACCGGGGCCGGGATCACTCCCTGCAGCTTGAGATAGTAGAGTTGATTGTTGCGCAGGAAGCGGAGCTTGTATTCGCTGACGTCGCCGACTTCGAGTTTCTTTTCGTAGCGGCCCGGCTCAATGCCGTAATAGAGGGTGAATTTCGGCGGGAGGTCGCCGGGGCGGACGTTCAACTCCTTGAGCTTCCAGGAGAGGGTCAGCATGCTGTCGCCCGGTTCGGCGCGAAGGAGGATGCGCAGCTTCTTGGCAGCTGGGACCTTGTCGGTTTTGGCATCTTCCGGGGTCTTGACGGTCGGTTTCAGCGGTTTCAGCGCTTGCCACCCATCACCGGATTTCCTGGTCTCTTTGAGTTGATCTTCGGAGACCATCTCTTTGCCGAGGGGGAATTCCTGCTTCACCTCGCCGACGTAGACCCCCTCATCCGGCTGGGTTTCCTGGTCGGAAAGCGCTGCAGCGCCGCCAAGGGCCGGGATGAAAAACAACAGAAGCCAAAGACCGATTACCTGCCTGAATCTACGCATCGGATCTCCCTTTCGCTGCCTGTTCCGGGTCTCCGCCCCCCATGGCGGGATGGCAGCCTGAAGCTGCAGAAAAAAAAACAGCAACCCTTGAATCAAGAATCACTGCTTGGAAATGGTGATCCCAAGGGGACTTGAACCCCTGTTACCGACGTGAAAGGCCGGTGTCCTAACCACTAGACGATGGGACCGATATAAAATGACGAACGTATGAAAGGAAATATCGTTTATCCGTTAAGTACGGTACATTCCTTAAATGGCTGGGGTGCTAGGATTCGAACCTAGGGATGATGGAGTCAGAGTCCATTGCCTTACCGCTTGGCTACACCCCAACGACGCAATTACATAACAAATATATTGACGGCGGTCAAGCCTTTTCCGCTGCCAGGCGACCAATGATCCACGATCATCGGGGGAAGATGCTCGCTGCCCCGGCCTCCATGGCCTTGACATTGGCGGGGATGAAGCGGTGGTTACGCTCGGGAAGCGCCTTCTTCAGCGCCTCGGCAAGGGATTCGAACGATACGGCGCCGGTTTTGGCTGCATAGGCGCCGGCTGCGACCATGTTGACCATCCGCGGGTCGCCCAGCTCATTGGCAATATCGTTCATCGGTATGGGGTAGAGTTCCATATCGTCCCGGTCAGCCCCGGAGCAGTCGACCAGGGATGCATTGACAATACAGACACCACCCTTTTTGACCTTGCCGACATATTTGTCAAAGGAAGCCTGGTTCAGGAGGATGGCCACCGACGGGTTGCCCACCACGGGCGAACCGACGTCGCCATCGGCGATAATGACGGTGCACATGGCAGCACCGCCCCGCTTCTCGACACCGTAGGCAGGGAAATAGGAAACGTTCTTCCCTTCCTTGATGGCAGCGAGGGAGAGGAGATTGCCGGCAAGCAGCACCCCCTGGCCGCCGAAACCGGCAATAAACAGATCATGACGCATAATCTCGATGCTCCTGTAGTGGCAAACCTTGAGTTTGCCCGCTTCTTCAAGGCGATCACAAGGATCGCCCCTACAA
>JACRPV010000026.1 GCA_016223015.1 Geobacter sp. | reverse complement strand
GAAGTATTCAAAAAGGAGGAGATACCCCGGCATGGACCTTGATGAATAGGGAAGCATTACCTCTTCGGGATCGAACCCGACGGGTTTGATGACTTCATGCGGCAGCGGCATAATAACCGTCTTGCCGTCCTTTGTCTTCGATTCGCATTCGATGTGGCAGACATTGTTAAATAACAGCTCGTAAAGATGATAGATGTGCTGATGCGGCCCGTTAAGAAAAAAACGGAGTTTCTCCCAGTTAAGCTGTAAGAAGCTGAGATTGTTATAGGACTTTAGTTGAATGGAGATGACCTGTCTGGCGTCTTTCACCGGTTTCTTCGGGTCATGGAGTCCCGCTGCCGTCACCTCGACCGGCCACATGGTCACCGGATAGCACGTGGAGAACTGGCACGGCGTGCCGCTGACGGGCTTTGAGTAGAGCATCGCGCCCCTGTCTATTAAATAACCCGCTGCGGAGAGGTTCTGCTTAATCGGCTCGAACCTTACAACCGACATAGAAGGTACCGGGTTTGTGTAATGCGGGTAAAGTATGCCGAGCAGCGACTCGGTCAATTCAGGGAAATCGTCGTCGATTTTTTTATGAATGCGGCCGCTGATAAAGGCGAACGCCTCTATGATGCGCTCGGTAAAAGGGTCTTCGCACTTGTCCGGCTCAAGGAGCAGCCGGCCCGCGATCTTGGGGTACTTCCTTGCAAACTCAACCCCCATCTTGCGGATAAAGGTAAGCTCCTGCTCGTAGTAATTTAGAAGTTTATCATCCATGTGCATTAGCCCCAGCGTTAAATAAGCTCTATTAAATTCTGACTAATCTATGTCTATGCTTTGTCATTCCCGCAGTCCTTAAGCGGGAAGCCACGTCTTCATGCTTTACCCTGGATTCCCCGATCAAGTCGGGGAATGACGACCGGTAATAAATTGATATTCTTTATTTTGATATCACGTACTCCCCCCGGCTGATGTCAAAGTACGTGTCGAACGTGACCGGCTCGCTTACGGGGTCGATGACGAGCAGGCCGCTGATGCGGAACCTGATGTTGCGCTCATTTTTGGACGAGGTCTCAAGACGCACGATCACGTTTCTGAGCCTGTTGTCAAACCGCGAGATGGTCTTCTCAACGTCGCTGCGCAACTGCTGCTTGATGGACGGGCTTCTTGGATCCTGGGAGGTGAAGTCACGCAGACCGTAAACAAGCACCGAGTTGTTCAGCTCTTTGTATTCGGGAGGCACCGGCAGTATGCTCCGTTTTGTATTGAGAAGGCTCTCAAGGTCTCTGACGACCGAGGCTTTGACCTGGCTTAAATTCAATAAACGGCGCTGGACAGGCTCGCGGGAAACCTCAGGGTTATAATCGATCAGCCTGTCCAATACGGAGGCCTGGATGTTTTGCCGGTTCTGGTTCATTCGTCAATGGAAAACTTACACTAAAGAAAACCACAGAGCGCACAGAAAAAATTCAGAAAATTT
>JACRPV010000025.1 GCA_016223015.1 Geobacter sp. | reverse complement strand
GCTCGGCCTCTTCCGGGTGATCCTGCTGGTGATCTCCGGGGTCATCATCTCCCTGATCATCTATACCATGACCCTGGACAAGCTGCGGGTGATCGCCACCCTGAAGCTGATCGGGACCCAGAACCGGGTCATTGTCGGCCTGATCATGCAGCAGTCGCTGCTCATGGGGCTGGTGGCCTACGGCATCGGCTATGCGGCGATATGGTTCACCCACGACAAGTTTCCCCGCCGGGTCGACCTGGTTGCCATCGACCTGCAGCTCCTGTTCGTCATTGTCGTGGTGATCTGCATCGCCGCCAGCATGGTGGGAATACGCAAGGCCCTGAAGGTGGAGGCTGCCCAGGCGTTGGGAGTGTGAGGATATGTTTGCCGTCGAAGTGGAAAACCTGACCAAGATTTACGGCGAGGGTGACCGGGCCGTTACCGCCCTGACCGACGCGAGTTTCACGGTCCGCCCCGGCGAACTGGTGGCGATCCTCGGGCCTTCGGGCTCGGGAAAGACCACCCTGCTCACCACCATCGGCCTGGTAAACGAGCCGACCCGCGGCAAGGTGATGCTGGATGGAGAACTGGTGGCGGACGACGGCTGGCGGGCCGGCCTGGATATCAAGAAGGTGCGCCGGGAGAAGCTCGGTTTCATCTTCCAGGCCCACAACCTGATCCCGTTCCTGACCACCCTGGAAAACGTCATGATCGCCATGGACATCAACGGCGTCCCCCCGAGGGAGGCCAGGTCCCGGAGCATCGAGCTCCTGGAGAGCCTGGGGCTCGGGCACCGGCTCAACCATTACCCGGCACTGCTCTCCGGCGGGGAATCGCAGCGGACCGCCATTGCCCGCGCCCTGGCCAACCGGCCGAGGGTGATCCTGGCGGACGAGCCGACCGCAGCACTGGACAGCGAGAACGGCAAAAACGTCATGATGCTGCTCAAGCGGCTGGCCGTGGAGAACAGCTCGGCCATCCTGGTGGTGACCCACGACCAGCGGATGGTGGAAGGGTTCGACACCATCTACACGGTGAGCGACGGCCGGATTGTCGGTGAGAAGCGAAACGGCCATTCCCCAGAAGCATGACCGCCTGCCGCGGGGCTAGAGAGACAGCTTCTCGGCGATCTTGCGCATCTGCACCCCATGGACCAGAGAGGCGCCTCCCCTGATGGCATTGACCACGTGCACCGCCTCGGTCATCTCCTCCAGGTTCGATCCCTTTTCCAGGCAGCTACGGGTATAGGCGTCGATGCAATAGGGGCACTGTACCGCATGGGCAACAGCCAGGGCGATCAGTGCCTTTTCCCGCGCGCTCAACGCCCCTTCGGCAAAGACGGCACCGTAATAGCTGAAGAACATCTTCGCCAGCTCCGGCGCATCCTTGCCGATGTCCGGAAACTTGTCCAGGTCCTTCGGGTCGTAGTAGGTCTCCATTCTTCCTCCTTGTTTCTCTTCGAAAAGTATCCGGTTCCATCCCGTTATAACTCAATGCGGCGCAGCGGTTTTCCCCCTGAATTTGCTGTAAAGCGCCGGCACCAGAGCGAACAGCCCGAGCAGGGCGAATGAGCCGAGGACCCGCGGCGAAGCGATCTCTGCCAGCGAATTGATCGTTGCCAGGCTGGCGCCGGCGTTGCAGTAGACGAATCCGCCGGGGATGATGCCGATCATGGTGCCGATGAAAAAGGTCCTGAGCGGCAGGCGG
Organism: Geobacter sp.; assembly: GCA_016223015.1. GTDB lineage: Bacteria > Desulfobacterota > Desulfuromonadia > Geobacterales > DSM-12255 > Geoanaerobacter. The sequence continues at coordinate 17,640 of JACRPV010000025.1, read as the reverse complement.
GTGAGCCCGGCCGCAAGGTTGATCAGGAAGAAGGGAAAGACCGGCACCAGCCGGAGGAAGAGGAGGTAGTTGAGCCCCCGCTCTTCCAGCTCCCGGTCGATCTTTGCCAGCCTGGCGCCGAACCGCTCTTGAACCGTGTCGTGGAGGAGGTAGCGGGTGACGAGAAAGGCGAGGGTAGCGCCAATGGTGGCGGCGATGTTGGCGTAGACCGTGCCCATGGCCGCGCCGAAGACGGCCCCGGCAGCAAGGGAGAGGATGGCGGCGCCGGGAAGGGAGAGGGCGGTCTGGACGATGTAGACGACCATGAAACCGGCAACCATGGCCAGCCGGTGCTGCGCGTAGTAGTCCAGGAGCGCCTGCCGGTTTTCTTTCAGCGCGTGGAGGGTCAGGAAGCGGCCCAGGTCGAGGGCGAAGAAGAGCGCTACGGCAGTTGCGGCAGCAATGAGGACGAACAGTTTTTTCCGGTTCAAGGGGTGTTCCTTTGTCGAGATCGGTGATGCGGCATCAGCAGCGGAGAATGGCGGTGGAAAAGGTGATCATGGGGTCCTGGGCATGGTGCCGGTCAACGGTGGGCTCATTGTATCATCGACAGCTTAAGCGTCAATGGTTATCCACGGCAGGTATATTCCGGGAGGGTAGAACCGTTCACGACAGTGCCCGGCAGGCGTCATATGGCGATCTTTTCGTGCCGAGTATATATGTTTCGCTTTGCTTATGGCGATAATGAAATATGCCTAAAGCTGGTTTTTGTGAAACCGATATAAGGGTATACGAAGATTTATATCGAAGTTTTGGAAATGCAACGCCGTAACTATAATAACTTGCGCCGCTTCGGCAATGGAGCCAGCGATGTCACCTCTTCCGTTCATTCCTCCAGACAAACGTTCTTTTGATTCCTTTTAGCCGAAACAGCGATACATCACGCTTCCCTCGTATCTGAGGGAGAAGGATGGATGCATGACTGAGCTAGCTGCAACACGTGCCTCGCTCCAGGAGACCATGTCATTTCTCGGGGCCATAGCCAGCGGTATCGAAGAGGCGATCGGCGAGTCGGCCAACGGCATATCCTACCTGGCAGGGAAGCGGCTCGGGATGAAGCTCTCCGAGAAGGTGGAGAAGACCGACGATCTGCTGCAGGCGCTGGAATCGGTCCGCAGGGTGCTGCAGGAGAACAGCTGCCTCTGGCATTTCGAGCCGTTCCAGATGCATGACCGCCCCGAGATGATCGAGCTCACGGAATCCGGGGAAGAGGTGAACCTGGTCTTTCGGGACTGCATGATCCGCCAGTCGCTCTTCCGCTTCGGACACCAGCAGAAAGGCTCGCTCTGCAACATGATGTTCGGCTTCTTTGCCGGCGCACTGCTCAACATCATGGGGCGGGATTCGGTCCTGGAGATCCGTCACGCCGGTGAGAACGCCTGTTACAAGCGGCTCTTGATCCAGAAGGCCGGGACGAAGGAGGTTGCATGAGTTCCATCCCCGTGAACATCGAGTGGCTGAGCGACTGCTCCGGCTGCCATGTGGCCATCGTCGACCTGCACGAAAAGATCCTGACCGTGCTGCAGGCGGTGAATATCCAGCGTTGCCCGGTCCTGACCGACATCAAGGGATATCCCAAGGCCAAGCTCGGCCTGGTTTCCGGGGCTATCAGGTCGGAACATGACCGCCATGCTGCCGAAGAGATGCGGAAAAGCTGCGACCTGATCGTTGCCTGGGGCACCTGCGCCGTGTACGGCGGCATTGCCGGCGCCGGCAATGTCCACAGCTGCGAGGAGATCTTCGATACGGTCTACCGCAACAACAAGACCACCTGCTCGACTCAGTGCCCGAGTTCCGAGGTGTCGCCGCTGGAGCCGAGCGTGTCGCCGCTGGACAGCGTCATCCCCGTCGACCTCTACCTGCCCGGCTGCCCGCCCCATCCGGCGGTCGTCTTCGATGCCCTGCTGGGCCTGGTGGAAGGCCGTCCCCCCAGGGCTGCCACCAAGGAGTCGGTCTGCGCCCGCTGCAAGCGGCAGATGGAGAAGAGCGAGGTCGACCGGATCAGGAAGAACTCCGAAGGGGTGCCCGACCCGGAACAATGTTTCCTGAGCCAGGGGTATCTCTGCATGGGTTCGGTGACCCTCGACCGTTGTCTCTCCCCCTGCCCGCTGAACGGCATCCCTTGTTCCGGCTGTGCCGGGGCAACCATGCAGATCCTCACCGAGCCCAACCGGGATATCCGGACCGAGATCGCCGAGCGGATGTCCCGCCTGACCCTGATCCCGAAAGAGCAGATCGTGCGCGAGATCGAACGGACCTCCAAGACGCACTATTCCTACACCATGGCAACGCCGATGATCGGGGAAAAGCCGACGTTTCTGATACGGAAATGGACCGAGGAGGAGAGAGAGGATTATGAACAGGATCATAACGATTGACCCGGTTACCCGTATCGAGGGGCATGCCCGCGTCTTTTTGAAGATCGGCAGCGATGGCGGGCTGGAATCGGCAGGGCTGGTGGTGAACGAGCTGCGTGGGTTCGAGCGGATCCTGACCGGGATGGATGCGGACCGGATGCCGCTGATTACCGCCCGCATCTGCGGGGTCTGCCCGACTGCCCATCACCTGGCAGCAACCAACGCCCTGGACAACGCTGCCGGCGTGGAGCCGCCACCGGCGGCGAAGCTGCTGCGGGAGCTGATGTACATGGGGCACCTGATCCATTCCCACTGCCTTTCCCTCTTCGTGCTGCAGGGACCGGACCTGGTGCTGGGGCTCGATGCCGATCCCGCCATCCGCAACGTGGTCGGCGTGGTCCAGGCCGTTCCGGAGATCGCCAAAAAGGCGCTTGAGTGCCGGTCCATCGGCCAGAAGATCAACGAACTGGTTGGCGGGCGGGGAACCCATCCGGTCACCTCGGTGGCAGGGGGCATCGCCTTTGTCCTGGACGGGGAAAAGGAGCGGCAGCTGAAGGAATGGACGGACCGGGCCCTGCTGCTGGTGCGGGAACTGGCTCCGGTGGTCAAGGAGCTGCTCATGAAACAGCTCGATACCCATCCTGCCATGCTTGCCGACTGGGTGGTGCCTGCCTGGAGCCTGGGGACGGTGCAGCCCGACGGCACCACCGCCCTGACAGGCGGTGAGCTCCGGGCCGTGGATGCGGACGGGAACAATCTTTTGCAGTTTCCGGTCAGGGACTATCACCAGTACCTCTCCGAGAGCGTGGTAGAATGGTCCTACATGAAACAGGTGGCAATCGTCCGGGACGGAGAACGCCACGATTACCGCGTCGGCCCCATGGCCAGGCTCAATGTCATCGACCGTTACGGGACAGAAGAGGCCGACCGGGAGCGGGAGCTGTTCGTCAGCCAGTTCAGCCGGCCTTGCCATGCCAATGCCCTGCAGCCCTATGCCAGGCTCATCGAGCTTCTGTATGCGGCCGAACGGGCGCGGGAGATCCTGGCCGATCCGGCCATCCATGGCGAGACCAGGGTTCCGGTCCGCTTCCCCGGCGGCAGGGGGGTCGGGCATGTGGAGGCGCCCCGCGGTACCCTGGTCCACGACTACGAGATCGACGAGAATGGCGTGGTGCGGGCCGCCAACCTGATCGTGGCGACGCAGCAGAATTATTCCCTGATCAACAGGATGGTTGCCCAGGCGGCAACGTCCCACGTCATCAACCGTCCGGACGACCAGGCGTTGCTCAATGCCGTGGAGTTCGGCATCCGCTGTTACGACCCCTGCCTCTCCTGTGCCACCCATGCCTTCGGCACCATGCCGCTGGAGATTGTCGTGACCAGGAATGGCGAGCCTGAGCAACGGATTCGGAGGGGATGCTGATGGTCGAGATCCAGGTTCACGAAGATGGGTGTCGCGGTTGCCGGATGTGCGTCGATATCTGCCCGACAACGGTGTTCGAGTACGACGAGGAAAAGCGGATCTGCGTGGTCAGGCACCAGGAAGACTGCATCGCCTGTCTCTCCTGCGCCTACCTCTGTCCGTCCGGTGCCCTGGCCCATGCCAACTTTCACACCGTCAAGAATTTCTACCGGGATCTTGCATTCTGCGAAAAGATGGAGAGGTTCCTATGACCGGCGAACAGAGGGAAGAGGCAACCCTGCAGGATCATCACGCAGCCTTTGCCGAGATCGGCTTTCTGCTCGACATCTTCACCACGACCATCGACAACATCATGGGTGGTGCGACCGCGCCGGTGGGACGGATTGCCGGCAGGGCCATGGCGAACAAGCTGCCGTTTCGCCTGGAAAACCCATCCATCGACGAGGCGGTCGGGACGCTTGCCGAACGGATGCAGGCAGGGTTCGGTTTCGCGCTCTCCGGCGACGGGGCCGACCGGCAGCTGGCCTTTGAACGCTGCGTCCTGCGGGACATCTGTCGCCAGCGGGGCCAGCAGCCGGGCGGTCCGATGTGCCGGCTCTTTCATGCCTATTTCGACGGCATCGTCAACGAGCTGATCTGCCGGCCGGTGAAGTCGGAGATCAGCGAAAGCGGGGAACAGTGCCTGGTGAAGATCGCGACAAAATGACCGGAACCGGTCGCCATGAAATACTGGTCGTCTGCATCGGCAACGAGATGGTGGCCGATGACGCCGTAGGCTATGAGGTCCATTCCCGCCTGCAGGAGGCAGATCTCCCCGCAGGGACGCGACTCGCATATGTGGGGGTCGGCGGCATAGCGATCCTGGACATGCTGGAAGGGACCGAACAGGCGCTGCTCGTCGTCGATGCCGTGCAGTTCGGTGCGGCGCCCGGCACAGTGCACCAGCTTACCTGGGAGGAGATCCCGCTGGCCGGTCCGTCGGCGATCTCGGCCCACGGCATCGGCATCCGGGAGGCGATAGCGGTGGGTAACGTGCTCTTTCCCGAGAGAATCCCGCCGCAGATTTTTCTGATCGGTATCGAAGGGCGCTGTTTCGATCTGCCGCGGGATGCCATGTCCGCGGAGGTCGGGGCAGCCATAGATGTTGCGGTGCGGGCCATTACCGAGAAGCTACGGTTGATCCATGGAGGGGGCTGAAATGAAGAAGGAGAAGCCGGGAAATCAGACCGTTCATACTGAGATCCAGCGTCTTGCCGAGGCGATGTTGCAGGGAAAGCTCACGGAGCGGGGCAATCCGGTGCTCTTCAAGGGAGCGGACGCGGAGCTGATCGAACTGGTGAACAGGATGCTCGACAGCCTGGTGTCGCCGCTTAGGCTTGCGGCAGGCTCTATTGACGAGATTGCCCACGGCCGGATTCCGCCGTTCGTCATCGACGATTACCAGGGAGAGTTCAACGAGCTGAAAGTGAACCTGAACACGCTCCTGGCAACCCTCTATGGGCTTGACCGCGAAACCAGGAACCTGGTGGGGAAGATCGGCGAGGGCCGGTTGCGCACCAGGGGGAACGACTGGGACTTCAACGGGATATGGCAGGACCTGATCACCGGTGTCAACAGCACCCTGGATGCCATGACCGATCCGGTTCAGGAGGCGAGCGACGTGCTGAGCCGACTGGCCGATTACGATCTGAGCGCACGGATGTCGGGCAAATACCATGGCGACCATGCCACGATCAAGAAGGCGATGAACTGCACTGCCGAGTCCCTTCACTCGGCCGTTTCCCAGGTTGCGGAGACGGTGGAGCTGGTTTCCTCCGTCGGCGGCAGGATCACCCACAGCAGCCAGATGGTTTCACAGGGGGCTACCGAACAGGAGCGCCAGCTGGCCGAGACCTCGACAAACCTCTCCCGGATCTCGGAAAGCTCCAAGAAGAGCGCCGAGAGCACATCCGATGCCCAGTTCAATGCGAAAAAGGCGAGCGAGTCGATCTCGACGGCAAAGGAGGCCATGGACCAGATGCTGGCGGCGATGGACGAGATCCGTTCGTCAGCGGACAACACGGCCGTCATCATCCAGGAGATCGATGCCATTGCCAAAGAGACCGATTCCCTGTCTGCCAGCGCCGCCAACAAGGCAACCCGGGTCCGTTCGTCCGCCGGCGGTTTCGGGGTGGTCGCTTCCGAGATCCGCAACCTGTCGGTGCGCTGTGAGGATGCGGTTACCCGCCTGGACGAATTCCGCGGCAATATCAAGTTCGACACGGGGGACAGTGCCGGCGAAGCGGAAAAGCTCACCAACGAGTTTCAGTACCTCATCGGCGATCTTTCCAATATTGCCATGCTCTCGAACCTCTTGGGGGTGAATGCCGCCATCGAGGCTGCCCATGTGGAAGGGGCCGGTAACGACTTCGAGATCCTCACGGACGAGATCCGCCAGCTTGCCAAACGCTCCACCGATGCCGCAAAAAGGACGGAGACCCTGATCCAGAATTCCGTGCAACTGGCACGCAAGGGTGGGGAACTCAGCAGCAGCATCGACGGCTATCTCAAGGGGGCGGTGGAGGGGGCGCGTTCCATTGGCGATCTCACCGAAGCGATCTCGCTGGCATCGCGGGAACAGGCCCAGGGTCTGATCCAGATCGACCAGGCCGTTGCCCAGATCAACGACGTAACACGCCAGAACGCCGCCAGTGCCCATGAATCGTCGGATGCGGCAAAGAACCTGGAGCAGCAGGTGAAGAAGCTTTCGACCATGGTCAGCAAGTTCCGCCTGGAAGGTGCCGCTGCCTGACCCGTAGTGGTTTGCAACCCGGCGTGCGGTTCTTCGCACGCCGTCTGTTTCCCCACTTTGCAGTTCAATTCCGCCAAACATGCCGCGGTTGCAGGGCAAGGAGCCCCAGTCCTGCGAACAGCAGGACCATGCCCGATATGCCCCCCAACGTCAGTTTTTCGCCCAGCACGGTTATTCCCAACAGACTGGCGGTCAGCGGTTCGGCCAGGGAAAGGGTGACGGCGGTGGCGACCGGGATGGTGGCAAGACCCCGGCTGAACAGGGAGTAGGAGAGCGCAGTGGCAATGGCACCCAGATGCAGGGCCACCAGGAGCCCCCTCGGTTCCAGGAGCCAGGAGAGCTGCGAAGTGAACAGGAGCGGAGAGAGCAGCAGCGCGCCCCCGCAGAAGACGACCGCCATGACCGTATCGGGATGGCGGTCCGGCAGAATCTCTTTGATTGCCAGGGTGTAGAGGGAATAGGATGCGCCGGCGCAGAGGGCGAGGAGGATGCCGGTGAGGTTGACACGGACCTCTCCACCCGCGCCGGTGAGGAGAGTGCAGCCGATGATCGCCAGGATGGTGGCGACGAGCCAGCGGGTTCCGGGAAATCCCTTCCGCAGCACGATGGCGAGGATGCCGGCAATGACCGGCGAGCTGCCGATTGCCACCATGGTGCCGACGGCAACCCCGGTAAGCGCCACTGCGGCAAAGAAGGAGAGCTGGTAAGCGGCCACGAACAGGGCTGCCCCGGCAGTGGGAACCAAGGGCCAGGAGCGGCCCCCTTTCCAGTCGCCGCGAAGCAGGGTGAGGACCAGGAGGAGAAAGCCGCCGAGTGCCAGCCGCAAGGCTCCCACCGATGCCGGAGTGGCTCCGATCGGCGCGAGTGCCTGGCTGGTGCCGGTGGTTCCCCAGAGTACGGCAGCGGCCAGGACCAGTCCCACGCCGTTGGCTCTACTGGCTGAACCATGTACATTCAATGGGTTATGCTCCTCTCAATCGGGATCAGGCAGCGGCGTCCGTTTCCTCCAAGTCCGCGTAGACTACCACAAATGGGGCATGACAGGAAATAGCGGATACAAATCCGCGCCAATCAATAAAGTAACGGTCGCATCTGTCGATATGTACTGTAACCACAGCCTTCCGGAAGGGGTTCGGTATGCAAGACCTTGAGACAGTCTTTACCACCGGGACAAAGCTCTCCGTATCGGTGAATGCGCCGTGCGGCTATACCTTGATCGAGGGTGCCGTTGTGGCAAATGTTTCCAACTGCTACCTGAAGATCGTCTTTCCTGCCGCAACCAATCCGAAGATGGATCACATACCCACAGGCACGCAGGTTTCCCTGATGACGGAGACCGCCGAGAGCGTCTTTGCATTCAATGGCCTCATCAGCAGCCACGATGAACGGCCCTTTATCTGGATCAAGGTGCAGGAACAGTTGCCGGCCATGGAAAAACGCCGGCACCAGCGCATTTCGATGCAACTCCCCATGTATTGTTCGGTAGTGGACGGGGCCGGTTCCATGCGGGTCATCTATGACGGCAAGAAAAGCACGAGCGACTACGCGCCGGCCGACCTGTCGCTGAGTGCGGGAGGATTCAAGCTGAAAACGCCGTTCCCGGTGGAGAGCGATACCATGGCCATTGTGGTATTCTTCTCGCCGGATGAGTCGGAATGGGTGGTGCCGGTATTTTCCAGGGCCATCTATTCCCATCCTGCCCCGGCCAGCGAAAACTACCTGACCGGTTTCAGGTTCTCGCTGATCAGCAGTACGGACCGGAGGAAGATCGACACGCTTGTGAATACGGTGCTGACAACCAATGAGCCGAGGTACAAGGCGCGGAAACTGCCGTCGTGCCTGGCGCGAATCAGAAGCCTCGCCTGAAGCAGGGCAGGGCAAGACTACAGGGCCATCTCCGTTACGGGAGATGGCCTTTTTTGTCAGGAGGGCCGGATGCCTCTGGGCAGGCGTTGTTGCCGGCGCGAGAGGGGTGTCGGTCTAACGGCTGTCGAGCCTGTAGCTGACCGGCACCTCGATGGAGAGCTCGTTGCCTTCGATTGCCGCCGGCAGCGGCGGGAACCGTTCAATCCGCGATATGGTCTGTAAGGTGGCCCGGTCCAGCAACACCCTGCCGGAGGACTGCACCACCTCGGTCCGCCTGATGCCTCCGTCACGGCCGAGGATGAAGCGCACTCGAACGGTTCCCTCCATCCTCCCCTTGCGGGCCATGAGAGGGTATTCTTTCCTCTGGTCGATCATTCCGCGGATGACGGCGAGATATGCCGAATGCGCCGACGCCCTGAGATGGGCGGCAGCCGATGCCGTACGGGCCGTTGCCGTTTGAGCGGCAGTGGGCTGTGCCGGGGTTTCGGGGCGTGCGGTCTGGAGGGGCGCCGTGGTCGTCACCGGTCGGACAGCGGGAGCAGGTTGCGCGGCCGCTGCCGGCGCTGCGGATGTTGAGGGCGTTGCCGGTGCCGGGATGACGGCCTGCTTCTCCCTGACCTGCGGCACGGGACGGGGGAGCGGGTGGGAAGCCGGGGGCAGCACAGCTTGCGGTTTCAAGACGGGCCGGGCCAGGGGAGGGGACAACCGGCGGCTGCTGGGAGGGGAAGGCACTTCGGCGCGCCGTTCCGGCAGCGGCCGCTCCGGTTCCCTGAGTTCGATGGTGATGATCTGTGCCTGGTGCCGCAGGATGGATTTTACCTCCATGAACGTGAACAGCTCCGCTCCTGCCAGGTGCAGACAGAGGGAAACGACCGCGAACATCAGGAACGTCTGACGGGGCGGGTCCGCGGGGATAAAGGAGCCTGGTTCCTGCAGCATGGGGTTATCCTGCGGCAGAGGTCCGGAAACGGTTGTGCCGCTTCCGGACCTCTGCCGGTGTCAGAATGTGTAAGCCAGGGTCAGATAGAAATTTCTGCCGTTTTCCGGGACCTTGACGCCAACGCCGCTGGCAAACGGGTCGCGCAGGTAGGAGAGGTGGCTGAGATAGTACTTGTCCAGCAGGTTGTTCACCCCTCCGTAGACCGACAGGGCCTTGTACTGCAGACCGGCCTTCAGGTCGGTGGTGGCCCAGCCGGCAGTCTCTTGTTCGTTGAGGCCGGAATCGACGCGGTCCTGTCTCCTGGCCAGGTTTTCGGCAACCTCGAAGAACCAGGTGCCGTTGTCGTAGCGAACCGCCACGGTTCCCCGCAGGGGGGGGATCTCGGACAGGGGGCGGTTGCCGTCCTTGTTTTCACCCTCGGTGTAGGAGAGCGACCCCCTGATGAACAGGTCGTACGGCAGGGAAACCTGGCTCCCAAGTTCCGCGCCCCACATGCTGGCATCGATGTTCTGGTAGCTCTTGAGCGTTGTCGAGGCGCTGTAGAAGTTCACGTAATCCTGCAGGTCGCTGTAAAACACCGAGGCATTGACGTAGAACCGCTCTACTGCGTACTTGACGCCCAGGTCGGCCTGGTGGTTGACGGTCGTCTTGAGGTTGGGATTGCCGCGCCAGGTGACTTGCGGGGCCATGGCCGGCACATCGATGTAGAGCTCTTCCGGGTCGGGCACCCTGGTGCCCCGTCCCAGGCCGACGAAGAACTCCAGTCCGGTGACGGGAACATAGGTCAGTTGCAGGTTGGCGCTCACCTCGCTGAAGTCCGTATCGGTCCCTCGGGCCACCAGGGTGTTCGCCTTGTCGGTCTCGATCCAGGTAAGGTCTCCCCGCACTCCGGCCTTCACCTTGAACTGCTCGTTGATCGGCAGGTCATATTCGCCGAACATGCCGAAATTGTTGGTGTAGACATCGGGAATCATGCCCAGTGCGGTATAGGGCTGCGCCATGGTGTACATGGCCCGCATGTTGAGGGCGTCCCAGTTCCGGTTGTAGTAGTCGATGCCGGTCTTCAGCGTTCCCGGCCCGATCCCCAGGGAGCCGCTCATCTTTGTCCCGACCACGTTGGTCCGGGCATCGGTCTGCATGGAGTACGACCGGGTGATGGTCATGCTTGGCCGCGAACTCTCGCGCAGGGCGTCGTTCATCAGATGTCTGACCCGGTCCCAGTAGGCCTGCAGCTTCAGCTCCTTGACCAGCGGCGAGACCTTTTCCATCCGGTAGGTCCAGTTCACCCGATGGGTCCGGTCATAGTCTGCATCCATCTTCAGGTAGGGGTAGAGTACATGATCTGCGTCCTGATAGGAATAGCTGAACTCGGTTCGCGCATTGGCGGTCGGGTTCAGACCGAACTTTGCCCAGCCGGTGTTGATCTCGTAGGCCTTGGAATCTATGGCGTCCGGCCGATAGCGGTTCGGGCTGCTCGCGGGGTAGATGTCGGTGATCAGCTTGCCGTCTCCCGACTTCGGCACATCGGAACCCTTGTAGGCGTAGCCGAGCAGCCCGTCGTAGAGGTCGGTGCCGTAGGATGCCGTGCCGGAGGCGTTGATGCTGTTGTATGAGCCGTAGGTGAGATTCAGGTCGCTTTCGAACCCCTTGCCCGCCTTTTTGGTCTGCACGTCCACCAGCCCCCCCATGCTGCCGGGGTTTTCTATGTCGTAGGGTCCTTTCACGATGCGGATCTGCTCGACCTCGGCAAAGTCGTAGTGGAACGACGGGGGGTCCATGCGCGATGGGCAGGCGCCGTGCAGCCTGACGCCGTCCACCAGGACGTTGATGTTGTCCTTCTGGAAGCCGCGCAGAACCACGTCGTTCGCGATGGCCCCCTTGCGGACGAAGGAGAGCCCTTCAACCTGCTTGAGGGCCTCGCCGATATCCTTAGCCGGTGTTTCCCGCACTTCCCGGATGGTCAGGCTCTCTTCCCGGGGGGATTCCTTTTCGCCCCGCACGGTAATCTCGTCGAGCAACAGGTTTTCTGCCATGGCCGGCACAGCGCCGATGACCGCCGGCAGCAGACAGAGTGTCAGCAAATAGGTATTTTTATTCATGGGATCTCCTTGTGGCGGAAGAACCAATCCCTTTTCCAGGGTATGGATGTACGTCTCCCTCTGCCTCTATTGCTTGGGAAATCGGATGCTCGTTTCCCTTCGGATTGCCGTGAGGGAACAGGCTATTGGCACAGGAATGTCAGACGGTCGTAACGAGACGAGGCGGGGGGTCGGGCGGTTCGGGTGCAGGGGAGATACAGCGACGGTCAGGGGCGAGAGGGTGCGTGGCCCGCTCGAAGGCGACTGGTTGGGCGATGCGGTCGGTATGCAGGAATTCCAGTTTATCCAGCGATGCAATCGAAAAGTTGGTAGAGCCGCCGCAGGGGATGCTGCTCAGGCTGTGGGGAACCTTTCCCCGCGGTTGTGCCGTAGGGGAGTGCTCGTCGTCATCGAGGCTGTCCGGTTTGCAGCAGCTCGGGGCATCGCGGAAACAACAGCAGGTTTTGTCGACGATCCGGCTGGGTGCGCAGCCGCACAACTGGTGGTCATGGAGGCACTTGACGGCAAACCCCTGGGAAACGAACGCATGCCGGTACAACGGGAGCAGGAAATAGCCCTGGAGCAGCAGGATCGCAATGAACTGCGCTCCCATGAATACTCTGATCCTTGCCCTGTGTCGCATATGACCACGAGCCCCCGTCTGCTAACCATCCAGATAATATAAAACAATAAGACTATAGGAATAATATTTGTCAAGTATCGCCCGTTCACTATGCCGCGATGCTCCCCCCGCAGGTAGAGCCGGCCCCGGCCGTGCAGGCGAAGCAGTAATCGCCGACCGGGATGGGAATGCCCGGTTCGGGCAGCTCCCGGAGCTCTGAGATATGCATCCTCTTTCCGCGATGATGCAGGCCGGTGACCAGGTTGAAATCGCAGTCGTAGAGGAACCCGTTCCAGTCCACCGAGATGAAGGAGCGGCACATGAGCCCCGGCACCGTGCCGGGGTTGAAGCTGCCTTCCAGCTTCTCCAGGTAGGCCTGCAGGTTTCCAGAACTCTCCAGCCAGGTGCGGAAGCGCCCCAGGGGTACATTGGTCAGGGTGAGCAGGCTGTTGAAGGTTATGCCGTGCTTTTGCTCCAGGTCCCGCCGGAATCTCCGCTCTGCCTCTGCCTGGCCGGGGGGGAGGAAGGCACCGGCCGGGTTGGAGACCAGGTCGAGGGTCAGGCCGCTGTCCTGCCTGCCATAGCCGAGTCCGTTCAGGACCTTGAGCATGGCGATGCTTTTCTGCCAGACTCCGCTCCCCCGCAGCGCATCGGTCTGCTGCTGGTTGGTTGCCGGCAGCGATGCCACGATGGCAACGCGGTTTGTGCGATAGATTTCCGGCAGATGCTGCAACTCGGGCCGGGCAAGGGCCACGAGATTGGTGCGGACAATGACCCTGTTCGCCAGCGGCGCAACTGCTGAAACAAGGTGCGGGAGGTCGGGGAGCAGTTCCGGCGCCCCGCCGGTCAGATCCAGAGTGTCGAACCTGATCCGGGCGGCACAGGCGATCACCTCTGCCACGGTCTCGGGGGTCATCATCTCGTGCCGGGTGGGACCGGCTTCCTGGTGGCAATGGCGGCACGCCAGGTCGCAGGTGAGCCCCACATTCACCTGCAGGGTCGTGGTGACATCCCGCAGCAGTTCGATGCCGTTCTGTGCCAGTGTTTCCTTGAAGGTCATGGTTTGCTTCTCCGGTATGCTCTAGTTCTTTTTCACGAGCCGCTTCGCTGCCACTGCAGCCACCCGGACAGCACCTTCCTGACAAAGGGGGTGAGCCGGGTCCGGTTGTAGGCGTCGGCGAGCTTTCTGATGACTTCCGCCTGGGTCGGATAGGGATGGATCGTCGCGGCGATTGCCCTGAGGCCGATCTTCCCCGAGATTGCCAGGGAGAGTTCGCTGATCATGTCGCCGGCATGACGGGCGACGATGGTGGCGCCGAGGATGGTGTCGGTCCCCTTTTTCAGATGGACCCTGGCAAACCCCTGGCTGTCGCCGTCCAGGACGGCCCGGTCCACCTCGGTCAAGGGAACGGTCAGGGTGGTCACCTCGACCCCTTTTCCCCTGGCATCGTGTTCGTACATCCCCACGTGGGCGATCTCGGGGTCGGTATAGGTACACCAGGGGATGGTCAGGGCCGATGTCCGCTGTTGTCCCATGAACAGGGCATTGGCAATGAGGATGCGGGCCATGGCGTCGGCGGTATGGGTGAACTTGTAGGGAGAACAGACGTCTCCTGCCGCATAGGCCCGCGGGTTGCTGGTCTGCAGCGTTTCGCCCACCGTAATCCCCTGCGCAGTGCAGGCGATCCCGCCCCTTTCCAGGTCGAGTCCTTCCAGGTTCGGCAGCCGGCCGATGCCGACCAGGATTTCATCCACCGCCACCTCGACCTCTGCACCGTTGTCCCGGAGGACGACGACCTTCTCTCCCTTGCGTTGTTCGACCCTGAGGATCTCCACCCCGAGCTGCAGGGCAATCCCTTCCCGGATGAGGGCATCGTGCAGGATCTCGGCCGCATCGCGGTCTTCCCTTCCCAGGATCTGATGGCCAAGCTCGATCAGGGTGACCTTGCAGCCGAATCGGGCAAAGGCCTGGGCGAGTTCACAGCCGATGGGACCGGCGCCGATGACGGCCATCCTGGGTGGGAGCGCGGTGAGTGAAAAGATAGTCTCATTGGTCCGGAATCCGGCGTCCGCGAGTCCGGGGATCTGCGGTGCGGCAGCCCTGGTGCCGGTACAGATGGCGGCGCGGTGGAAATAGAGCTGCCTGCTCCCCACCGCGATGCAGTCGGATGCCGTGAAGGCGGCCTGGCCGAAGTAGACGTCAACCCCGAGTTCGTCGCGAAACCGCCTGGCTGAGTCGTGACGGCTGATGCTGCTACGCAGGCTGCGCATCCGTTCCATGGCCCTGCCGAAGTCGAAGCCGAGCGCCTCGGTGTTGTCGATCCCGAACGGTTGGGCGGTGCGTGCGTCGAAGACCGCCCTGGCCGCGCGGATGATCCCCTTGGAAGGGACGCAGCCGACATTCAGGCAATCACCCCCCATAAGGTGCCGCTCGACGAGCGCAACCTTTGCCCCCAGCCCGGCTGCTCCGGCGGCGCAGACCAGACCGGCAGTCCCGGCGCCGACGACGACCAGGTTGTAACGCCCGGACGGATCCGGATTGACCCAGCCGGCGGGGTGGACATTCTCCACCAGGGCGCGGTTTTCAGGGGTATCGGGCAGAATGGATTTGGGCTCATCCATGCGGTATCTCCTGGCGCCTTTTCAGCCTGCCTCAATCGGTGTCGGGATGAGAACAAATTTTGCCCTGGCGGGTGATGTCGGGTATCCGGCAGCCGTGATCGCTGCGGAGGCCCTTGGGAGTAGGCTTCGCAAGGGTGCTCGGGCGGTTACCCATCGGCAGAGACGGTCAGCAGAGTCTGGACCTTCTGGACAAACGAGCTGATGGCAAACGGTTTCTGGATGAAATGTATCCCTTCGTCAAGGACCCCCTGGTGGACGATGACGTTGTTGGTGTAGCCCGACATGTACAGGACCTTCAGGCCGGGGTAGGTGTCGAGCAGTTTTGCGTGCAGCTCGGGGCCGGTCATGTCGGGCATCACCACATCGGCGATCAGCAGATCGAGGTCGCGCCCCTTGCACAATTGCAGCGCTTCGTGCGGGCTCCCGGCAGAAAGCACCTCGAAACCGTGCCGGTCCAGCAGCTCATGTACCAGGGTTCGGACCATCTCATTGTCCTCGACAACGAGGATCGAGCAGCGCTCGCAGGTGAAGTTCGTGATCTCGGCCAACGGGCGCTGCACCACCGGCAGCTCTGCGTCGATGATCGGAAAGTATATCTTGAAGGTCGTCCCTTTACCAGGCTCGCTGTAGACCCAGATGTTGCCTGAATGCTGCCTGACAATGCCATAAACGGTGGCGAGCCCCAGGCCGGTCCCCTTTCCGATCCCTTTCGTGGTGAAGAACGGCTCGAAGATCCGCTGCCGCGTCTCCGGGTCCATGCCGCTGCCGTTGTCGGTGACGGCCAGCATCCGGTAGCGGCCAGGGGTCACATCCGTGTGCAGCGTCGCATATTCGTCGTCGAGCAGTACCGGCGACGTTTCGATGGTGATGGCCCCGCCTTCGCTAATGGCGTCCTGTGAGTTGACCACCAGGTTCATGATGACCTGCTCGATCTGGTTCCTGTCCGCGCGGATGCCGTACGATTCCTGCGTCAGATAGAGGCGCAGGTCGATGTTCTCCCGGACGATCCGCCGCAGGATGCCATGGAACGAGTTGATGACCTGGTTGATGTCGATCAGCTTCATCTCCAGGATCTGCTTGCGGCTGAAACTGAGGAGCTGCTGCACGAGTTCCCTGGAACGCTGCGCAGCCTTCATGATCTGCTGGACCATGGCCAGGGACTTGCCGTTATCTGCCAGATCCTGCCTGAGGAATTCGGTGTAGCCGATGATCGGGGTCAATAGGTTGTTGAAATCGTGGGCAACTCCTCCTGCCAGGCGGCCGATGGATTCCATCTTCTGTGCCTGTATCAACTGGTCTTCCAGCTGTTTCCGCTGGCTGATGTCGAGGAAGGTTACCACGGCGCCGGAGATCCTGTTGTTCTCGAATACCGGGTGCGACCAGTACTCCACCGGGAAACTGGTGCCGTCGGAGCGCCAGAGGACCTCGTTCTGGATGTGCACCCTCCTTCCCAGGTGGTATGCCTCATAGACCTTGCATTCATGGCCGGGGTACGGGGTGCCGTCCGGGTGGGTGTGGTGGATCAGGTCGTGGAGGTGGATGCCGTACAGCTCTTTCTCTTCGTCGTAGCCCAGCATCCGGAGGCAGGATAGGTTGCAGAAGGTGCAGTTTCCGTCCAGGTCTATGCCGAAGATTCCTTCCTCGGTATTGTCGAGCAGCATGCGGATGTGCGCATCGCTCTCCCGCAGGGCGTTTTCCATCCTGGTCCGTTCGACGAGTTCGGCTTCCAGTGCAGCGGTCTGTTCCCGCAAACGCCGGATGGAATCGTTCACGGCATTACCGATGATGTCGAATTCGGTCAGTCCGGTCGGTGCCACGGTTTCTCCGGTGTCGATGGCGGAAACCATCTGCGATATCGGCCGATGAACGACCTGGCGCAGAACCAGGAAGATCCCCAAGACCATGAGGAGAGAGCCGACGGCCACGAGCGGCAACATGATGCCGACCTTGCTGCGGGCAAACAGCGATTGCGTCTGGCGATGCAGGGTTATGACCCGCCAGTCCCAGAGCGGGAAGGTTTCGGCGTAGCAATGGTACGTGCCTTGGGGGAGCCGGGCCGTGTAGTAGCCGGAGGGTCCCCCATTGGCCAGACCCCTGGCCTGGTCTGAGCCGAGCGTGGAAAAGAGGATGGCACCGTTTGGGCCGACGATGATGCCGTCCTGGCCGATGCGCTGCCAAAGCAGTGCCAGCGCCTCTTGTACGCTCTTCTGCTTTGCCTCGGTGACCACAGGGTTTCCAAGCAGATGGGCCGTTGTCAACTCGTTCGCTGCCGTGGAGAGGACCTTCTTGACTTCGTTGCTGGCGGCACTGATGGTGAAGCATGAATAGTCGTCCTGCACCGTTTTCGATATCCCGAAGATGAGAACCAGCAGGGCAACAAAGACCGCGACGACGATGATCAGGCTGGGGACGATGAGCTTGTAGCGGATGCTCTTCTTATCGACGGTCATTCGTTACTTCCCTGAAATAGGTGTACAAGGTGAGCGCGAGCGGCAGGAATTCATTGTCAGGGACGATAAAGCCGTTTTTGACCTCGTCGTCCCAGTTTTTCACGATCTCCGCATCGTGTCTCTGCGTTGTGGGTTTTAGGCTTAAAAGCGCTGTCATCAGGCGTTCGCGGGATTTCGGCGATACCGTGGGGCTGGCGCAGAGGGCAAAATTCGGCAGTTTGTCCGAGGTTGCAACGACATGCAGGTCTTCTTTCCGGAATTTCTGATAGAGGGCTTCCTTGACGCCTGCTGCGGCGATCTCTCCGCCCAGGAGCGCCGATATGAGCCGGTCCTGGCTATCCAGGAATACGGGCTGAATGGCGGAGAGCGAAAGCCCGGCGTCAATCAGCATCTTGGCGGGAACGATATGCGCAGCGGTCGACCCCCTGAAGAAACCGATCTTCTTCCCCTTG
>JACRPV010000024.1:7013-27494 GCA_016223015.1 Geobacter sp. | reverse complement strand
CGGAACCAGTTGATAGTGGGAGGGCGCGACGAACTAAAGACCGTTGATCTCACTGCTGGCAGCGCCACTTGGAGCATACCGCCGGAGGCCCCGAAATTCCGGGCGACCTGCCGCATCCGTTACCGGCATACTCCAGCGCCGTGCACGGTGGTCTTACATGGTCAGGACAGGTTCGTGGTACGGTTCGACCAACCGCAAACGTCCGTGACCCCTGGACAGGCTGCTGTTCTTTACGATGGGGAACAGGTCATCGGTGGAGGATGGATTGAATAGGAGATATTTATGAGCAGGAACTTGACCCATTTACAGCAGCTCGAAGCCGAAAGTATCCAGATCCTGCGCGAAGTGGTGGCCGAATTTGCCAACCCGGTGATGCTCTACTCCATCGGCAAGGACTCGGCAGTCATGCTGCACCTGGCCCGCAAGGCCTTCTACCCGGCGCCGCCACCGTTTCCCCTGCTGCACGTGGACACAACCTGGAAGTTCCGTGAAATGATCCAGTTCCGCGACCGGATGTCGGCCGAATGCGGCCTCGACCTGATCGTCCATGTGAACGAGGAAGGGGTGCGGCAGGGGATTTCCCCCTTTACCCACGGGTCGGCGCTCTATACCGATATCATGAAAACCGAAGGATTGAAGCAGGCGCTGGACAAGTACAAGTTCGATGCCGCCTTTGGCGGGGCCCGGCGGGATGAGGAAAAGTCCCGGGCGAAGGAGCGGATTTTTTCTTTCCGCAGCAAAAATCACCGCTGGGACCCCAAAGACCAGCGGCCTGAACTCTGGAGCCTGTACAACACCCGGGTCAAGCCGGGTGAAAGCATCCGCGTCTTCCCGATCTCCAACTGGACCGAACTGGATGTCTGGCAGTACATCCACCTGGAAAACATTCCGATAGTGCCGCTCTACTACGCAGCGGTACGACCGGTGGTGGAGCGGGACGGCATGCTAATCATGGTGGATGACGACCGCCTGGACCTCAGGCACGGGGAAACGATCCAGCACAAATCGGTCCGCTTCCGCACTCTCGGCTGCTACCCTCTGACCGGGGCGGTGGAGTCGACAGCCTATACCCTGCCGCAGATCATCCAGGAGATGCTCCTGACCAAGACCTCGGAGCGCCAGGGGCGACTCATTGATCACGACCAAGCGGGATCGATGGAAAAGAAGAAACAAGAGGGGTATTTCTAGTGGCCCATCAATCGGAATTGATCGAAAAAGACATCCTCGCCTACCTGAAAAGCCAGGAAGAGAAGTCGCTTTTGCGCTTCATCACTTGTGGCAGTGTCGATGACGGCAAAAGCACCCTGATCGGGCGCCTGTTATGGGATTCGAAGATGGTCTTTGAAGACCAGTTGGCGGCCCTGGAGGCGGACAGCAAAAAGGTCGGCACCCAGGGGGGCGCCATCGACTATGCCCTGCTGCTGGACGGGCTGCAGGCGGAGCGGGAGCAGGGGATCACCATTGACGTGGCTTACCGCTTCTTTTCCACCGACAAGCGAAAGTTCATTGTCGCCGACACCCCCGGCCATGAGCAGTATACCCGCAACATGGTCACCGGCGCTTCCACTGCCCAGGTGGCGGTGATCCTGGTGGATGCCCGCAAGGGGCTGTTGACCCAGACCCGGCGTCACAGCTTTCTGGTCTCTCTGGTCGGCATCAAGCATGTGGTGCTGGCGATCAACAAGATGGACCTGATCGACTTTGACCAGGAGCGGTTTGCGGCAATCGTGCGCGACTACCAGCAGTTTGCCGCTCCGCTCGGTCTTGCTTCCATCACCGCCATCCCGCTCTCGGCCCTGAACGGCGACAACATGATCGATGCCAGCCCCAACACCCCTTGGTACAGCGGCCCGACCCTGCTGCACTTTCTGGAAACCTTTCAGGTTGAAGGGGATAACCGGGAGCAGCCGTTTCGGATGCCGGTCCAGTGGGTGAATCGGCCCCATCTCGACTTCCGCGGCTTCTGCGGCACCATTGCCGCCGGCACGGTCCGCCCCGAGGATGAGGTGCGGGTCGCCGCATCCGGCCGGGTCAGCCGGGTGGCCAGGATCGTCACCATGGGTGGCGATCTGGACGAGGCGACCGCCGGCCAGGCCGTGACCCTGACCTTGGCGGACGAAATTGACGTCAGCCGGGGGGACATGCTGACGGCACCTGATGCGCCACCGCTCCATGCCCGCCATCCGGAGGCACATCTGGTCTGGATGCATGACGAGCCGCTGCAACTGGGGCAGGTCTATCTGGTCAGGACGGCAACGGCCATTACCCCAGGTCGGGTCACTGACATCCAGTACGTGGTGGATGTCAACACCCTGGAACAGAAGCAGGCACCGTCCCTGGGGCTGAATGAAATCGGGGTGGCCCGCCTGGAACTCGATCGCCCGATTGCTTTTGATACCTATCAGCAGAACCGGAATACGGGCAGCTTCATCCTGATCGACCGCTTCAGCAATGCGACGGTAGCGGCCGGGATGGTGATCGCGACCGCGCCGGACAACTTCCGGACCACGCACGAGGTAAAGTTTGAGTCGGAGTTGGGAGCCAGTGATGCCTTGCCTAAACAGATTGTTTTGGATGAATCTGCCATCGGCGGCCATGGGGTAAGTCTGGTGGACCTGACTGGCGAGGAACGTCCGCTGGTTTTTGCGGCAGAAACCAGTTTTCTCGACTACCTTGGCAAGGGGAATCGGTTGCTGCTTCGTCTGCGGAACCTGGAACAGCTGGCAGCAGTGGCACAACTGGCGTATGAGCAGTTCTTGTCGTTTGAATTTGACCGGACCGCAGACGGCTTGAGTGTGATGTTGTTTAAACGGAGCATCAAGCAGAAGAGCGGATTGCATGCTGATAACGGAACCGGGATCTGACAGGTTGTTGAAAACGAAGTTTCAGCACAGCTAAAACAGCCATCTCGCGGTGGTCACGACGACCTGACTATTTTTGTACAACCTGAGCTTTTGATAACCTGTTGAATGTCACCGTGAGGGTAAAACTTTTTATTGACTTTAT
The DNA here is from genome assembly GCA_016223015.1 of Geobacter sp. Lineage (GTDB taxonomy): Bacteria > Desulfobacterota > Desulfuromonadia > Geobacterales > DSM-12255 > Geoanaerobacter. The sequence goes on along the minus strand of JACRPV010000024.1, from coordinate 24,488 downwards.
TAGTCAGCTTATGTTTTATAAAAACTATAGAATTTGTATTTTAATATCCCCTTTTTGGCAGGGGATTTATTTCACGCCTAAATTCTACCAAGTCTACAGACTAAAGGAGTCTAAAATGAAAACAAATCTGCTGCGTAAATTTGCTGCCGTAGCCACACTGACCCTCACCCTGGCGATCCCTGGTTTTGCCGCTGCCGATACCACTCTGCTTAATGTTTCCTATGACCCGACCCGTGAGCTGTACCAGGATTTTAATAGCGCATTTGCCAAGTACTGGAAAGGAAAGACCGGCGATACGGTGACCGTTAAGCAGTCTCACGGTGGTTCGGGCAAGCAGGCCCGGTCGGTGATCGACGGTTTGGAAGCGGATGTGGTGACCCTGGCGCTTGGGTACGATGTCGACGCCATCGCTGAGAAGGGGCTGATCAAACCAGGTTGGCAGAAGGAACTCCCTCATAACAGCTCTCCGTATACCTCAACCATCGTCTTCCTGGTGCGCAAGGGGAACCCTAAAAAGATCAAAGACTGGAGTGATCTGGTCAAGCCAGGGGTATCCGTCATCACGCCGAACCCCAAAACATCTGGTGGCGCCCGCTGGAACTACCTTGCAGCCTGGGCCTATGCCCTCCACCAGCCGGGCGGTAATGAGGCCAAGGCCAAGGAGTTCGTGGGCAAGCTATTCAAGAACGTGCCGGTGCTGGACTCGGGCGCCCGGGGCTCCACCAATACCTTTGTCCAGCGCGGTCTGGGAGATGTGTTGCTGGCCTGGGAAAACGAGGCGTTTCTGGCGATCAATGAACTGAGTCCGGACAAGTTTGAGATTGTAACGCCGTCCGAGAGCATCCTGGCTGAACCGCCAGTGACCGTCATTGACAAGGTGGCAGACAAGCGCGGGACGCGCAAGGTGGCAGAGGAATACCTTAAATATCTGTACACGGATGATGGGCAGAAGATAGCCGCCAAACATTACTACCGGCCGATCAATCCGAAAATTCCTTCCAAGCTCGCCAAAGTCAAACTCTACACCATCGATAAGGCCTTTGGCGGTTGGCAAAAGGCCCAAAAGACCCATTTTGCCGATGGAGGGCTCTTTGATCAGATATACTCCCCGACAAAATAGTTCAGTTCGGGGCAGTTACGACTGCCCCGCCCATTAAAGTCTCATGGTACTGCCTAGTCCCAAGCGAGAGGAAGCGCATGAAACCAACCCGTAAAAACAACGTCCTTCCCGGCTTTGGCCTGACTTTAGGCTACACCATTTTTTATCTCAGTATCATCGTGCTGATTCCGCTGACCGCATTGCTATTCAAGACCGCGACTCTAACTTGGGCTGATTTTGTGGCAACGGTGACTTCACCCCGGGTTACCGCTTCCTTTCGGCTCACCTTTGGCGCGGCCATTGGCGCGGCTTTTGTCAATGCCTTTTGGGGCACGCTGGTGGCCTGGGTCTTGGTGCGATATCGTTTCCCGGGGCGTAAGCTGGTTGATTCGCTCGTTGATCTTCCCTTTGCCCTGCCGACGGCGGTGGCCGGCATTACCCTGGCCACGGTTTATTCAGCCAACGGCTGGCTGGGAAAGTACCTGGAACCACTGGGGGTCAAGGTAGCTTTTACGCCGCTCGGGATCATGGTGGCCATGGTATTTATCGGTCTCCCTTTTGTCGTGCGTACCGTGCAGCCGGTATTGGAAGAGCTGGAACCGGAAATTGAGGAGGCTGCGGCCTGCCTCGGGGCCAACCGCTGGCAGACCATCGCCCGCATCCTGCTCCCAGCAGTCACTCCAGCCATCATCACCGGCTTTGCCCTGGCCTTTGCCCGGGGGGTGGGAGAGTATGGCTCCATTATCTTCATCGCCGGCAACATGCCGATGAAATCGGAGATCACACCGCTCTTAATCATTACCAAGCTTGAGCAGTACGACTATGCCGGTGCTACGGCCATTGCCACGGTCATGCTGGCCATTTCGTTTCTCATGCTGCTGGTGATCAACCTGCTGCAAAAATGGACGCGGCGCTACACTGCCTAAAGGATAAGCCATGGCCAACATCACTACCTTGCACAACAAGAGCACTGACCAGGCACGCCGGCAGCTGAGCGAACCATTTTGGGTTCGGTGGCTGTTAATCTCTTCGGCCCTGCTGTTTCTCTCTCTGTTTTTGTTTGTCCCGCTGGCCTCAGTCTTTAGTGAAGCCCTGGCCAAGGGGGTGGAAACATATCTGGCAGCACTGCAGGAGGCGGACACCTGGTCGGCCATCAAGCTGACCCTCCTGGTGGCAGTCATCAGTGTGCCCCTGAATCTCTTCTTCGGTCTGGCCGCTTCCTGGGCCATTGCGAAGTTCGAGTTTCGCGGCAAAAGCCTGCTGATCACCCTGATTGACCTGCCATTTTCCGTGTCGCCAGTCATATCCGGCTTGATCTATGTGCTGATGTTCGGCCTCCAAGGCTGGATCGGCCCCTGGCTGCAGGACCACGACATCAAGATCATTTTTGCCGCACCAGGAATCATTTTGGCGACGATCTTCGTGACCTTTCCCTTTGTCGCCCGCGAACTGATCCCACTGATGGAATCCCAGGGGTGTGAAGAGGAAGAGGCGGCCCTGACTCTGGGCGCCAGCGGCCTGCAGACCTTTTTCCGCGTGACCTTCCCCAATATCAAATGGGGCATCCTCTATGGCGTGATTCTCTGTAACGCCCGGGCCATGGGCGAGTTCGGAGCAGTTTCCGTGGTATCCGGCCATATCCGGGGGATGACCAATACGGTGCCGCTGCAGGTGGAGATTCTCTACAACGAATACAACTATGCTGCCGCCTTTGCGGTCGCCACGCTGCTGGCACTGCTGGCGCTGGTGACCCTGGTGATAAAGAGCTGGGTTGAGTTCAGGATGAAACAACAGGAGATACGGTCATGAGTATTGACGTTCGCGGTGTCAGCAAACAGTTCGGGCAGTTCACGGCCCTGCAGGATATCTCTCTTACTGTCCCGTCGGGTGAACTGGTGGCTCTTCTCGGGCCATCCGGTTGCGGCAAGACTACGCTGCTGCGGATCATTGCCGGCCTGGAATCGCCCGACTCGGGAGAGATCCTGTTCAATGGCCAAAACGCCCGGCAGAATGTCCAGGAACGGCAGGTCGGCTTCGTGTTTCAGCATTATGCGCTGTTTCGCCACATGACCGTCTTTGACAATATTGCCTTTGGCCTGACGGTCAAGCCGCGGAGTTCGCGGCCATCGAAGGAAAAGATTCGGAGCCGGGTGCGGGAGCTATTGTCCCTGATCCAACTGGAAAACATTGCCGATCGCTATCCGTCCCAACTGTCCGGCGGTCAGCGACAGCGGGTAGCCTTGGCCCGGGCTCTGGCAGTTGAGCCGCAGGTTTTGCTACTGGATGAGCCCTTCGGTGCCTTGGATGCCCAGGTGCGGATTGAACTCCGCCGCTGGCTGCGCCGTCTGCACGACGAGATTCATGTCACCAGCGTGTTCGTGACCCATGATCAGGAAGAGGCGCTGGAGGTGGCGGATCGGATCGTGGTGATGAACAAAGGTAAAATTGAACAGCAGGGCACGCCGGATGAAGTCTACGAGCGACCGGCTACTCCCTTTGTCTTCAATTTTTTGGGGAACGTTAACCTGTTCCATGGCCGTGTACATCAAGGCCAGGCCAGTCTTGGCGGTTTTGCGGTCTCATCCCCTGATCACGCCGAAACAAATGATTCCCCGGCGGTGGGCTATGTCCGCTCCCATGACATTGAGCTGGAGCGCACAGCTGCCGATGATACTTCCTTTACCGTAACCGTCCGTTCGATTCATCCCGTTGGCCCGGTAGTTCGGATAGCGCTTGTCACGACAACAGAAGGAACTTCCCTGGAAGCGGAAATCTCCCGCGATCTTGCTGATCGTTTGCAATTGAAGATTGACGAAACGGTGTATGCCCGTCCTCGACGGGTACACCTGTTTGTTGAAGACTACCAGATTTAAATATCAGGCTGGCTTTAATAGAGGAACAGCAGATGAAAGTTCGCGATAGCGGCATGCCCGAAGAAGAGATGTGGATCAGTTTTTTTGACCCTCCCAAAGTTCTTGCTACTCTGGGTCTCATAAATGGAATTGAGAATCTGGTGGAGTTCGGTTGCGGGTACGGAACCTTTACCCTGGCTGCTGCCGGCATTGCTTCCGGAACCGTACATGCCCTGGACATCGAACCGGAGATGGTGCAGGTGGTCGAGCAAAAGTGCCGAGTAGCCGGCATCGTCAATGTGCAGGCAACGGTCAGTGACTTTGTAGCTGAAGGAACGGGACTTGACGCTAATTCCATGGATGCGGCCGTGTTATTCAATATCCTGCACCACGAGCAGCCGGTCGTCTTGATGAAAGAAGCTCTGCGTGTCCTTAAACCGAGTGGTACGTTGGCCGTTATTCACTGGAACTACGATCCAACAACGCCCCGTGGTCCGGCAATGATTATCCGCCCTCGACCTGAACAGTGCATCGCTTGGGGAAAAGAAGCTGGATTTCCTTTCAATGAGCAAAACCGCTATGATCTACCACCGTATCATTATGGAATAACCTTCAAGAAACCTTTTACCCAGATAAACTAAGGCAACACTCAAATCACAGGTTAAGAGCCCCTTCACCGCCACCATTGTCGTCGTGATACCGTTTTGCAATTAATATCAGTTCTTCGGGTGAAATCGCCAGAAATGTAGCAACCACTGCCGGATCGAAATGACTGCCACTTTGACCTTTGATCTCCGCCGCCGCCTCCTCGTACGTCATGGGTGATCGGTAGGGTCGCTCAGATGTCAACGCATCAAAAACATCCGCCACCATAAACAATCTCGCCCCGAGAGGTATACTCTCTCCTTTTAGTCCACGCGGGTAACCATGGCCATCAAACTGTTCGTGGTGCGCATAGACGATTTCCGCTGCATTTTTCAAGAAACCGATCCGCTTTACAATACGGTATCCTGCCTCTGGATGCTTGCGCATTTCGGCCCATTCCTGGTCGGTCAACTTGCCCGGCTTTAGTAAAATCTGGTCCGGCACCGCTATCTTACCCACGTCATGCAATAGTGCGCCAAAACCTATCTCTCGGTTCGTTTTCTCATCAACTCCAAGCCGGTTGGCGATCAATTGAGTATACTCCCGCACCCGTTGGGAATGCAGTCGGGTATTGTGTTCGCGCAGATCAAGCGCCGCAACCAGGCCAAGAAGGGTTTCCTCGTTGGCATTGGCAAGATCCAATAGTAGTGATCGTTGCCGGTCGAACAGCCAACCAGGGACGATACCTGCTACCCAGAATCCGACCAGTTCGCCTACTTGGTTCGCCTGCTCCATGTAGTTGCCCGGCCAGTCGAGAAACGCATGCAGGATAAAAAGCAGACTGACTGCAAAGGCAGTGATGCATGCTCCCCTCAGCCCGAACCAGGCTGCGGCCATGACCGGCGGCAGGAAGTAGAGTTTGCGCAGCACAATATGAATTTTGTGATAATCATGCGGTTCGGTCGGAATTAAATAGTGAAGAAGAGCTATAACCCCAGTCAGAACTGTCAGAATGACAACCCTCTGTTTTGTGCCACCGGAAATAATCATCGCATGCTCCATGTTGTCCCATTATTTAATTGTGCCGTCGTTACGCACCAGCTTCATTCCGCATATGGAGCAGTCAGCTGTCGGATCATTGCTGGTAATCCAAGGGTGCATTGGACACGTATAGAGCTCAGTGCCACCTATTGATTTGTGCTCCGCGCGCTTCCCGAAGAAGAACCATAGTGTCAGCCCTATCAATATTATGCCACTGATTGTCACCATAATTTGCGTGATGTCCATGTTCTCAACTCCTCTCAACCTTGAAACCGCGCAGACGAAGAGCATTTGTTACGACACTGACAGAGGATAATGCCATGGCGAGCGATGCAATAATCGGGCTTAACAACCAACCTGTCAGTGGATAAAGCACCCCCGCTGCGATAGGAATTCCGAGAATATTGTAGATAAATGCAAAGAAGAGGTTTTGCTTTATATTGGCAATTGTTGCCCTGGAGAGGGCGATGCTGGATACCACTCCGTTCAAATCACCACGTACCAGCGTAATGTCTGCTGCCTCCATGGCAACGTCGGTACCAGTGCCCATGGCAATGCCCACATTGGCCTGTGCAAGTGCCGGCGCATCATTGATACCATCGCCGACCATTCCGACCACTTTTCCTTGTGCCTGAAGTTTTTTGATTTCTTCATTCTTTCCTTCAGGCAGTACTTCTGCCAGAACCCGATCCACACCCACCTGACGGGCAATTGCCTCAGCGGTACGTTTATTATCACCGGTGAGCATGATCACTTCCAGGCCTAAAGCATGCAGTCGTTCAATGGCCTTTTGTGATCCATCCTTGATAGGGTCAGAAATTGCGATAATCCCGGCAAAATCTCCATCGATGGCCATGTAAATGGGGGTTTTTCCGTCGTCTGCTAAACGGTGAGCAGCAGCCTGATCAACCTCCAAACCACGTTCCTTTAACAGGAGTGCCGTCCCGATCAGTATCCGCCGCCCATCTACCACCGCTTCAATACCGTACCCCGGTATGGCATTGAATTCACTGGCTGACGACTTGGGCAACCCTTTTTCCTCGGCAGTGCGAACAATTGACTCGCCCAGCGGATGCTCGCTTCCTGTTTCCGCTGACGCAGCCAAGCGAAGCAGCGTGCTTTCATCCATGCCATGAGTCACAATATCTGTCACCGACGGTACTCCCCGAGTAATGGTACCGGTCTTGTCGAGAACGATGGTTGTTAATTTGTGTGCTGTTTCCAGTGCCTCGCCGCCTTTTATAAGGATGCCGCTCTGGGCACCACGACCAGTGCCAACCATGATGGCAGTAGGAGTCGCCAATCCAAGTGCGCACGGGCAGGCAATTATCAGCACGGAGACGAAGGTGAGCAGAGCCATGCTGAGCCTGGTATCCGGCGGTGCAACGTCGAACCAAATCACAAAGGTTGCGATGGCGACACAGATCACAATCGGCACAAAATAGCCGGCGATAACATCGGCCAACCGCTGGATCGGCGCTTTGCTACCCTGGGCTTCTTGTACGAGACGCACGATCTGCTGCAGTACCGTGTCATTGCCGATTTTGGTGGCACGCATCCGAAAAGATCCGGTTTTGTTGAGTGTCGCGCCGATTACTGTGTCACCAGGTTTCTTCTGAACCGCTAAAGGCTCACCAGTCAACATGCTTTCATCTACTGAGGATGCCCCCTCAACTACCTGGCCATCGACAGGTACCTTCTCGCCTGGTCGTACCAGTACAAGGTCACCCACCAACACTTCGGCAACGGGTATATCCTGCTCGACACCATTGCGTTCGACACGGGCCGTTTTGGGTTGTAGACCCATGAGTGCCCGAATTGCTCCGCCGGTCTTGCTGCGTGCACGTGCTTCCAAGAGTCGTCCCATCAGAATCAATGTGACGATGATTGCCGCAACCTCGTAGTAGACGCCAACCGATGATGCCATACCGTGAGCTGAGAAGGCACCTTCCCTGGCACTGACGACCAGCCACTGGGGAGCAACCGTAGCAACGACGCTGAAGAGATAAGCTGACAGGGTCCCAAGAGATACCAGAGTATTCATGTCAGCTACCCGGTGCCGGGCAGCAGCCCAGGCTCCGGTAAAAAATTCGCGTCCTGCCCAAAACAGAACCGGCGTGGTTAGAGCCAATTCCAACCAGGAACGGCCAGCGAAATTCAGCACATTTTCAAGCGCAGGCACGACATGGCCGGCCATGGCAAGTACGGCAAGAGGGACCGTTAGGGTCAATGCCACGATAAAGCGAACCTTTTGCTGGCGATATTCGTTCTCGCGAACCTGGGTTTCAGCCGTATGCAAATCTTCCATACCAGCATGTTCTTTACCAGCGATCGGTGGAATCACATCGTAACCCAGTTCGCGCACTAGCTGACTGAGCGAGGGCACGTTCGTAGTCTGCGGGTCATACTGGACAGTGGCACGACTGGTTGCGAAATTAACGTTGGCAGTAGCAACACCGGTTGCGTTTCCAAGGGCCTTTTCAATACGACCGGCACACGAAGCGCAATGCATTCCTACTAACGAAAGCTCGCACCGCTCCTCTGCTGTGTGTACTTCTAATGCTGGCGCATCAGGAGTTACCTCATGCATATATTGATGTGGAGCGGCATCGAACTTTTCTTTGCAGTCAGTGGAGCAGAATATATATGTATCCCCACACTACTGTCCGGTAAAGATTGATTGTACATCTGTAACTATTTGAACTTAATTGCTCTTTGACACAATTGTTCTTTTTTCGATTTGAATTCGTCCCGGATGCTACCTTCCTGGCTTCACAGGAGGGTAGCAATGCATTCAGGCAAAACTGTTTTCAAGCAGCTTCTCCAGCATTTGCCCCGGTACGAATTCAGTCTCTGCGTCAGTCAATACCATGGAGAACATCGGGCCAAGAAGTTCTCAACTTACGATCAGTTTCTCTGTCTGGCATACGCCCAAGTAGCCGGTCGGGAAAGCCTGCGGGATATCGAAACCTGCCTGAATTCTCATCAGGAGAAACTCTACCATGTCGGTTTTCGAGGTGACGTCTCTCGAACCACTCTTGCTGATGCCAATGAACGCAGAGACTGGCGTATCTTCCAGGATTTCGGCCACGTTCTGATTCGCATAGCGCAAAGGCTCTATCAGAGCGATTCGATAGCAGTCGAGCTTGCACAACCGCTGTATGCCTTTGACTCGACAACCATTGACCTGTGTCTTTCGCTGTTCCCGTGGGCCGAGTTTCGCAAGACCAAGGCAGCGGTCAAAATGCATACGCTCATTGATCTGCGTGGTCCCATCCCGACCTGGGTAGCCATAACCACCGGGAAGGTCCACGATGTCAGGATGCTGGACGAAATGCCAGCTGAGAAGGATGCCTTCTATGCGATGGATAGAGGCTACGTCGATTTCGTCAGGCTGTCTGCCATCCACCAGCAGGGAGCGTTCTTTGTCGTTCGGGCCAAGGACAACCTGAAATGCAAGCGGTTGTATTCCAATCCGAAGAACAAGGATGCAGGCGTACGGGCAGACCAGATCATCACCCTGGTGACACACAAATCGAAAAAGGGGTATCCGGAGCGGTTACGCCGGGTCAGCTTCTTTGACAAAGAACGAAACAAACGGCTCGTATTTCTTACGAACAACTTCGAGATTCCGGCCGAGACCGTAGCTGCGGTTTACAAACAGCGCTGGCAGGTGGAACTGTTCTTCAAATGGATCAAGCAGCACCTGCGAATCAAGTCGTTCATCGGGACTTCGGTCAATGCGGTAAAGAGCCAGATATGGGTTGCCCTGTGCATCTACCTGCTGGTGGCGATCACCAAAAAGAAGCTCGACATCCAGTGCTCGCTCTACACGTTTTTACAGATTCTGGAGGTCAATTTGTTCGAGAAAAAGCCCATTCCATCGCTGATTGCAGAGGCTCTCAAGCGAAAAACCGATAGCCCCAATGGCAAGCAGCTGAACTTATTCAACTATTAACCGGACAGTAGTGGTATCCCCATCATAATCGCTTGTAACGAGATTAGCTGATTGCTCTAAATTCATCCCACACACAGGATCTCGTGCATTATCTGATTTTGACATTTTCTCCTCCTTCTACGGCTACTTGAGAAACCTTGAAAGAGCAGTTTTAACTTCGTTCAACAGTTCTTCTTGCGTCATTGGCTTAGCGGTTTCATGCTCCGAGTTACTGCCATGGCCAAGCACACATGTTTCAAGGTGTCTGGTAATCAGTTCGACGCCCAGAGCATCCAGAGCCGAACGTACGGCAGCAATCTGGTTGAGGATATCGACACAATAACGTTTATCTTCGAGCATCCGCTCTATTCCTGTCACTTGCCCCCCAATGCGCTTGATTCGAGAAACAAGTTTATTTTTCGACGTTGCACTCATAAAACCTCCTTCTGAAAGTATACCCTACGGGGGTATATCTAAGATAAAAATACCCCCCTACGGTATATACTGTCAATACTGATTTTCTTTATTGAAAAATTGCTAGCAGGAAAGATCGTTCCGCAGAATATCCTCCGTTTAGACAGATGCTCTGTAGCATATTCTTTATATTTTCATCACAAAACAGATGGAGTACTTACAATTATATTCAGTAATATAGGCATGTTACGCTGATTAAGCTTATTGGCACGCTAGTTGTAATTACTAATATCAACAAACAGGTAGTCGCCTGAAAATTTCACTCAAAGGAGAGATCAAATGAAAAAGAACATGATCGTGGGACTGGCACTGGCAATGGGGATTCTTTCAGTTGGGGCGATTTCAGCTTCGGCAGCAACTTCATGTTGCGGCAATGGCAACTGTGCGGACAAACAAGTTGTCCAGCAGTTCACCCAGGAGACATCAGCCCTGTCAAGCACAGTGAAGGCCAAAGATCTGGAACTGCGCGGACTGTATGGTTACGAGGGTTTTGACATTCGCAAGGCCGATGAGCTTGAGGCAGAGATTAAGGACCTGAAGGGAAAGATAAAGGTTGTTGCAGATAAATACGGCATTTCTTCCTGTTGCCTCAGTTAACCATGATTAGCGAAATGAGGGGCCGGGAACAACAACTTCCCGGCTCTTCCTGGAGAATCTCGTGATGAAAACGTATGTTCTTGATCCGGTCTGCGGAGGATTGATCATATGGGAAAGTGCCGCTGCCGTTCTTAATTATCATGGCGTGTTGCATTATTTCTGCAGTATCAGGTGCCGCAAACGCTTTCAGCATGCTCCAACAAAGTTCATACAACCAATACAGGTGTTATCGGGCGTACCCTAGAACACCCTCCTTGCTGGGGTACGCTATTTTTTCAATCATATGAAGAGGAGTCATCATGAAACTGACGCAATTTGTTTTATTGGCCGCTGTTCTTCTTGTTTCTTCAGGTTGCGTAGTCATCGATTTTCTTGATGGCAAGCATTACCATCACACACCAGATTATGACCGTCCTCAGTATAATTCAGGATACAGCAGCGGCGGCGGTCACTCACACTAACCAATGAAAGGATAACATGCTATGAACACGAAAAAACTTACTTTTGTCGGACCAATGCTGTTTATCAAATTCAGTATCCTTGCAGTAACAGTATTCTCTCTCACACTGGCAAAACCTGCGGCAAGTGCAGCACATCTCGGTGCCCAGAAAGTCTGTTCATTACTCATGACAGCAGACGAATGCGCTAAGCACTGTTGAGTAATCTCAATGGCCGGATAGGAGGTAGTGAATCGAATAAAGGCCACTCAATTGTAAATTATTCTGCTTAAAAGGAGTCTAAAATGAAAAAGTTCAGTGTAGTATTTACCGCAGCAATCCTTTCCTTAATTGTAGCCATGCCTCTTGCTGCTCATGCTGGTGAGAAAAAGGCAAAGAGTGAAGTAGTCATGAAAATGGGAAACAAACTCCACCTTTTCCACGGTGGCAATGTCGAAGTTCAAAAAGAAATCGCCATTGGTGACGTTCTCTTGGTTTATCGGGAATACTACAAGTCACGATCACCAAAGGAAGTACCGATAAGAGCAGAAAAAGAAGTGGGTGAGGTAAAGGTTCTGTCGTTCATCGGCGAGCATTACTTCGAAGCGGAAATCGTTAAGGGCGAAATAAAGATTGGCGACATCGCAAAGAAAGATGCTACATCGTTGCTGGTACAACCGGCAAAATAACTTTCCCCTGATACCGGGCCAACGGCGTCCCGGTTTTCTAACTTCTCCCAAACCATCGCTTCCATGAATCAATAGACAAGCTTCGATCAGACCTGCCCCCCCTATAGATTATATACATAGGGGGAATCATGCGTTTAACCATTCTGATACTGTTGCTGAGTGTACAAACCGTTTCGACGGAAGCGGCATTCTGCTTCTGCTACGAAGAAGCAGGCAACAAGTACGGGATCTCACCTCACCTCCTCTCTGCGATCTCCAAGGGAGAGAGCAGCTTTAATCCAGTTGCAATCAACTACAACTCCAACGGCAGTTATGACTACGGCCTTATGCAGATCAACTCCTCATGGGAGCCGACGCTACGTAAACTTGGCATTCCATGGGGCACCCTCGCCGATCCCTGCACAAATGTCATGGTCGGTGCCTGGGTGCTTTCCCAGTGTATCCGTGATTATGGTTACACCTGGTCAGCAGTCGGTTGTTACAACTCACGCACTCCGTCCAAACGTGACCGGTATGCCGCCAGAATTGCCAGCATCGTGAAACAGGAACAAACACACCAGAGATTTGAACAGATTGCCAGCATCACAAATGTTTCAAAAATGACCCCTTGGGAGGAAGCCTTTGGTAATACTTCCCACTGAAATCCTCTCCGAAAGCGGGCTTGCAATGAGCGAGGCACAGGATGCGGTCGAAGTTGCCATTACCAGGACTCTTACCAGCGCCATCAGCACAAATGTCAGCGTCAGGGTCGATGAAAACCTGGAGATAGTTGCCTATCCGATTGGGAGCGGCGAACCGATCAAGATTTCCCTGGACAGCATCAATCGAAAATTACGGAGACACCTCCTGCACCAAGTCGAACTGGAACTTCAATGCCGTAGAACCCTGAACGAGGCAGATCGCCTGAAGGCATTGAGGGGAGTTTCTGCCCCCGGAGAAATAACCCGGATAGATGCTGATGGTGCGCTGTTCGTATCTCTGGAGATTGCAGATTGCTACAGGCGTTTGATTCTTGCCGGTATCTGTCCGACCCGCTTTCAGCCGATTCACGAACGAGGACGTTATACCTACGGTAGCGTTAAGGAGTTCTACATTACAAGTGTCGTTCCGGTCATGGTCAACGGAAGATCAACCAAAGTCCGCATCCTGCTCAGCCGCACATCAAGAGAACTCCCACGCCTCCTGCTGCAAGAACGGAGTCGAGTATCAGGAATCCGCTGCCTGAAGCGCATTCCGGGAGCCTATAGTTGCATCATGACACCGGCCAGAATTCCCAAGGAAGTCATAAACTCTGTTGGAAAGGAACTGGAAGAGCACTTGCATGTTTCCATTCTCAAAACATCTCGCTAAAACGACCGAGCCGATGACCAACCTGGGAACCGGCGTCAATTTGGGGCACAGAACCAGGATCGTGCCAATCGCCATCCCCGACTCATATCGGAAACGACATACGTTTGTCTTTGGCACCACCGGCGTTGGGAAAACCCGCCTCTGTGAGAACCTGATCGAACAGGACATCCGCAAAGGGTATTCGGTGGTCTATTTTGACCCCAAGGGAGACCAGCAGATCTTCACCAAGATTTATGAAGTCGCCCGTGAAGCAAAACGCTTGGACGAACTGATGCTCGTTACTCCCATCTTTCCTGAGTATTCCGCCGTTGTCGATCCGATGGCCTTCTATTTCATGCCTGATGAATTAGTGGGACATATTGTTTCAGGCATCCTCGGCGGCCGGGAGCCGTTCTATCGTAACATCGCCAAGGAGATCACCACCGCCGTCATATCCGCCTACATCATCCTAGCCAAGAAACATGGCAACTTGCCGATCATGAACATCGACACCATCCGGCAAAATATTCGACGGGATTCACTCGAAGCAACTATGAAGTCATTGCGCAGCATCGGCTCTGTTGAAGCGGAGCTGACAGCAGGCATGCTGGAGGATATCCTCAAGTCCCCAATGGAATATTACGCCAAAGTCTCCTCGACTTTGCGCACGGCTCTGATGGAACTTTCAGCAGGGAATATCGGCAAGATCATTGGCCAAGCCGACTCCAACCGTTTCATCAAGAGACTTGAAGCCGGTGAACGGGTAATCCTGGTCGTTCACACAGGTGCCATGATCACTCGCGAAGCATCCGCCACCCTCGGGAAGGTACTCCTCTCCATGATCCAGTCTTTTGTTGGCAGGGTATATCTGTCCAACCGGCAAAAGGTTGACCCGCCACTATCTATTTTCATCGATGAGGCTCAGAGCCTGCTCTATCAGGGCGTAGAAGAGCTTTTTGCCAAAGCGGGCTCAGCTGATGTCATGGTTACTGCCTTTGCCCAGTCAGTGAACCAGATCTACGCCGTCATTGGTGAGGAGTTTGGCAAGAGCATCCTTGACAACACCAATACAAAGATCTTCATGCGCTGCTCAGATGCCGAGACCAGCGATTACGTGGTCAAACATTTTGGTGTTCAAAACGTACTGACCGGGATTTTCGGATCAAACCAGGTCACGACCAGGGAAGTCGAACAGGATATCCTCCGGGTACAGGATGTTCTTAGCCTGCAGCCACGTGAATTCTATTTGATGACCTATTCGGGCCGTTTCAAGGGAACCACTCTCAATGCCCGTAATCCAAAAATGAAAATCATCTTCCCATCAGCCCCGGCGGTTATCACTTCGATGATGTCTCCGTTCAAGTCAGACGATAACGGAACTCCATGAAAATGCTTCTGTTCACCGTATCTGCTGCCGTCGGAATCGGCTTTGGCTACTATGGCTCCAAAAAGTGGATTCCTGTCGAAGGAACGGCAGAAGAAAGAACTGAGCATGCGGAAGTGGCAAGCTTGGCTGAGCTTAGTCATCTGTGGACTGATGATGAAATAGAGATCAAGGACGCCGCCTGTCTCTGGCGTGAACGCACCGCAAAACAGAGCCCTCAGCAACCGAAGCCTGAATTCAAACATGACGAGATTGATCAATTCTTCACCGAAATGATCGAAGACAGGCCTTCAATAAGCGGAGTACGGAGAACTCTGATCATCAAGATTCTCACCATGCTTGATGATGAGGGAGACTGCCCGTCTGTTGTCAGGACACACAAGGATGAGGCAGAACATATGTACTCGGATGACTCCTATGCTCTGCTGGCAACCGTTCCTCTCTTTCGGCACACCCTAACAGTGACTCGGAACTTCATTGCCAAAGCCGACCAGGAAGCCCTGCTGGCAGACATGATTATCATCGCCCTGGCGCATGATATCGGCAAAATTCCATCCTACCACGACGGCATGTACAGCAGCGGCGATCACCCTGTTATTGCGGGTCTAATCCTGAACAACATACCAGAATACATTTCTCTCCCCAATCGGGACGACATACACAGAGCCATCACCGGACACCACTTGCTGAAAAGTGACAATATCCTGACCGATGGACTTAAGCTGAGCGACCATGAAGCACGTCAAACCGAGCTGGCAGCACTCTATGCCGAGGCACGGGAACGCAGGAAAAATGATCCGGAAGATTCCGGTAAACCGCCAATCGCACCCCCAGAATCAGAAGGTACGATAGGGAAATCGTATCATCCCACTGAAAAACGGAATCATCCCCTCAGAAGCCATGAGCCCAGTGCGAGGTTTTCCCCAACCAAGCTGGACCTCCCTGAGTGGTTCAATGCGGATGCCATTCTTGCTGCGCTTAAAAAACGGATCAACGTGGTGGAATCGACCCCGAAAGGTGAACAGTGGTCGGCAGTTTCCACCAGCCAGGGGCTGGTATTCGTCAATCCGGAGGGTCTCTGGGCGGCAATCAAGGAAGTGAGTGATAACGACCCCAAGGTGCTTGCTTCAGAGGGTTTCGAGTCCGAGAAGCGGAATCTGCTGTTCACCGTTGTATCCGAGCTGTCGAAGAACAGGAATTCCATCGCCACCCAGTATGTTGCGGACGAATATTACACAACACAGGTATCAATCATTACCGGTGGTGGCAAACGGCTCCCCTACCTGCTTATACCTTTCACAGCAGAAGCCTTTGGAGAGAAGCCCTCAGCACTGGAGGCATTGAAAACTGCGCAGCTGAAACGAATGGTCAAGGAGATCAAACTGAAACAAACCGAGGTGGAACAATGCGTAGGTCGCTGATGGTGTTGGCCATTCTTTCTCTGCCAGCAACAACCAGCGCCAATTACTACAATGACACGGCCAAAGGCTGGTGGTGGTACCAAAAGGAACCGGAGAAGCCTGCTGGAAAATCGGAACAAAAGACGAAAACGCCGCGCAGTGCACCGTCTCTCAAGGACTACAGCTATGAGCAAATCTGGGAGATGCATCCGGACCAGTTTCAGGAATTTGCCGAAGCATTAAAGAAGAAGGCCGTGCAGAAGCCCAGCGAGGAGAATGTTAAGGAGTACTTCGAGGTTCAGGAGATTGCCCGCAAGAAGGCCTTGGCTTTCTCCAATGTGGCCCAGTTTGTTTGGCAGAAATACCCGGAATTGACGACCAAAAAAGATTATCCAATTACCACGCCCGGCAACCTGGCACGGATAGCCCAGATCAACGAAGAGCGGCAGCGCACGTTACGAGACAATCGGGATGATTTTGCCCTGATCTATTTTCAGCGGCCAGATTGCAGCTACTGTGAAGAGCAATCGCGAATCCTGAGCTGGTTCACAAACGAGACCGGTTGGACTGTTAAAAACGTCAACACCAGGGAGAATCCAGGGTTTGCTGCCAAGTTCAATGTAGAGATAACGCCAACCCTTGTTCTGATTCAGAAAGGAAACCAGGATTATCTGCCGGGCTCGGCTGGAGTCATAGCCGCAGACGAAATCGAAGATAAGGCCTACCGGGCCGTCCGGCTCCTGAAGGGTGATATCTCACCTGAAGAATATTCGCTCTATGAATTCCAGAAGGGTGGCGCCTTCGACGTGAAGAAGCGCCGTCTCCAGAACCAGGGGACGAATCCATGAGACTGGCCGTCTATTGGAAACAGAGAATTGAGAGGGCAGAGTGAAAAGAACCGTAGCGACCAGAACCACCGCAGCGTGTCTAGCGGCAGCCGTTGCATTGAACCCGGTACTCTCTTGGTCAGGTTGGGTCGATGACTGGGTCCAGCAAAAGAGTTCCACATCTCCCAGCTATTACGAAGGTTCCAAGCGGGGCTACTACACCGGCGGTAGTTTCTCGGCACGCTGGGCAAATACCGACGATCATCTGTTTACTGCCTCCCTGCCGAAATTGAAATCCGGTTGCGGGGGGATCGACATGTTCCTTGGTGGCTTCTCGTTCCTGAACGTTGATTACCTGGTCCAAAAACTCCAGAACATCCTGTCGGCGGCTCCGGCGGCAGCTTTTGACATCGCCCTGAAGACACTGGCTCCCCAGGTGGCTGATACCATCAAGTCCCTTGAAGCCATCACCGACCGGCTGAACTCGCTGCAGTTGAATGACTGTAAGGCCTCCAAGGCTCTGGTGGCGACCGCTTCCAGCCCGTTTTCGTCGATCATGTCTGACAGCCTGAAGGCGGAGATGAAAACAGCCCAGACTGACTTCATGGTATCGAGCGGCGCCAAGGATCTCTATCAGGACGTCAGCAAGCTGTTCGAAACCGAACAGAAGACCAATAGCGGTAACAAACCAGGCGTTCCAGGCACAACACAGACTTCCGCCACCAGCGCCACCGCTGGTTGTCCGAATGAGGTTCTTCAAGTCTTTGGTGACGGATCAGTCCTGGAAAACCTGGCCGTCAAGAAAGGGATGAGCAGTGAGTATG
>JACRPV010000024.1:0-6958 GCA_016223015.1 Geobacter sp. | reverse complement strand
TGTGGTTATCCAGAATCCGGCAACAACCGGTACTACCTACCAGGCCCAATACATTCCGCCGTGCGACAAGAACAACAGCTTCGATTCCTTCATCAGCGGCACTACCCAGGGACGGGATACCGCCGGGGCCTGCGCTGATATAACCGACGCCAACAAGAACCTGATGGTCTTTGTGGCCGGCAGGATGCAGTCCATAGCAACCAAGATCAAGTCAAAGACGGCACTCACTGCAGACGAAGAGGCGTTTCTCAAAAGCACGCCGCTGTCGGTCGGACTGATCCTCAAAAATGCCACAGCCACCAATACCGAAGGAGAGGTTATCGGCAAACTTGCTGAACTGACTGCCCGGGCCTACGGTTACTACATGCTGCTTGACCTGTTCGGGCGAGCGTCCCAGTTGCAGGAAATGGCCCGCAATATTCTCTCTACCCAGAAGGGAAACAAGGCCGGTGCCTCTCCCGAGACCTGCCAATTGGCACTTCTCGGTGAAGGGATGCAACATATCCAGACTCTGGAAGAAAAGACGCTGCAATTGCTCACTGTCGCCCAACAGAGTTATGCCAATGCTGCCACGGAGATCAATGCGGTGGAAATGATCGTCCAGAACATGAAGAAGTTTGACGACACGGTGTTTTCGGAATTATCGGACCGGTTCGGCAAAGGAATCGCCATGCGGGCTACCGGCAGAATCTAAAATCAGACACAAGGGAGGAATTATGGCAGACAACAAAAAAGAATCTGGTGGCAAGAAATCAACGGGAAAAGAGTCATGGCAAGACAGGAAACTGAAGAAGGTGGTCCGGGATGATATTGACGTCATCTCCCGAAAAACCCTGGACCAGAGCGACTTCATCACCATGCTCAACACCCATGACAATGTGCTCTACCAGTTCCGCATGAAGATGGGGCGCAACAGCAACATCACCTTTGAGAAGGCGCAGGAGTTCATTCAAAGGAGCCAGAAGATCCGAGAGGATATCAACCAGCTGAATGCCGAAATGTGCGAACTGATGGATTGGGACTACACACCACCTAGAGGGTTTACGAATCCTTTGACGAAAGGCGAAGATGAGGGAAAAAGGGGCGGGAAAAAGGCGGCGTCAACAGCCCAACCTTAATATTTCGGCTGATACAGATCAGGGGAAACTTCGTCGCCCCTGATCTTGTTGTTGACGTTAATTAAAGCAGAGGGTGTTCAAAGGAAAGGTACAGCAAACCGTCATATTCTCCCTCCGAGGGACCAATGCCGATTGGCACCGAAAGGCCAGGCACGATCTGCAGACCAGATTTTAAGTTAATAGCGAACCAAACTCCGGGATAGATGAATGCGTGAGAGGGAACCATGGAGTCCCCTCTCACCAGTTTATTTACGAATACAGGCAATTACATGGTTCAAGATTCATGCTTGCTGCAACGGACCTTAACTTTGCTTTGATTTCCTTTATATCCCCTTCAAGTTCATCTACTCGCCGAATATCAATACCTTCATAACCATAGAGTCCACGCAGTTCCAGATCCTTGGCCTTAAGCTGTTCCCTTAAATCAACCGTCTGTTGCCTGAATTTATTCAACGTATCGGCACTGATAGCCTTCACACTTACCTGACCGGTTTCGGCAAATGCCACGCTACCAAAAGCCAACACTGCTGCAACAAGTATCAATGACATAACTTTATTCTTCATCGTATATTCTCCTTGAAAATAGTGTTAAATCGGATTTCGTTGAGCTAAACAATCTCAAGAACGTCGAATACCATTTTCAAGTCTCGGAGGATGAAAAATCTCAGTCACGTACGGGTCTGGAATCGACTGCGCAACATCCGTGAATTCAAACTCAACTATCTGGAAGGTGGTCTGCATTTCAACCGGCTGAACAGTGTTAGCAATAGCGCACACACACAATGGGCAGACGGGAGTGGTGCAGGGAAGCGGACAGCTTTGCGCCCCGTCGGGGTTGCAATGATTATTGCTGACTGCTCCAATCGCTGCCGGAGACTCGGCAGTTGCAATGAGAGCAGCTCCCGAAAACATCGTCCCGAACGATAGCAGCAGCAGTACACAGATTGTCCGAAATACAGGAGTCCGCATTAACCACCCGCTATATCAACGGAGTAGCACAACTCACCCGCAACTGTCGTGAACACAACAACGATATGAATGTCAAATTTCACGTAACTCACTTCTTATTGCCTCAAGCATCGCGCCTGGTTTAACAGGTTTGGCCATAACCCTGGATATACCGACCACCTCTGCCAGCAAGGGAAGTTCCGGCGATATGTCGCCAGAGTGCAAAATTATTGGCATGAATGGCATTATTATCGATGCCTTCTTGGCTAATTCGATTCCGTTCATTTTCGGCATATTCAGATCAGTAACCATCAGATGGATAGTGGAATCTTTCAGTATCGAGAGTGCTTCATCGCCGCTGGCCGCGCATTTCACTGAAAAGCCCTCCTGCAGGAGGAAATTCCTGAACATCTCAAGACAATCCCTGTCATCATCAACTACCAAAATGTATTTCATTACGGGGCCACAATCTGCCAATTTCTACGGCAGCCTTTCTGTTCGAGATACTAATCCGGCATAAAGGATCTATTTACGCAGCAAACGCAGGCCATTCCCCACTACAAGGAGGCTTGCCCCCATGTCGGCGAATACCGCCATCCACATGGTGGCGTGACCCATAATGGTGAGCCCGAGGAAAACCGCCTTGATCCCGAGTGCCAAAGCTATGTTCTGCCTGAGAATCGCCGAAGTGGTGCGGGAGAGTTGTACGAAAAGCGCCACCTTCCGCAAGTCATCGTCCATCAGTGCCACATCAGCCGTCTCAATGGCGGTATCCGTACCGGCAGCACCCATGGCGAATCCGACATCGGCACGCGCCAGGGCCGGCGCATCATTGATGCCGTCCCCCACCATACCGATAGTGCCGCCATTCCCTTGATACTTTTCAATGATTTTCAGTTTGTCTTCCGGCAACAGGCCGACTCTTACTTCATCAATGCCCACTTTCCGGGCGATAGCTTCGGCAGTGTGCTGGTTATCACCTGAGAGCATCATGGTGCGAACACCAAGTCGGTGCAGCTTAGCAATGGCATCAAGACTGGATTCCTTGATCGTGTCAGCGACACCGAACACCGCCAGCGGACGTGTTTTATCAGCCAACAGAACAACGCTTTTACCCTGTCGTTCCAGTGAAGCTATCAGGTGAGTCAAACCGAGTTCCTGAAAACCGTTCTCCGTCATGAGACGTGGATTACCAAGGAAGTATTCACGGTCTCCGATTCGACCGGTAACGCCACGACCTATCAGGGCGGAAAAATCCGTGACATCCTTAGCCATAATCCCGTCAGACTGCGCTGCGACTGCTATGGCGTGCGACACCGGATGATCGGAACGACTGGCCAGGCTTGCTGCCAGTGAACGCACATGCCCAGTATTGGCTGCATTCAACAAGTCACAATCAGTCTGAACCGGTTTCCCGGCCATTCCAGTGATATTTGTCACCGGGTATCTTGAGGGAGTTGCTGCCGACTTTCTCTCCCTGGACGCCTACGATTCGGACAAGCTGTTCATACGTCAGCACATCCTTGACTGACTGCAAAAACGCTTTGTCAAAAACCTTGTCTGCCTGTCCTGAAGCGGCGTTACCGGCTGCTGAGAACATAATGACGTTCAAGGTAAGCAAACATGAAATGACTGCCATGAGGGACACACTTTTTCTTGCTGCTGCCAGCAGAATTTCAGCCTTGCACACAACCACCATGAGATGTCCTGACGTTATGCCTATTGTTTAAGAGCCTTTTTTAGTCATGCTCAGGACTGAAACTGAACTGCACGTCGTACCGCTTATCTTCCTGGCTTCTGCAACACCCTCATTGTCTCGCTATCTTCTTTCAGCTTACGCTTGAGTTTGTTCAACTCTTCAGACGTGTAGACCTTTTCACCTTTAGCAATTTCCTTATTCAGTTTTGTTATACGTTCCGGCAAGCTATCAATCACGTTAGGGCAGTTCTTACCATACAGGAGACAGTCGTCTTTCCCCTCTGGTGGCACAGATGCAAATACCGGAACAGCAACCAATGCGAAAGCAACAGCACAAACAGCTACGGTGATTTTCTTCATGGGTTCATCTCCTTTTGCGTAGCCTGCCATGCTTTTCGCATGGCAGGCCGGTTGAGGTTGTATTTAAGCAGAATCTTGTGGATTGACTGACGGCTCAATGACACTTCCTGAAGCCTGAGCGCATCAGCGATTTTTTTAGTCCCCCATTCAGGACACTGTTTCACCAGGGTCAGGATTTTTTCAGTGGCTCCGAGGGCAGCGGTTTTCGAGACGTAATTCTTGGGTTTTGCCTGGTAAACTTCTTGGCGTGCCTTCTTCTCTACAAGTGGAGCAGCAGGGCATTCTGTTTTATTTTTCAGTTTCGCCGCAACACTATCGAGAATTTCTGAAAATTCAGCCATGGTAAGTCGCCTACGCTTCACGATGGGTCCTGAAGTTGTTGAGGAATCCATTTCCCCTCCCAAACGTCCTAAATTTTCTAAATTCCGTTGTCATTCAAATTTCAGTCTCAGTAACTTGATACCTTCAGTAAAACTGGTAGTAGTTCCTTTCGGGTCAAATTGCCGCCTCGCCACGTTCGTTAGTCCTAACTCGCACCGCCTCAACCACGTCCAGGACGTAAATCTTTCCTTCTCCCTTTTCGCCGGTCCAGGCCTGCTGACGGATGGTGTCCACCACATTCCAGACAATGGCGTCGGAAACCATGATCTCAATGCGAACATTTCTACTGAAACGGTTGATCTGGCTGTCAACTCTTTTACAGTTTGCACCTTTACCGCGACCGAAACCGTTGTTTTCCATTGCACTCATCCCGGTCAGTCCTTCAACATTTCTGAGACCTTCCGTGACCAGTTCAAGGGCAGAGGGGCTTAATGTAGGCGATTACTTGCTTCCTTGAGCAATCTCCTTCGGGTTAGACGGCGCCAGTGCCTCTTTCGTTGGTACGTATCTTTATTATGTCATCAACCGTGGACACGAAAATCTTTCCGTCACCGGTGTTGCCGGTATGAGCGTACTTTTGGATCACATCGACAACCTCAGCGACTAGATCTTCATTGACAACGACTTCCAGCTGAATGCGCGGAATGAATTCAACCATCTCGTAGACAACCTTATCACTGGCATTCTTGGCTCGACTCTTGCCGAAGCCTCTGATTTCGGAAACAGTAACGCCGGGCAGTCCATCAATCCTCTGCAGCTCCTCGGTCACTTCCAACAGTTTTGACGGTCTGATGATTGCTTTTATCTCTTTCATAGGATTCTCCGTTTAGTCTGGATTTAGCTACATTTCCGCTTCGACTTTCCGTTTCTCGAACCAGCCGTACACCGCCGGGATGATCAGCAGCGTCAACAGTGTTGACGTGATTAAACCACCCACGACCACCGTTGCCAGCGGTTTCTGAATCTCCGAACCGGTGCCTGAGGCAAGGAGCATCGGCATCAAGCTGAAGATGGCGATGGAAGCGGTCATCAGCACTGGTCGCAGACGATCAATGGCACCTTTTCTGATGGCCTCACCGAGTTCCATTCCCTCATCCCTGAGCTGCGATATGCGCGATACCATGACCAGACCGTTCAGTACCGCCACCCCGAAAAGAACGATGAAGCCTACCGACGCCGGGACAGAGAGGTACTGGCCGGAAAGGAAGAGAGAGAAGATACCGCCGATCAACGCGAACGGCAGATTGGAGATGACCAGCAGTGCCAGACGGATCGAGCGGAAAGTGACGTAGAGCAGCAGCAGAATCAGCCCGATGGCCACCGGGCCGATGATCATCAGCTTGTTCATGGCCCGCTGCTGATTTTCAAACTGGCCGCCCCAGGTGAGATAGTACCCGGCGGGCAGCTTGACCTGGCCCTTGATCTTCTGTTTTGCCTCGGCGACAAAACTGCCCATGTCCCGGCCGGTGACGTTCATCTCGATGCCGATCCGGCGCACTCCGTCTTGACGGCTGATCTGCACCGGTCCTTCTACCATCTTCACCTCGGACAGCTGTTCGAGCGGGATGTTCATCCCCGATTTGGTGGTGATCAGCAGGTTCTTTATGGTTTCCAGAGAATTTCTTTTTTCCTCCGGCAGCCTGACGGTGATGTCGAAGCCCCGGTTTACCTCATAGAAGGTGGAGGCAGCCTTGCCGGCCACCGCTATTTCGATGACATTCTGCACATCACTGATATTCAGGCCATAGCGGGCGATTTTCGCCCTGTCGATGGTGACGGTCAGGTACGGCTGTCCCGAGACCTTTTCGGTATTCAAGTCGGTTCCACCCCTGACAGTGGAGAGAACCTTGGCGATTTCCGCCGACTTGTCCCGCAAAACATCCAAATCATCGCCGAACAGCTTGACGATCAGCTGCGCTCGGGTACCGGCCACCAGTTCGTCGATTCGGCACTGAATCGGTTGGCTGAAGCCGAAGCTGATCCCCGGGATGGTCTCCAGCGACTCACGCATCTCGTTGGTCAGTTCCTCCTTCGATATATCCCTCTTCCATTCGCTCTTCGGTTTGAACACCCCGACGTACCCGGTTTTGTCCACACCCCGGGTATCCAGGGCAACGCCGGTCTGGCCGATGCGACCGATGACCACATCCAACTCATCAAACTTCTTCAGCTTGGCAGCAGCCTGTTGATTGACTTCCGTCGCCTTGGCCAGAGAGACACCCGGAAGCATGGAGATGTCCATGTCAAATGAACCCTCGTCCATGATCGGGATGAACTCCGATCCCAGCTTCGTCACCAGGAACAACGAGACAACCAGCAGCCCCCCGGCGATGCCGAGGACCACCTTTTTCTTGTCCAGCGCATACTCCAGCAGCGGCAGATACTGGCTCTTCGCATAGGCCATGATCCTGCTGTCTTTTTCTTCTTCCGGCTTTAGAAACAGGCTGCAGAGC
>JACRPV010000023.1 GCA_016223015.1 Geobacter sp. | reverse complement strand
TGGCCGGCCGCAGGCGCGAGAAGGAGAAGCCGGTGCCGCCGCCCGACTTGTGGATCAGGGCGGTATGCTTGACCGCTTCGAAGATCTCCTCCATGGAGTCCCCCACCGGCAGGACGAAGCAGGCGGAGAGCTGGCCCAGTTCCCGGCCGGCGTTCATCAGGGTCGGCGAGTTGGGAAGGAACTCGAAACCGGTCATGACATGGTAGAAGGCGTCGCTTAAGGCGCTCACGTCGGCCTTCTTGTCGAAAACCCTGTCGGCTGAGGCAATGGTGTCGGCTACCCTCCGGAACATGTCCACCGGCCCTTCCAGCGGCTTGCCGTCCTTGTCGCGCTTCAGGTAGCGCTTTTCCAGGACGGTGCGAGCGTTCGGGGAGAGGCCGGGGATGGTTGCGATGCTCTTGGTAGCCGGTTGTGCCTTTGCCATGGGTGTTGATCTCCTTGCTGTCGGTTTGGTAGGTTGCCACAATATTTAGTGGCACGCATTGCAATTAACCACAACATCTATGGCGTGTCAAGGGGGTAGCCGGGAAAAAATCTAACCGCTTGATTCGTTTGGCAAACTGGCGAATAGAGAGGTTCTGCTCCGGGGTAGCTGATTTACAAGGAACGGATTTTGTGCTACAACCACACAGCTTTTCTACGGCGGTCGCAGGACCGCCGGTGAGGCTCGGATTGCGACAGAAGGAGACGGCAGAGGCGCTGCCGCGGAAGGTGACCATGACGAAGTGCTGGTTGAAACGTTTCCTTGTTGCTTGTGCGGCGTTGAGCCTGACGGCCTGCAGCCTGGATCTCCTGAGCGGGGTGCGGCCGCAGCCGGCACCGGTGCCGGCCAAAGCGACGGTGGACCCGGCCAATGACCGGGCCAACGACCGTGCCGCAACGCCTGCCGCGCAGGCTGTACCGTCTGCTGTCTCTTCGCCTGTTGCTCCGGTGCCGCCGCCCCTTGCGCCGGCAATCGATGCTGCTCCCGTTGCCCCGCCGGTCCAGCCGGCGCCGCTCCCCGCACGGGAGCGGTCCGGGGAGGCCCCGACTGGCGACCGAACCAGTGCCCTTGTGGAAAAGCCGGATTTTTCCTGCCGCAACGTCACCCTTGCCGAGGATACGGTCTGGCGGGGGCTGGTGCAGGTCGAGGGATGGGTGACGGTTCCGCCGCAGGTGACCCTGCGGGTGGAGGCCGGCACCACGGTCCGCTTTGTCTCCGCCGAGGGGGGGAAGGGTGGCCTGCTGGTGCAGGGACGGCTGGTGGCGGCGGGGAACAGCGATCAGCCGATCCTGTTCGCTTCGGCCTTTCGGAATCCCGCAGCAGGTGACTGGCAGGGGATCGTGCTCCTGGCCAGCGACAAGAAGAACATCATGGAGGAGTGCCGCATCGAGGGGGCCGTCAACGGCCTGCAGGCGCTCTTTGCCCAGGTTACCCTGCACTCACTGACCCTGGCATCGTGCGAGACCGGTCTCTCCTTCAGGGATGCCTTTGCCGGCATTGCCGGAAGCGGGGTGAGCGGCTGCGGCGTGGGGGTGCGCGCGGTGGAGAGCGAGCTCGAACTGCGTGACACGAGCATCTCCAGCAACCGCCAGGGGATGGTGGTGAGCGGCGGCTCTCTTTATCTTGCCAGTGCGACGCTCTACGGTAACGACAAGACCGCGCTCACGGCCGACAATACCCGGCTGCAGGCCTCCGGCAGCAGCTTCACGGTCAACGGCACCGGCATGCGTCTGAATGGCTGCGAGGGGGCGATCTCCTACTGCCGCTTCCTCAACAACCGCGAGGCAGGGCTGCACCTGGTGGGAAGCCGCCTGCGGGTCAACGGCAACGATATTTCCCAGAACAGCGGGGTCGGCCTCCGGATCGCCGAGGGGGGGAACG
>JACRPV010000067.1 GCA_016223015.1 Geobacter sp. | reverse complement strand
TCAACCGGTCGGACGCCGCACCCATGTTCGCGTATGTGTCTCGGCCAAGGTGGCACGACGTGCAAGCCACGCTCCCCGCCCAGGAAGGACTCCGGTAAGTGTTGGCCCCGCCACCCGACGATGCCGGATTCGCGTTGGAATGGCACCAGACGTTCGAGCAGTTCCCTATCGTCCAGGTAATGCTTCCGTTCTGCGTGTCCGTCCCGCCAAGCGCCGAATTGTCGGCGTAGCCGGGCGAGGGCGCCGCGGCGCCGTAAGGATTGGTCCAGAAATCGAAGGATCGGTAGGTCCGGCTCCCCGCGTCGTAGGTCCAGGAACTGAAGATGTTGTCAGTGAACTTCAGATCCACGGTCCTTGGGCCGCTTGTGTTGTCGTCCCCGCCGGCGTGGACGCCGTTTGCCTGACTTGCCGCACTCCGCGCGTGGCACGCCTCGCAGGCGAACAGGTACCGGCCGCCGGCCGCATTGTCCGCGTGTTTGGCGTGCGCCCCGGTATAGGTTGCGGTACCGCTGCCCGCACCCTGGCTCGGGTGGCAGGACGAGCATCCCGACACCGTAGACACGTTGTCCCAATCGGGCAGCGGAGCGGGAGTTCCATGGCAATAGGTCGCGGAGCAGGTCTTGTTCGAGTTGTCATACGTCCCGCCCACGTCGGACGCCAGCCGCACGTTCTTTACGCCGTTGACGTGGTTGTCGTAAACGGCGATCACGTTGTCCTGGGAGGTCGGCGTGACCGTGCCGTAGTGGCACTTGTAGCACTTAAGGTTCGAGTTTATGTGCGCCAGGTGCGCCTGGGACCCGTTGTTCGCCGCACCCATACGGCTCGCAGCCGCCACGCCCGAGCCGCCGCCGTGGCATCCGGTGCAATCGGAAGGAAGCCCTCCCTCCACCCACGCAACGGTCCTGGCCACGTTGTCCGAATAGGCCGTGCTGTGGCACCACACGTTGCTGCACGAACCGTTCTTCCACTTTACAAGCGACTGCTTCGCATCCGTTCCGTTGTCCACGCCGCCCGACCAGGACGGCGATCCCAGGTTCACACCGTACGGGTTCGTATACAAAGAACGGTACTTGTACGCCGTCGAGACCGCGTAATAGATGTTGTCCCAGTTGGAGGAGCCCTGGTTGTCGAACGCGACCTCGGCGTGGATCGCCGTGGCGCTGTTGTCGTTCTTGTGAACGGCCTGGCCGGACCCTTTCGTCCAGCTGTGGCATTCCTTGCACGCGAACCGGTACGTCGTGTTGTCAACGTGCTTTTTGTGCCCGCCGTTATACGAAACGGCCGCGGCCGATTTGGTCCCCTGGCTCTCGTGGCACGTGTCGCAAAGCCCCGTCGCAGGATAGTGAGGCCCGTACGTGTTGTCGTTGTAGTTCCTTCCGTAGTGGCACCGCTGGCATCCCTGGCCGCCGGAAGCCTTGTGCTCCTCGATCCCGTACGTCGATGGGAGCTTCAACTTGTTCGACCCGGCCTGCGACAGGTTCTCCACCGTCGACGTCCCGGAGCCGTCCGAGGCCACGTGGCACCCGAAGCAGAACCGGCGGCTGTTGTTGTCCGCCGCGTTGTCCGACGGGGTGCTACCGAACTTCGTATCCCCAAGGCTGCTCCAGCCGCGCTCGGTCTGGTCGCTTTTAAGCTGCGTGTTCAAGTTCTTGCTCCCGTGCGTCACGTGGCAGTCGTAGCACGGCAGCGCCGCATATTGCGGCAGGTACCCGCCTGCGGTCTTTATGTTGTGGCCGGCGTTCGTCGTGTTCGGGCTGTCCGTGTTGTCCCCGCCCGCCGCCGTGGGATAGTAGCGGGTGATGTTGTCCGCGGCCGTCGCGGTCTTCCCGTGGCACTGGAAGCAAAGCGTGTAATTCCCCGCCCGGTACGT